>CAXUMS010000008.1:0-63821 GCA_964252165.1 uncultured Armatimonadaceae bacterium
AGGTTTTGTGGGGCGAGATGGGCCGGGCGCGCGCCCTGAACCGCGATAGCGCCGCGTCTGTCGCGGATCTGCTCGCGCTCGCCCGCGCCTTCCGGGACCGCGCCCACGTTCTCGTAGCCCCCGGCGCGAACCCGCTCCACGCCTTTTTATCGCACGTGCGCCGCTTGATCCGTTTGGAAGGCGCGCTTCCCCGCGCCGCTACCGCCCCAAGCCGCGACGATGACGGGGAAAACGAGACCGACACGGTGCGCGTTCTCACCATTCACGCCGCGAAGGGGTTGGAGTTTCCGGTTGTGTTCGTCCCCAACCTGTCGGCGGGCAAGTTCCCCTCGCAGGCCCCGCCATCGCTCCTGCCCGCGCTCCGGGCGAACCACGAAGCGGGCGATGACACGGACGAAACCGACGCGCCGCCTACCGCCGCGAAAGCCGTCAGCGACGAGGAAGCGCGCCTATTTTTCGTCGCCCTGACCCGCGCCCGCGATTACCTGATCATTTCACGTGCCGAAAAGTACAACAACCGTTCCGCCAAAGCGTCGCCATTACTCGCCTGCCTCGATTCCGTGCCGCACCTGCGCCGCGAAACGTGGCAAGCGGACACGTTAAAGGACGAAGGCGGAAGGATGAAGGATGAAAAAGGGGAAGAGGACGCCGCCTTGTCTGGCTCCCCCATTATTGGGGGCGTGGGGGGCATCCCCGATGCCGAAGGCTCGGCGCCTTCCTCCTTTCCCATCGGCGCCGTCGCCGATTATCTTGTTTGTCCGCGTCGCCACTACTACGCGCACGAGGCGCATGTTCCGAGCGGCGCGCAGGGCGTGTACGGCGCGTTTTTAGCGGCGGTGCGCGCGGCCCTTGACACGGCAAATCCCGCCGTCGCCCTTGCGGATGCGTGGGGCGAGCATGGTCCGCACGACGATCATCCGCACACCGCGCTGTACCGCCGCCGCGCCGAGGAGTTGGTCCGCAAAGCCCCGCCCGCCTCGGCGCCAAGCGACGGAACGCCCGCCGCGTCTGTGACGCTAATCCTGCCGCACGGAATGCTCGACCTGCGCGCGGATAGATTGGGCGTCAACGAGGGCGAACATCCGTATGGTCGCATAGAACACCGCACGTTCCGCAAGCCGCCCAAGCCGGATGCCGCCGAGGCGCACGGCGACGATGCGCGCCTTCACCTTTTGCGCGAGGCGGTTGGGCCGAACACGCCGATTGCGGTCCGCTACCTGCAAAATGGGGCCGTGTTGCCCGCGCCCGATAAGCCCAAAATTCGAGCCAAATACGTCGCCGCTTACGACGACGCCCTGCGCGGCATCGGCTTGAAGGTGTTTCCGCCCGCCCCCGCCGAAGGGTCCGAAGACTGCGCCCGTTGCCCGTTTTTATTTGTTTGCCCTGCGGAATGACCGCGAGCGAAACGAATGCCGTAAACTGAGTATAGATGGCGCACGGCATCCGATAAGCGCTGTGGCGCGTCCTATTCCGTCCTCATAATCCAACCCGGAGAATTCGTTGTTGCTCAAACCTCATGTATCAACGCCGCCGCGCCGCGTCCGACGGCGCCGCCGCATATTACGCGTCGCTTTAACGCCGCTTTTTGCGGGCTTGATCGGCTCGTGCGCCGCGCTCGTCCCCGTCGCGCATGCCGCCGATAGCGCGCCGCTCGCTTCCGCCGCGCTGGCGCCGCGACAATCGGATGCGGGCAAACGTCCCGCCGCGCCCCTGCCGCCGCTCGTTTATAGGAAGCGGACGCTCGCGAACGGCCTCACGGTCTTGTCAGCGGAATCGCATAAAACGCCCACGGTCGCCATTTATGTTTGGTACAAGGTCGGCGGCAAGGATGACCCGCAAGGGCGGTCCGGTTTCGCCCATCTTTTCGAGCATATGATGTTCAAGTCCACCAAGAACATGAAGAGTGAGATGATGGACCGATTGACCGAGGATGTCGGCGGCGAAAACAACGCGTATACCGCCGATGATGTCACCGTCTACCACGAAACCGTGCCGTCCAACTATCTCGAAACCCTGCTGTGGGCCGAAGCCGACCGTATGGCGAATCTGAACATCTTGGACGCCGCGTTCAAATCGGAGCGCGATGTCGTAAAAGAAGAATACCGGCAAAGCGTTTTGGCCCCGCCGTACGGGAAACTGGAAAACGCCATTGTCGAGCGTTCGTTCACCACGCACCCGTACAAGCGGCCCGTTATCGGAAACATCGCGCAGTTGGACGCCGCGACTATCGAGGATGTGCGACGGTTCCACTCCACGTTTTACCGGCCCGACAACGCGAATTTGGTGGTCGTTGGCGATTTCGAGCCGAAGCGGCTGGACGCATGGGTGGATCAATATTTCGGCAAAATCGCCAAGCCCCGAACCGCGATCCCGCGTGTGACCGTGAAAGAACCCGCCCGAACCGGGGAAAAACGCTACAACGAAACCGGCCCCAATGTCCCGCTTCCCTCGGTCGCAATGACGTTTTTGACGCCCGGCTTGGCGGACAAGGACGCGCCCGCGCTCGACCTTGCCAATGTTATTTTGTCCGGCGGGGAATCGTCGCGTCTGTACCAATCCCTTGTCTACACGCAACAAATAGCGCAGGACGCGAGCAGTTATCCCGACCTTCGCACCGATGCGGGCTTGTTCGTTTTTCAACTCACCGCCGCGTCCGGCAAATCGCTCGACGAGGTGGAACGCGCCGCGCTTGCCGAGATCGAGAAGGCGAAAAAGGACGGCATCACTGACGCCGAACTCGCCAAGGCCAAAAACCAGGCGGTCGCGGGCGTTCTGCGAACACGCGAAACCGCCGACGGAACCGCACAGGCGCTCGGCGACGCCGCAACGCGTTTGAACGACCCGGAGCGTGTCAATACAGACCTTGCCGCGCTCCAAGCCGTGACCCGGCAGGATGTTCAGCGCGTGTTGCAAAAATACCTGACGCCGCAAAACCGGGTCGTGATTCGTTACACCGAGGCTATTCTGGCCAAGCCCGCCGCTGGTACGCCTGCCGCCCTGAGCGGTGGAGGCGCGAAATAATGAAAAGAATCCACTTGAACAAGTCCAAACATTCCCGATTTCCGCATTACTGGGGATTGGGCGGCTGTCTCCTTGTTGCGTCGGCTGTTCAGCCCTTTTGCGTCGCGGCGCACGCCCAAACGACTCAAACCCCGCCCCCGCCCGCCGCGCCCAGGCCGCTCACGGTTCCGCGCGCTTCCGAGCGAACGCTCCCCAACGGTTTGCGCGTAATCGTGTTGCCGCGCGCGGGAAGCGGGCTTTTATCCGCCGTGCTACTCGTTCGGAGCGGCGGCGCGTTTGACCCGCAGGACAAGGCGGGCCTTGCCAATGTCACCGCCGACCTGCTGAACAAGGGCGCGGGCGGCAAAACCGCGCCCCAAATCGCCGAGGCGGTCGAAGCGCTGGGCGCGAACCTTTCCGCTGGTGCGGGCTGGGATTCGTCCACGGTCAGTTTGTCCGCGCCCGCGTCGCAGTTCGGTAGGGCGTTCCCACTTATGGCGGATGTCGCGCTTCGGCCCCGGTTCGATAGGGACGAATGGGAGCGACTACGCGCGCAGGATTTGGACGATTTATCGGTGAGTTTGGGGGCGCCCGGAACGCTCGCCCGGTACGCCGCGTCGCGCGTCGTGTTCGGCGACGCCCCGTACGGGCATCCGCTCGGCGGCACGCCGCAAAGCCTCGCCCGCATTACGGAAGCCGACGCCGCAACATTTCATCGCGCGTTTTACCGCCCCGATAACGCCGTTCTGATCGTGGTCGGCGACACGCGCGAGGCCGACGCGTTCGCGCTTGCCGAGGCGCAGTTCGGCGGCTGGCAAAAACCGTCCGCCCCGCTTCCCGCCCCGCCCGCAGGCGTCGCAGTCGCTGAGTCGTCGTCCGGTAGGCGGATTGTCGTGGTAGATAAGCCGGACGCGGGACAGGCCGCCGTGCTGGTCGCCCGCACGGGAATTGCCCGCACGGATTCGGCGTTTGATGTCGCAACCGTCGCCAACACAGTCCTCGGTTCCGGCTTTTCGTCGCGGCTCAATCAGGAAGTCCGCATCAAGCGCGGCCTGTCCTACGGTGCGGGAAGCGGTTTGCAGGCCCGCGCTCGAATCGGGCCATTTACCGCGTCCGCGCAAACCAAAAACGAATCGGCGGGCGAGGTCGCGGAACTGCTGGCAAGCGAGGTCGCGCGCCTCGGAACCGGCGAATTAACCGACACCGAACTGACGCCGCGCAAGGCGGTCGTGGTCGGCGATTTCGCGCGTGACCTGGAAACGGGTAGCGGTCTTGCCGGGCAGATCGCCGATTTAGTCCTGTACAACATTCCGCTCGACACCCTGAACGGCTATGTCGGGCGCGTGAGCGGCGTGACCGGCGAGCAGGTGCGCGGGTTCGCCCGAACGCGCCTTGCGCCGGGCGCAGCGAATGTGGTAATCGCGGGCGACGCGAAAAAGTTCCTTCCCGACCTCCAAAAGCGGTTCCCCGGCGCGACAATCGAAGTAATCCCCGCCGCCGATATTGACTTCAACTCCGCGACGCTGAAAAAGTAACAGAGCAAAGAACAAGACGTGGGGCGGCCTTCAAAGTCGCCGCGCGCTCTGCAAAATTACACCATATAGATGATTTTACCGCTACTCAAGCTCGGGGGACAAGACCGTTTTCAACACTATCGGAAGGTGTTTAACGACCTTTACTTCCCAGAGAAAATTACAGATATTTTAGGGAATCGGGTCGTGTTCGAGATGAGTTCGTGCTGGCACGTTTGCTTCAAGCCGGGTGAAGAGGAAGGTTACAACCGTGCTAAACGAGACGCATGGTCGCAAATCCGTGCCGAGCGTATTGGTTGGATTGGTAGCGCATTGTGTGACCCTTCGACCGAGGTTAGACCAAATTCTAACGCAACAGGGCGTTTCACTTATCTTCTAATTGTGGAACCAGAGGCTGACGCCACTCAGGAATATTTTGTCGTAATAACAGAACAACTTGAGCCTGGCTTCGTCTTGTTCGTGACTGCCTTTCCCGCCAACCACAAGTACACAAGTACTGGGTCACTTGTCGTCGTGCAGGAAAACGTCTTTATCCCAAAACCACACCGGCTCAAACAACGAACGGGGAGGTCATTTGACCTCCCCGCCCAGAGGGGCCTGAAAAGCCCCCCGAGGAACTAAAAAGCCCCTCATTTCGATTTGAAACAATCTACTTTTATGACGTAGCAACTTGCTTGGCGGCTATGATGTCCGGCTTGAAGGCATTTCGGTTTCCCGTAACCCAAACTGTCCGACTGCCCCGTTAGGGGTCTCCACGTGTGGACAATTTGATTATACCGCATTTGTATAGACTTCCAATATACAAAGTTGTAAAAGCCGGTGTGTAGTAGAATGGGCTTCACGCTTTTTGGCGCAGAACCTGCAGAGGTCTTATTTACCGTTTCCACAGCCTCGGGCGATACCGCCTTAGCGGCGTTCGCCGCGAGGAGGACCCGCTATTGACTATTCGTCACGCCCCGCCAGAAACGTCGAACCCGCCTCCGGTTCCCGGCCTCGCCTTTCGATACTACCAAGACGCAAGCGATATTCCTCTGATGCTCGCCGTACACGACGGCTGTCGCGACGCCGACCGGATAGACCCGTTCTCGGTTTGTTACCGAATTCCCAACCTGTCCCCCGCCGACTACGAAAAAGAGGTCGCCGGTTCGCATCGCGACGGTATCCGCGATATCGTTCTTCTCGCAGAAATAAACGGGCGCGTTGTCGGACATAGTCGCCTGGAATGGTGGGGCGAGTGGGATAGCGAACGCGGGGCGGAAAAACAAGCCTATCTCGCGCGCGGTTGGGTTCTCCCGGAATGGCGCGGCAAAGGTATCGGTACGGCTTTGCTTCATTGGGCGGAAAATCTCGCCCGCAGTATGGACCGTGGGCGACCTGCTCCGGGCGAACTCGCCGCAAACGCAAGTGACGGCGAACAAGACGCTATTGCGCTTCTCCTGAACGCAGGCTACGAACTCCGTTTCCTTTCCCCTGAACTCGCCCGCCATCTCACGGACCTGCCGCCTTTGAGCGTTCCGCCGGGTTTCGAGATTCGCCCTTTGGAAAGCGGACAGGAACGCGCTGTCGCCCGCGCGCTGATTGAGGCCAACGCCGATCCGGCATGGACGCCGGAACAGTTGGCATCGCATATCGCCCGCGAGGAGGCGCAGTGGGCGGAGTTTGTGGCAAGTTGCGATCCCGCGATCAGCCGCATCGGTTGGCAAAGCGGCGAGACCGCCGGACTGCACGTGTGCCGCCGCACCAACGACGTCGGCGATGTGGCAAATGTCGCGGTTCGGCCCGCGTACCGCTTGCGAGGACTCGCACGGAGCCTGATGTTCCACTGCCTTCACGCGATGCGCGAGCAGGGTTTGCAAGGGGCGCGGCTGTACACCGGCATCGGCGCGGACCGCGACGCCACGCCCTCCGGCCCGTTTCGTATGTACCAGGGCTTCGGCTTCCGCTTTATCGCCTTTCACAACCGCTACCGAAAACCGTTGTCACCTTGATACGCCGCAAAGCGTTGTCTCGAAAACGCAACGGCGAAAAAGCGGGTGCGCAAACCGATGGTTCGCGCGCCCGCTTTCATTCCTTTACTATCCTCACACCGCGCCGTTTTATCGCGGTCAGTTATCGTCCTGAATGGTCCAATCGCACGGGGTTGCGGTTCCCTATTTGCGCCAGCCCGCGTGACCGTCGCCGTAGATCACCACAAAGCCGCCGTTGCGGCGCGGATACACCTTTGACGGCGGGGCGTCATTGAACATGTCGGTGCGAACGTCCTGTTGCAAACCGCGCATTGAACCGCCATACGTGGAAACATTCGACGCGCCGCCCGCGACGGCGTCCACGATGTGAATAGTCTCGGCGGGACGCGCGACTTCAGCGAGCGTCACAGGGGATGTGGTGCCGGTTACAATCGTGCCGGACCCGGCCCAGCCGGATTTGTTGTTTCCCGCCGCGAAGTTAGCGTACGTTTGGCCCTTATAGTTGATCGGTCGTCCCGAATCCACTTGCACCCACGGCGGATTTGTCGCGGTCGCAGTAACCGGTTTGACCGGAATCAAGTTGCGCCCGTAGGACAAGCGCGGCACCTCACAAACTGACGGGGCCGAACCATCGCCGCCCACAGTCGCATCCGATGTGGTAATGCCGATGTACTTGCGCGTACTGGTCGCTACATACTCGGTCTTGGCTTTGAACTCGGTCTCGTCCGCCGATGGGCAAACAAAAACGTTCGGGTTTTTGACGTAGCCATAAATCAGCGTTGGCCAGGAGCGTAGGGTCGCATCCGGGCCGTTTTGCGACGGAACCACGATCTCATCAAAATCCTGCGCGTACATCATGATCGCGGTCCCGATCTGACGGGCGTTCGACAAGCACGCGGTCTGCCGCGCTTTTTCCCGCGCCTACGCAAACACGGGAAACAATATCGCCGCCAAAATGGCGATAATGGCGATAACAACGAGCAGTTCGATCAGGGTGAACCCTGCGGATTTTCTTAACATTACCGCTTTAGGCGCGCGTTCCGCAAATACTGGTTTTGTAAGCGAAGAGATTCCTTAAACACACGAAATCTCACCATACCATACCGGGGTGAGCGATGGCGAATGTAAAGCCTTGATTAAATTTCGGTTAAGGTTGTGTTAAGAATTCGCGCAGCGACGAAACCGAGGGTATAAACGTATTAGCAACACGAACAGGTAGAAGGAGCCTGACCCATTATGAAATTGCCCTTCATTACAAGCAATCCGCGCTTTGAAACCACGCTTTCGACCGGACACCGTTTGTCGCTGAATTTGGGCGATCTAACGGACGAGACAACCGACGCCATTGTGAACGCGGCGAATAGCGGGCTTGCGCACGGCGGCGGGGTTTCCGCCGCGATTGTTCGCAAGGGCGGATATGTCATTCAGGACGAAAGCGACCGGGTCGGCAAGGTCGCCATCGGGAGCGCCGCCGTAACCGGCGCGGGAACGCTCCCCGCGAAATGGGTGATCCATGCGGTCGGCCCAGCGTGGGCGGGACAGTCGCCGGAGCGAAGTGATGAACTGTTGGCGTCAGCGACCATCGCCGCTCTGGAGATCGCGCGCGGCAAGAATCTCACAAGCGTCGCCTTTCCCGCGATCTCGTCCGGCATCTTCGGCTTTCCCAAAGACCGTTGCGCCCGCGTGATGGTCGCCGCCGTTTGCGACTGGGCGAGCGCGCACGCCTCGGACGCCCCGCGCGATATACGCTTCACGATTATTGACAAGCCTACCGTCGCCATGTTCGAGACCGAGTTGCGCCGACGATTTGCGAAGAGTTGAAAAACGGCGCGGGCGTCATCCCCTCCTGTTTTCAACGCCTGCCGCCAATAATCAACCTACGGCGTTCCTCGATCTGAAAAATCAATGGATTGACATGCTCTCAATCCGGCGTGTTCGCTCCTTTTCAATCAAGCGGCGCTAATGCTTACCCCGCCTAATTCGGCGCCATTTTTCACCGCGCGATGATGCGTGGCGCGAAAACAGGGCCAGCAAGGAAAAATAAATGTCGGCGCTTCTTTCTTTACCCTTAACACTATTTATAACGCCGCTATTCGCGGTTCTTAACAACGAAACGCTGGAGAATGCGCGGCGTCTGTTTCTGCTCGCGGCGCATCCGGGCGCGCTTCAAGAAGCGTTCAACGAAGGTAATATCCACGACACACTTTGCATTTTGGGCATTCTCGCCGCCCTTTTGTTCATGGTTTCGCTGGTATGGCGCACCATGATCTACGCCGCCGTGCGCTTGTCCGGTTACAAACACTACGACCGGGATGTGCAAAAAGTGGAGCGAACCTATCTGAATGTGACGTTTATTGTGGGCGGGATGATTAGTTTCGCATTGTATCAGGACGTTGTTCTGGCGCTTTTAGGCGGCATCGGGTTTGTCATCATTGCAGTCGGCGTGGTTCTGGAAGGCGTAAACGCGAACGAGGTCGCCCGAGAACGCGGCCTGCGCCGAGAGCGCGGCGAGGCGTTTTAGCGGGATAACAAAACGGCGTAAACGGCATGAACGTAGGGGCGGGGCGATTGCCCCGCCCTTTTTCGTTGTTTGCAGCGCCGAATGAGAACGCGAATGTAGGGGAAAACGTAAAATAAAGTAGGGCAAAAGCGAAAAATAGGGTGCATAACGAGATAATCAAACGTAGAATTACGTGAGGCGTCGCCCAAAAACGGAACGCCCCTCGAAATGGCGGAGCAGACAACAAGGCGTCTTCTGTTACAGGCGAGGCCACGTTGAACACAAACGCTTTGAAAGCGAAGGCGGTGGAACCATGAGCGTACTGGAAGCGGGTTTAGAAAGAGAAACAACGGGAACAACGGAAAACAGTCTAAAAGTGCGTCTCCTCACCGTAGCGAAGGAAACCGATATCGGTGACGCCGGTATCTGCAAAGCGGATTACGAGGCCCTTGCGAGTTTCCGCTTTTTGCTCAGGCGGTTCCTACGCGTTACCGAAGAAACCGCCCGTGCAGCGGGCCTGACGCCCCAGCAACACCAATTGTTGCTCGCCATTAAAGGGCAACCGAACCGTGACTCGTCCTCTATTACCGAACTCGCGCGCTCAATGCAGTTGCGCCATCATGCCGTGGGCGGCCTGGTGGATCGGAGCGAGGCGGCAGGTCTGGTGTGCCGCACAACCGATCCTGCCGACCGCCGCGTGGTTCGTGTCGCCCTGACCGAAAATGGGGAGAAGATGATGAGCGCGCTTTCCCAGCGCAATCTTGCGGAACTCGACATTTTGCGCCATGCTCTGCGGGTTCCCGCCTTTGCAGAAACGGCAACGACGCCATTGCAAGAGTTGACCGGGGATAATGCGCCATTTCCTGTCGGCTTCAGCAACGGCAACGCGGAATAGGAAACGTTTCGCCAAGTAGGAGACGCTTGCGATAACTATCAGGAACATTTTTCGCTAAAACAAAAGGCTCGGCGATTTTGCTCAGGCAATAATCGCCGAGCCTTTTGTTTTGCCACGCCACCGGCGGTAGGCGCGTCCCTGCGGCGCGCTTGGCGTTTGTCGCCAAACTATTACCGGCGCGCGTTTCGCGCTTGATTGCTGGGCGCACGCACCACAACCATGTCGCTACCGGCGCGAACTTCCCATTCGGTTTCGGGGTAGATGCGTTCCAACTCTTTGAAAGCCTCGCGCAACGTGAGTTTGTCAATAATAACCGTCGCCGATTTCGGCAGGGCTTTTTGCGTGTCGGCGATAAAGCCGGTACTCATCTGCGCGGCGAGGGCCGCCGCCGCTTCGGCGACTGTCGCAGGGGTAGTCAAATTCAAACGGAACAAACGTTGAGGCGAAACGGTTTTTTCGCCAACCGGCTTTACAACAGGCGCAACAAAGTCCGCCGTGTTATAAATGGCGGGGGAAGTTTTCGATTGCTTCGCCGCTTGCGCTTTTGCTCGCTGGCGGTCTTCCAGATCGTTGAAGGACCATCCCATACTGCCTCGGTTGTCCATACCTATTTGCGTGAAGTAGTTGATGAATTCACGTTTAGGTTGCACTTGAACCACCACGCGGGCTTGACCAAAATCGTCGCCAACTCTGAACGGCGCTTTTTCGTTGTTCTGCTGCGACTCTCGCAGGCGCGAGTCAAGCATTGCAAGAAGGGGAGCCTGCGCTTCGGCAGGTAATTGAGATAAAAGAACCCAACCCGAATCTTGATTTTGAAGTTTGTCGCGTAGTTCGGGTTCCATCCTCGCCAGCGTAGCGACAAGCGCACGTCCCTGCTCCGCGCGCTCACGCGCAAAGTCGTTGTGCGGCAAAAACACGTCGTTAAGATTGGCGCGCGAACGCAAAACATACGTAAGCGACGAGGTTTGTTCCCATTGCAAAAGGTTAGGCGCGGCGAGAACGTCCATCACGTCTCGAAGGGTGGCATTCGTAAACTTTGCATTATAGCGACTTCGCCCGATTGACTCAATTTCCCCATGAATAACAAAGCGGACATTGGTTTCGCGCCGAAGCTCAGTAAGAAGGCTAAGAAGCGTGCGCTCATGCGATGTCACGCTCACTATTTGGTCAAGGCGTTTGTCCTTAGTCAGAATACTCGTTGAAGCGTCGGGAGTTTTGATAGCCGATACAGGGGGAGAAGCGGCGGCATCGTGCGGGAAGGCGAGAAACCCCCTACACGATGCCGCCGCTCCCATAACCGAAGCCACCACGAGAAGGCGGGGTTGGACGATTTTTCGTAGTCTCATTTTTTTGTTCCTGTTCGTCGTTACTGCACCTTATAAAGAGGTAACCGATTGAGAATTCAAAGAAAGCGAACTTATATAATATGTCCCGCTGTTATCTAAACTCGTTCCCGAATCAGTGGTCAGATACAGCAACACGCGGTACTTATAGTTGGCGGCGTTGTACAAGGCGGACGGCTTGTTTGCGCGGGTCGCGGCTTGACCGTTGTACGAGGTCATAGCATTTGTGTTCATTGTGGAACTGCCGCTTCGTACATTGGCAACGAAGAAAGCGACTAAAGGCCTATCATAAGGCGCACCTCGCCCCTGGTTTGCATACGACGCCTCACCAGAAATCCCCGCATTGGAAGCGTAGTTTGAACCGTCCCAAGAGGCGGAAGTAGACGAGGTGATGGTGTCGTCTTGGTACACGCTTGGCGAAATATAGGAGCCAAAGGTGACATTGACGGAGTTGATAACAAGGGTATAGCGGTTGGACCGGGATTACTTTGCGCGTGAGCAACGCTCGGCAATAACGCGCGAAGGGAGATAGCCCCTACTGTAAGCGCCCTGCTGTGGCCTGCTGTGGAAAAGCATAAGAACCTCCATGTTCAAAAGGGGTGCGTTAGCAAAGTCCATTGTATGGCATCTTCGTATGGCGTCTTCGCCAACTAAAATGCTCGGTCGTCTTGCTGTCACCCAAATTTTCAATCCTCGAAACATCAAGGGGTTCCTTGCGTTCTGTCGGCGGGAAAAACTCACAGTCGGCTATAATACAGGCATAACCAAAACACGCTCACGTGATCTTCCGGTGTATAGCGTCCTATTTTCGCTGATTAACCCGCTTCCTCAACCGCCCGCCGACGAACCTTTGCCTTCAGGAGTTTTTGTTTTTATGCCGCGCACGCTACATACGTATACCGTTATTCCTTCGCTTCCCGCCTCTCTCGCGCCGTTGCGCGAAATGGCGTATAACCTGCGCTGGTCGTGGGATCACGACAGCATTCGCTTGTTCCGTAAT
This sequence comes from uncultured Armatimonadaceae bacterium, assembly GCA_964252165.1. Classification (GTDB taxonomy): domain Bacteria; phylum Armatimonadota; class Armatimonadia; order Armatimonadales; family Armatimonadaceae; genus CAXUMS01. Next base: position 12,238 of record CAXUMS010000008.1, read on the forward strand.
CTGGGCGGGCCGGAATTATGGGAACAATCCGGTCACAATCCGGCGCGCTTGCTCGGCATTGTTTCGCAAGAGCGACTGACCGAGGCTGAAAACGACGATGCGTTCCGCGCGCAACTGGACGCCGTCTATGCCGAGTTCCGTCGGTATATGGACACGGGCGGATGGTGGGCCGAATCGTACAAAAATGAGATGGGTGATGACTTCCGCATCGGGTACTTTTCCGCCGAGTTCGGCATTACCGAATGTTTGCCGATCTACTCGGGCGGTTTAGGAGTTTTGGCGGGCGATCATTTGAAATCCGCCTCGGATTTGGGGTTGCCTCTTGTCGCGGTGGGCTTTTTGTACCAGAAGGGCTACTTCCGGCAAGCCCTCAATTCCGATGGCTGGCAGATCGAGAACTACCCGACCACGGATTTTTACTCGCTTCCGATTGAGCCGGTTCCGGGCGGCGACGGCGAACTGAACGCGGACGGCGATCCGCTCGCGCCGTTTGTGATCGCGGTGGATTTTCCGGGGCGTCAGGTTCACGCGCAGGTGTGGAAGGCGCAGGTCGGACGTATCCCGCTGTTTTTGCTCGACACCAACCTGCCGCAAAACGCCGACGGCGACCGACATATCGCGGGCAACTTGTACGGCGGCGACAACCAAACGCGCATCGAGCAGGAAATTATTCTGGGCATCGGCGGCACGCATGCGCTCGCGGCGATGGGAATTCGCCCCACGGTTTGCCACATGAACGAGGGACACTCGGCGTTTCTCGCGCTGGAGCGTATTCGCCGGTTGCATCAGGAACAAGGCTTATCTTTCGCGCAGGCCGCCGAGGCGTGCGCGGCGGGAAATCTTTTCACCACGCACACGCCGGTTCCCGCAGGCTTCGATCTTTTCCCGCCCGACCTGATGCAAAAGCACTTCGGCGATTACGCAGGGAAATTAGGCCTCACCTTCGCGGAACTGATGGACCGTGGGCATATCAGCGCGGGGGCGATGAACGAAAAGTTCAATATGGCCGTACTAGCGTTCCGGCACGCCCGCTATATTAACGGGGTGTCCAAACTCCACGGCGACGTTTCCCGCCGCATGGCGCAACCGTCGTGGCCAGATTTCCCCTTAGACGAGGTGCCGGTCGGCAGCGTCACCAACGGCATCCACACGCGCTCGTTTTTGAGCGGCGAGATGGCTGACTTACTCGATAAACACCTGCCGTCGCACTGGTCGGAAAACCCCGCCGACAAAAACGTTTGGGCGAGCGTCGCATCTATTCCCGATGCCGATTTATGGAACGTAAAGCAGGTCCGCAAGCAAAAGTTGGTGGAATGGGCGCGCCGCTATCAGGTCGGACGCATGGAAGCGCGCAACGCGTCCGAGCGCGAGGTACGCGAGGCGGGCGAGATTCTCGACCCGAACATACTCACCATCGGGTTCGCGCGCCGGTTCGCAACCTACAAGCGGGGCGACCTGCTTTTGCGCGATGCGGAGCGCATCAAGCGCATCATCAATCATGCCGATCGGCCCGTGCAGTTCGTGTTCGCAGGCAAGGCGCACCCGAAAGATGACGCGGGTAAGGAGTTAATCAAGCGCATTGTCCACTTCGCGCGCGGCGAGGATGTGCGCCGCCGGGTGGTGTTTCTGGAAGATTACGACATGGCGATGGCGCGCTATCTGGTGCAGGGCGTGGATGTTTGGCTGAACAACCCGCGCCGCCCGATGGAAGCGTCCGGGACATCCGGCATGAAGGTGATCGCGAACGGCGGCTTGAACTTCTCGGTTCTCGATGGCTGGTGGGCCGAGGGCTACGATCCGCACGTTGGCTGGGAGATCGGGCGCGGCGAGGATTACGACGACTACGGCTATCAGGACCATGTCGAGGCCGAGGATATTTACGAAACGCTGGAGCGCGAGATCGCGCCGCTGTTCTACGACCGGGACGCCGACGGGTTGCCCAGAGCCTGGATCGCCAAAGCCAAAGCGAGCATGACCAAACTCGCGCCCATCTACACCACGGCCCGCATGGTTCGCGAGTACGCTGAAACGTACTATGTTCCCGCCGCGCGCCGCGCCCGCGCGCTTGCTGAAAACGACTTCGCCCGCGCCAAAGAACTGGTCGAGTGGAAGAAATGTGTCCGTGATAACTGGAGCGACGTCAGGATTGAATCCGTCGCGCTCCCGGAAGGCGCGAGCAAAATCGCGGGCGGTGAGGTTGTGCCGGTGCGCGCCGTTGTTCATTTGGGCGCGCTCACGCCCGGCGATGTAACGGTGCAGTTGTACGCCGGGCCGGTGGACGCCGACCGCAATCTTCTTGCGCCCGAGTCCGTTGTCCTTACGCTTGACGAAACAAACGGCGACGGCGACAACGGCGCGTATGCGTACACGGGCGCGCTTCCCTCAGCGCGAAGCGGTCAGCAGGGCTTTTCCCTCCGCGTGTTACCGTCGCACCCGGACGCGGTTTTGCCGCAGGAGTTGCCCCTTATCGTTTGGGAATAAAAACGCCATGAGCAACGCGCCCGTATCCCCTTCCCCCGCCGTCGCCGACGCCCCTTCGCGCTTCGATGCCGGAAATGTCGCCACCGCCCGCAACGTCGCCGCGCCGCTTGGAAGCGGCGCGGCGACGTTTGGCGCCAGCCCGCCGCGCGTTTTCCTGCCCCTTCCCGGTAGCGACGAAATGCCGCGCCGACGCTTTACCAAAGACGAATATTACCGACTGCTCGATGTCGGCGTTTTCAAGGACAGGGAACCGTGCGAACTGATTGAAGGGGAGATAATCGCCAAGATGGGCCAGGGGATGCCGCACGTTATCGCGGTGATACTTTTACAGGAGTTGTTAAGAGCCATTTTCGGTCCCTTGCGTGTGATAACGCAGGCTCCCCTTGTTGCGGACGAGTACAATGTGCCGGAGCCGGATGTCCTGGTTCTGCGCGAGTTGATCACGCATTACCAAGACACCCCGAACGCAAGCGACACGCTTCTCGTCGTTGAAGTATCGCGCACTACAGGGCGACGTGACCGGGGGATTAAGGCGACTATTTACGCCCGCGCGGGTATTGGTGACTACTGGATTCTGGACCCGGCGGCGCGGACGCTAACTGTGCTTCGCGCGCCAAACGCAGACGGCTATGCCAGCGAGACGACGTATAGCGAGGCCGATACTGTCACCCCACTGTCCGCGTCCGACGCCATCTTGTCTGTTTCGGCGATGCTTCCACCGCTCGCCCCCGACGTGACCACGGCCCAAAGCGCATAGCGGTGTCGCAAAAGCCGACAAAGAGGAAACATTCAAAATGAGCGCACTTGACGAAACCGCCGCCGCGCCCGCTTTCGCTTCCCCGCAAGACACGCTCGCCCCGCAAACGTCGCCAGACGGGGGCGGGGGGCGCAAGCCGCCGTTCTTGCTCCTCGCGCCCCCTGCAAGCGCAAGCGGCGGCGCTCCGCGTAAACTGTGGACACGCGCCGACTACCAGCGCTTGTTCGAGTGCCGGGTGCTGGACGGTGACGAGCCGGTCGAACTTTTGGAAGGGGAGATCGTTGTGAAGGTGAAAAAAGGCCGTCCGCACATTGTCGCTTGTATGCGCTGTCAACGGTTGCTGATGCAAGTCTTCGGAATGGAGCGTATTCAATCTCAGGCGCCCGTCGCGCCCGACAACCACAACGAGATGGACCCGGATGTCGCTGTTCTGCGGTTAACGGTTGACGATTATCCGGGTGACGCCCCCGGCCCGTCAGAATTGCTCTTGCTGGTTGATATACCCGTCGCGACAAAGCGGCGCGACGGGTATATCAAGGCGACGGTTTATGCGCGCGCGGGCGTTCCCGAATACTGGGTTCTGGATATTAAAGCGCGCACCCTCACCGTTTTACGCGAACCATCGCAAACCGGCTGTCAAAAGGAGCGACTGCTTGCAGAAGCCGATGTTGTCGCGCCGCTGTTCGCGCCGGAAGCCGCTTTGAATGTATCAGCCATGTTGCCGCCCATCGTGAGCGAAACCGTGGCGAGGACGACAAACAGCGAGGGCGCCGCACAATGAGTTCCGCCGCAATGGAGCCGGTCGCGGTTTTAGGCGCGGGGTCATGGGGAACCGCGCTCGCGCTTTTACTGGCGGGCGATAGAACAGATAGCGTCGGCGGCGAGGTGCGCTTGTGGGACCGGACGCCTGCGCTTGCGGACGCGCTTGCGCGCGACCGGGAGAACCGCCGTTACCTGCCCGGCTTCGCTCTACCGCCGTTTATCCGCCCGACCGCCGATCTCGCCCATGCAATCCGAGACGCGCGGCTCATCGTGGTCGCGGTGCCGTCCCATGCGGTTCGCGATGTACTGGGGCGGGCCGCGCCGCATCTCGACGCAGAATTAGCCGTAGATATGGTTCTCGCGGCGAAGGGAATGGAAAGCGGCGGACTGCTTCCCGCAGAGGTCGCACATGAGGCGTTAGGGACAAACGCGTTTCCACAACTCGCCCTTGTCGCCCTCAGTGGCCCGAACCTTGCCGCCGAGATCGCGCGCGGCGTTCCCGCCGCCGCTGTCGCGGCGTGTCCCGGTACAAGCGCGGCCCAGCGGGTCGCCGTTCGGTTTGGTCGCCCCGCGTTTCGTGTATACACAAGCCGCGACCGGTTGGGAGTCGAGGTTGGCGGCGCGGTGAAAAACGTGCTGGCGATCGCGGGCGGCGTTTCCGATGGTTTGGGCTACGGCGATAACACCAAAGCGGCCCTTCTCACACGCGGTCTCGCCGAGATGGCGCGACTGGGCGAGGCGCTGGGCGCGCGGCGGGAAACGTTCTACGGCCTCGCGGGAGTGGGCGATTTGCTCGCGACCGCATCGTCGCGCTTGTCCCGCAACTTCCGTGTGGGTGAGGGCTTGGCGCAGGGCGTGCCGTTGCCGGAAATTCTCGCGCGTTTGGGCCAGGTCGCCGAAGGGGTGACAACGGCCCGCGCGGTCGCCGCCCTGGCCGAGCGGACGGGAACCGAGGTTCCTGTCTGCCAAACGGTTGCGCGCCTTCTTGACGCCGAATCGGGCCTGTCCCCCGCCGATGCGGTCGCCGCCCTGCTCGCCCGTCCCCAAACGGGCGAGTAAGCGCGATGAGTAATAGCGTCAAGGTATGGTCGTTGTTACGTTGCGTCCGGATACAAACGGGCGAGCGCAGCGTCCGCGAGCCGCAAACCCGCTCCTCCAACGCCCCGTCGCTTCATCCCGCCGTCCGGCCCGAACAAGAAGTACACAGGCCACAACCCGCTTGTCTCGAACCGATTGCCCAAAACGCCCCCGCTGTCCACCGCGCAAGGTTCAGTCATACCCAACTCTTCCGCCACCGCACGAACAAGGTCAGCGTCCAAGTCGCCCTTCCCGCGCGGCAAATGCACGGCGACAACGCGCAAACCATGCGGCTCGTACCGCGCCTGCAACGCCTGTACCTCCCCGCAGTTCATTTTGCAGGCAGGACAAGACACCGCCCAGAAATGCACCAGGACCGGGCGACCCGTAAAGTCGTCCGGCCCCGGTTCGTCGTTATAGAGCCATTCGGTCGCGCCCACAAACGACGGCAGGCGTGCGCCGATAGATAAAGCCATTGCTTCCGCTACTCCATACGGTACGGTGACGTGAAGTTGGAGTTACGGACGCGTTGCATTTCCTTTATCGCCGCTTCTCCTTCCATCTTTATACGCCTCTTGCGTTCCTCGCCTTTATACCCAGCCTTATCTATGGCCCTCACTTTTGCAAGAAGCCGATTGCGAAACGCACTATTCAAATCGTCATGTTGCTTGTACCCTGCCTGTATGATCTTGCGTCTCATTGCGTCGTTCCGTCTCGCTTGCATATAAGGCCTTCCTATCAGAAAGCTATATGTTAGCAAGGTAGCAACACACAAAAACAGAAAAGCGCCCAGCAACTTTTTATTCATTGCTTACCTCATGGCCGTCAATTGCAATTTTCCCATTGTTGCAGAGAGGTATCTTGTGATCCCACGAACAATGCGCCGCCATGCATTTTCGGTTCGACTCTTTGATCTCGTCACTATGACGCTTATTTTGTTCCACACAGAACTCCGGCGACTGATCAGACATCAGGCAATCAACATACTCATCAGCCACCTTTTTGATATCAGCGCACCACTGCTTGTCACAGTGATCACAGGTCACAATGACACCGGTGTCATCGTCAGGGCTTGGGTCTTTGCCATCGGCGAACGACACACCTGCGCTCCGCAACTCGCTTGCCACCGCGCCTGCGATCTTGCCGTCCTGCGCTTGTCGGTCCAAAGCGCGCATGGTTGCTCGCGCTAAGTCATCCACCGTGAACGCGGCGAGCGCGGCGGCGCCGAACCGCAAGCCGACGCGGGCGAGGGCCGCCCGGCGTGTCATCTTCTCCGCTTCCCAAGCTGCTCGTTCGGCCTTTATACCGCTCACTCCGTCGTTGTCGCTCCCGGTCGCTTTCGCTGGGGCGTTCTTGCCTTGTTTCTCCAACATCGTCGCTTCCGTCCTCCTTCGCGTTGCGGGCCGTTGTTTAGTCGCCGCTTACGCTGTCCGAAGTGTCCGGGCTGTTTCTGGGTTCACGTCCTTCTTTTGCTTGAAGGTTCGCTTCCCGTTTTTGCATCTCGATCACGCGCGCCGCGACTTGTTCCACAAGTTGCGCGACGCGTCCGCGCTCCTCGATCTTGTCAATCACGGCCTGCGCGACAAGATCAATGTAAGCGTCGGTGTCGTCCGAATCGCCTTTGGGCATCGGCTTTGCTTGCTCCTCGTTCGTTTGTTCACTCCGGGTTGTATCTCTTCCCGTGTTGGGGAAGAAAAGGAGTGTTGGGGAAGAACAAGGAGTGTTGGGGAAGAACAAGGAGTGTTGGGGAAATTATACACAAACTATGCGGTTTTTTGTGAGGTTTTTTGCGCTTTTGCAAAAATAATTGTTTTTTTGCGCTCCTGCGCGTAAGACAGAAGAGCCTTGAAGCCAACGTTTAACCGCAATGTAGCGGACCTGAAACGCAACAGCCCTTGCCCGCTTCTCCAGACAAATGACAGTTTCAGGCAGGTTATACAGGTGGATAAGGTGTACTTTTGTTTCGAGGAATTTTCAAATGAGAAAATCGGCAATGAACGCCATCTGTGTCCGTGTTGGTATCGGTTCTGTCTTTGCGGGAACGCTACTATCAGCGGCCTCCGCGCAGGTTCCCGCGCCGACGACGGCTCCGGGACAGACTGCTCCCGCCGTGCAGGCGCCCGCGACGACGCCCGCGCCTGGACCCAACTCGCAGTACCGCCTCGGCCCCGATTCCCTGCCGCAGGACGGCGTCCCGAAAGGCGAGATTCGCGGCCCGTTCACCCTTCCGAGCAAGGCGTATCCCGGCACCCAGCACACGTACTGGGCGTACGTCCCCGCTCAGTACGATCCCGCCGTTCCCTGCGCCGTGATGGTGTACCAGGACGGGCAGGCGTTCAAGAACGAAAACGGCGACCTCCGGGCGCAAAATGTCATGGACAACCTGATCTACCGGCGCGAGATTCCGGTGATGATCGGCGTGTTCATCAATCCGGGGCGCACGCCGGAACAGCCCGAACCTACCCCGCGCGATTGGGGCGACGGCACGACGAACCGTCCCACCGAATACAACTCGCTCGATGACAAATACGCGCGCGTTGTCACGGAAGAGTTGATGCCCGCGCTCTATAAAGAATACAACATCTCGAAGAACCCGGATATGCACGGTATCGGCGGATCGAGTTCCGGCGCGATCGCCGCCTTCACAGTCGCATGGGAGCGGCCCAACGAGTTTCGCAAGGTCCTGAGCAACGTGGGCAGTTTCGTTAATCTGCGGGGCGCTTACGTCTACCCGGAGCGCGTGCTGGCGACCGGCAAAAAGCCCATTCGCGTTTACCTGTGCGACGGGCGCAACGACAATCGCGGCCTCCGCAACGGCGTTTACGATGAAAAGCGCGATTGGTTTTTCCAGAACGTGCGCCTGATGAAAGCCCTGACGCAAAAAGGCTACGACGTGAACTACTCGTGGGGCATGAATTCGCATGGGCAAGCGTTCGGCGGGGCGATCCTGCCGGAGATGATGCGCTGGCTGTGGCGCGACGGGCCGGTCTCCACCGATGTCAACGACGCCGTAGAGCGCTCGTTCCGCCAACCGGTTCCGAAAAAGAGTTAATGTTTCCCGCGCGGTCACGTTAAAATGGGTTGGCAGGTTTGTCATGTCAGGGAGCAACGTCGCGACAAACCCACCGCCCGATGCGTACGCTTTGTCGTCGCGCGACGCTGTAACCGGTACTCATCCCCTAAATCCCCGCCTTTGTTTTACCGATACTTTACTGTTACAACAACAGGAAATCGCCGCGCCCGCTTTTGACGTTCTCGCTGATGAGAAAGAGTCCGTATAAAACCAATGGATAATTTTCGCGCGCCGATGCCTATTTTGATGGCCGAGGATGACCCGGATGACCGCATGCTCGCCCGCGATGCACTGGAGCAATGCCGGGTTACGAATCGTCTCATCTTTGTCGAGGACGGCGAGGAGTTGATGGAATATCTGCGCCGTAACGGACGCTACGCGGGCAAATCCGCCCGCGAGGTTCCCCGCCCCGGTTTAATTTTGCTGGATTTGAACATGCCGCGTAAAAACGGGCGTGAAGCGTTAAAGGAAATCAAGTCCGATCGCCATCTGCATCAGATTCCCGTTATCATCCTGACCACCTCGCGCAACGAAGACGATATCCGGGCTGCCTACGAGGACGGCGTCAACTCGTATATCGCAAAGCCCATCACCTTTGATGGCTTAATTGATGTGATGAAGAGCCTTAAACATTACTGGTTTGACATTGTCGCCATGCCAGAGACGGACGCCTTCGACGTTTCGAACACGCAGAAGGTCGCAACGGATTCGTTTTCACCGGAGATTTGACCTGTACCGCCATGACGCACGAACTGCCGACAAATAGCCGGGAAACAAGCGGCGCGACGGAAACCGTGCGGGTTCTTCTGGTGGACGACGACGAAGATGATTACTTCATCTCCAAAGAGTTGTTATCCGAGATAGAAGGCGCGAAGTTCGACGTGACATGGGCCGCGTCGCCGGACGCCGCTCTTGACCTGATGCGCGCCGACGCTCCGTTTGAGGTATGCCTTCTCGACTACCGCCTGGGGCGAATGAGCGGTTTGGATGTTTTGACCAAAGCGAACGACGCCGGTTTCCGCGCGCCGGTTATTTTGCTTACCGGGCAGGAAGACCGCGAGGTGGATCGCGCGGCGATGGCGGCGGGGGCATCGGACTATTTGGTCAAAAGCCGCCTTTCCGCCGCCGCTTTGGAGCGAGCGATCCGCTATTCTCGCGCGCAAAAGGATGCCGAGGAAGCGCTTCGCGAACAAGGCGAGTTTACCAGCGCCGTGATTGACACCGCTGGCGCGCTGATCATCGTGCTGGACCGCGAAGGGCGAATCCAGCGATTTAACGCCGCCTGCGAACGCGCTACCGGCTACGACGCCAGCGAGGTGTTGGGCAGACCTTTCTGGGACTTTTTGATTACCGAAGAAGAATCGCCGCGTGTCATGGAAACGTTCCGCCATCTAACGGCGGGCCATTTCCCGAACGCGAATGAGATTCATTGGGTGACGAAAATCGGCGGGCAGGTCAGGATCGCGTTCACGAACACCGCTTTAACCGATAGGTTCGGCGGCGTCACGTTTATTATCTCGATGGGTATTGATGTTACCGAGCGGCGGCGTACCGAAAGCGCGCTCGCCGAGGCGCGCGAACGCGAGATAGAAGTCGGCTCCAATATTCAGCGCACGCTTTTGGTGCGGCAAAGACCGATAAACGCCCCGGGTCTCTTGATCGGGGCTACCTCGATTCCGTCACAGGAGATTGGCGGCGATTACTTCGATTTTTTCGCCTACGATGAAAACCATGTAGATGTTCTGGTCGGCGATGTGATGGGAAAAGGCGTCCCCGCCGCCCTTCTCGCCGCCGCCGCTAAAAGTCATTTTCAGCGCGCCGTACGTCGTTTGTCGCACGCCGTTCGTCCGTTTAACCGACTGCCCGAACCCGAGGAAATCATAAACGCCGTTCATGCCGAACTAACGCGCGAACTCTACGATTTGTCCACGTTTGTCACACTCGCCTACGCCCGCTTCGATCTGGAAAAACGCCTGCTGACGTATGTGGATTGCGGGCATCCGCGCGCGATCCACGTTCACGCCGAAACCGGGCGATGGGACACGATTGCGGGCGATAATATGCCGCTTGGAATGAGCGAGCGCGAGCGGTATATTCAGGTAAAGCGCCCTCTCGCGCCCGGCGATGTGGTTTTTTTATATTCGGATGGCTTATCCGAAGCGGCGCGCTTGAGCGATGACGAACAGTTCGGGGAAGAGCGTATCGCCCGCCTCGTTATGAACCTTCGAGGCGACGCTCCGCAAACCATTGCGGAGCGAATCGCCTCCGCCGCGCTTGACTTTTCGTGCGAAGACGAACACAATAACGCGGCGGGAAAAGCAAGTCGGCTAAAGGTCGCCGGTGGTGCAAACGACGACCTGACTTGCGTTGCGGTTCGCATTCAACCCTGGATGAACGCGGTTTCTTTGTGGGAAGCGGCGGCGGAGTTTTCGAGCGACGCGAACCAATTAGCGGTTATCCGCGATTGGTTTACCGCATTTTGTTGCAAATTCCCGGCGAACGCATTTACGGGCGATGATACATGCGATTTGTTGACGCTTGCGCTTAACGAAGCGGCGGCCAATATTATACGGCACGCGTACGAAGGGCGCGCCGGTCAGCGCGTCCAGATCCACGCGGAGATATTTGCAGATCGCGTGCGGGTACGGATGTGGGACAGCGGACGCCGTTTCGCGCCGGAGCGCGTCCCGCCGCCGAACTTTAGCGGTGATAAAGACAGCGGCTTTGGTTTGTACATTATCCGGGAATGTTTCGATGAGGTCGTTCACGCCCCGGATGATATAGGCAGGAATTGTTTAACGCTATCGAAACGCTTTGCGCGAACATAAACCTTCGCTGTTAGTTAATGCGCTAAAAACGTGGGGTTCCGCGTTAAAGAGTACAACAGGCGACAGATGTAATGATGTAATAAGGCATTACAAGAAAAGCGGATATAACATGGGTGTTTTAACCATTGAAGAAAACAATTCGGTTGCTGTGGTAGGGGTTCAGTTCGAGAAATTGGATATGAGTACGGCAAGCGAGTTTAAAAAGCGTATGGCTCCGGTCATCACGTCGTACCAAAGAATTGTTCTGGACATGGACGCTGTAACTTTTGTGGATAGTTCCGGCCTGGGCGGCATCTTGTCCTGCCTGCGCGAATTATCGACAAGCGGCGGCGACTTGAAATTGTGCCGCGTACAAAAGCGCGTCCGCGTGATGTTTGAGTTGGTTCGTATGCACCGCATCTTGAGCATTTTCCCGACCTGCGATGAGGCCGTCGCCGCCTTCACGCCGTAGCCTGGCGTAGAGGGGCGTAGTCAGAATGAGATAATTCTGTTATCCTAGCGTCACTTATGGAGAACGTTTCAAACCAGCCTTTGCATATCGCCTCGTTTTTCAGCGGAATTGGCGGTTTTGATTTAGCTTTTGAGCAAGCGGGCGGCAAAATCGTTTTTCAATGTGAACGTGACGCTTTTTGTCAAAAAGTTCTACAAAAACATTGGCCTGCAGTACCACTGTCTAAAGATATAACAGAGCTTAATGCATCTGATATACCAGAGGCGGACGTTATGGTGTGGCGGGTTTCCGTGTCAAGACTTGTCCCTTGCAAATCAAGGGAAGCGTATGGGTCTGGAGGGCAAACGAAGTGGATTGTTCGGAAGATTTGCAAACTTGGTTGACGCGGCAAGACCAAAGTGGTTGGTTATTGAGAATGTCCCAGGGCTGCTTAATAGCGGAAACGGGCATGATTTCAAGAATGTTCTCCAAACACTGGATGACCTCGGGTATTCCGTGGCGTGGCGAATACTGGACGCAAAGCATTTCGGAACACCCCAACGACGCCATCGCGTGTTCATTGTCGCAAGTTATCAAACGGACGGCGCCGCCCGAGCGCTTTTTGAACCGGTCGTATCTGGAGAAGTGGCTGGAGCGAGCCAAATACCGTTCCGCTCAACTTCCGAGTTCACTCGAAGCGGCTTTCAAGGGTTAGATTTGTTTGTCATCCAACACGCAAGTATCGGACGAAAGCCTTCCGCAGGTCCCCAAGCCAAAGGTTACAGAAACGATGGAGAGTCCTACACACTCGACTCCCGTGGCAGCGCCGATGTTGTTTGTGCGCCGAATGATGACTTCCGAATACGAAACACTTCAGGGCTTCCCGGAGAATTGGACTCTCGTAGATTAAGAGCGCTGGGAAACGCTGTTTGCGTTCATGTAGTCCGTTGGGTAGCTCTTAGACTGATCGCCGAAGAACAAGGGCGCGTCCTAATGCCTAACAGCAAAAAGGGAATGGATGCCCATCTCAATCGCTGAATGTCTGGGCCAGCGGACTGATGTTCTTATCCCCGATATTGTGCCGTCCGTACGCGGCGGCGCTGTTGTCCCAACTTGCCCCTTCTCAGGTGGGCCATGCATCAAATTAGATCATAACCCACCGCTTCAGCCAATTTGTTCGGTCCGCATTCATGGAAAGCAATTTCGCGGTCGTCCGTTTATCGTTTGCTTAAACCGAATGATCCCTGCGCAAGCGCGCGCTTTATCGCCTTCACACATTGCCGCTCTTACGTCAGTTGCGCAAACCGTCCTTCCCGGTGTAGCCACCGATCTTATTGGTTTTCAAAGGCAGGTAGGTGTTAACCTTAATCCGGGACGGCTTATCCTTGATTACGTTTTGCAGACCGCAACTGGTTCTACAAAACCGCTTGGGCCGCAAAAAGTCATCCTTGAAGTGCAAGGGGGCGGTGAGACCAACAACACCGGAACTATCACGCGTTACGTTGATGATTGGATTGCACAATCGCCGCCGACTAATGCTTTTTTGTCTCAGCCGCTCGACACAAAATATTTGCGCCAACATTTGGGCGTTGCGGCACCGGCAGCGGTTAATGTTCCGGGCATCATTCCCAACAATGCTTGGAAGCGTCAGTTGGACCAAATCTTGAAAAAGGCTGTTTTGGCCTCCCACTTCGGCGGCGCATTCGCACTTGTAACCGGCGATGTGCTTTACGATTACATGCGCCGCTCAATTGGTGTTGGCGGGGCGTATTTTTCGGGTTGGGAGGTCGCGCTGATTGGCATATCGGAAGTTCCCGCAACTCTGCCCGGAGCGATACCAATCACGCAAGTATCGAGCGCAGTCTTCATGACATTCGCCGATTTTATTGCAGCCTTACAAAATTTTGCTTTGCCAGCCGGAATATCGGACCCCTTCCGAGGCGTTTATGCAATGCTCACTAATCAAACATTCATCGTTCGCTGAACAAAGCGGGAATTTCCACGCCTTTTGTCGTATATAAGATGAAGTAACTCTACGCCCCCTTATAGAAAGGTGTGAACGTTTGTTTATGCCACAAAGACGAATGACCCGAATCGGAGGCGCGGCGGCTCTCGCGGCTTTTGCGTCCGTCTCCGTATCGCCTGCAACGGCGACCGGGGCGGAAACCGCGCCACTAGCCACTGCGGCGGCCCCGCGCGCGGCCCAGTCGCCGCAGATAAAGTTTGAGCAATACAAACTCGCCAACGGTTTAACCGTGATCCTCGCGCCCGACAAGGCCGCCCCGGTAGTCGCCGTGAGTGTGACGTATGATGTCGGATCGCGCAACGAGCGCGTCGGACGGTCAGGTTTCGCTCATCTGTTCGAGCATATGCTGTTTCAAGGCTCGGAAAATGTCGGCAAGGGCGAGCATATCTTGCTGGTGCAGGCGAACGGCGGCTCGATGAACGGCTCCACCAACCAGGACCGCACCAACTACTACGAAACGCTTCCCGCTAACCAATTAGAGTTAGCGTTGTTTTTGGAAGCCGACCGGATGCGCTCGCTCGATGTGAGCCAGGAAAATCTGGACAATCAGCGCGCGGTGGTGCAGGAAGAAAAACGGCAATCCTACGACAACCGCCCCTACGGGCAGGTTCAGGAAAACCTGCTCGCCCTCGCGTACCAGAACTTCGCCTACCAGCACACCACCATCGGTTCGATGGCGGATCTGGACGCGGCGAGCGTGGAGGACGTGCGCGCGTTCTTCAAAACGTACTACGCCCCGAACAACGCCGCGCTCGCCGTGGTCGGCGATTTCGACACCAATAAGGCCAAAGCGTTTGTTGAAAAATACTTCGGCCCGATAGCGAGCCAGCCCGAACCCGCGCCCGTGGACACGACCGAGCCATCCATGTTCGGCGGCGAAAAGCGCAAAACGCTGGAGGACCCGCTCGCGCGCCAGCCGCAGTACCGGTCCGCGTACCGAACCGTGCCGGGCGATCATCCCGACTTCTACGCCTTGTCTATTCTCGGAACCATTTTGGGGAGCGGGCGCACCTCGCGGTTGTACGACGCCCTGGTGGAGAAAAATCTCGCGCTCGGCGCGGGCGCGGGCGTGGGCGAAGGGCGCGGACCGAGCTTGTTCAGCGTCACCGCAAGCCTTCCCGGAACCGGCTACGATCTGGACAAGGTCGAGAGCGTGATTGACGCCGAGATCGCGCGTATTCAAACGGGCGGCGTGACAAGCGAAGAATTGTCCCGCGCCAAAACCGGCGAGCGCGCCGACGCGGTTCGTTCGTATGCGACCGCGCTTGGCAAGGCGAACTCGCTCAGCCTGTACGCGATTTACTTCGGCGATCCGGGCCGTGTCAATACGTACCTGGATAAGATCGAAGCGGTCAGCGCGGACGACGTGAAACGCGTCGCGCAAAAATATCTGGTCAAGAACAACCGCGTCGTGATCGTCACCATGCCCGCCGGGGCGGGAGGCGCGCCGGTCAAAACCGCCGTTGCAACCACCGCCGCCGCACAGGAGGACGCCAAGTGATAAACCGCGCCGCACGAAAGAAAATGAACCGTAATCGCATGATGGAGAATATCGCAAACGCCGCTGTTGCAGGCGCGGCAATCGTCGCCGTGGTCGCCGCAAGCGGCTCCCCCGCCGCCCACGCGCAGGAGACCGGCGTGGGAGCCGGAGCCGCCGCGCAAGCGTCGGGCGAGCGCAAGTCCACGGTTATCAAGGGCCGCGCCCCTGTCGCCAAAGACGTTCTGGCGGTCAAACTGCCCAAAGCCAAAGAGTTCGGGCTGGACAACGGCGCGAAAGCGTACGTTTTAGAAGACCACCGGTTGCCCACCGTCACCTTCACGCTTTCGGTCAAAGCCGGGAGTTTATTCGAGGACAAGCCGGGCGTCGCCGATATGACATCGGCCCTTTTGACGGAAGGCACGACCACGAAATCCGCGCGCGAAATCGCCGAGATCGGTGAGGATTTGGGCGGCGGCGTGGGCGCATCGAGCGGGTCGGAGCGCGCGAGCATTACGGTGACCGGGTTGTCCGAGAACACGGATGCGCTTATCGCGCTGATGGTGGACGTGCTGAAAAACCCCGCGTTCGCGGACGACCGCTTGAAGCAGGTCGAGTTCCGCGCGATTCAGGGCTTGGCCCAGCAAAAAGGCAATCCCGCGTATCTCGCGGGCGAACTGTCGCGCAAAATCTACTATGGCGCGACCCCGTACGGCAAGCTGTCGCCCAACGAAGCGCAGATCGGCGCGATCACCTCTGACGATTTGAAGGCGTACCACAATGCGCGCTACCGCCCCGCCGGGGCCGTTCTGGGCGTCGTCGGCGATGTTGACCCCAAAGCCGTGATGGAGAAGTTTAAGACCGCGCTCGCCTCGTGGACGCCCGGCCCGAATCCGGAGCCGCAAATCCCGGTCGCCTCGGTTGCGCCAAAAGAAAAAACCGCGATTTATCTGGTGGACCGTCCCAACTCGGCCCAAACCGTGATTTCGTGGGGCAATATCGCCATCAAGCGCACCGACCCGGATTACGTTCCGCTTTTGGTAATGAACAAAATTCTGGGCGGCGGGTTCACATCGCGCTTGAACCAGAATCTGCGCGAGGACAAGGGCTACACGTACGGCGCGAACTCGTCGTTCTCGGCGGGGAAATGGCCCGGCACCCTCGGGGCGGGAGCGTCGGTTCGCACCGCCGTCACCGGCCCGGCTGTGGGCGAGTTTGTCCGCGAGTTCGCCCGTATTCAGGCCGAACCAGTAACGCAAACCGAATTGGATCAGGCCAAGCGCGCCATCATCGGCAACTTCGCCCTGACGCTGGAAAGCCCCGCCGCGCTTTTGGGCCGCACGCTCGATGTCGCGGATTACGGGCTTGCCAAAGACTACTGGGATCGTTACCCGCGCATGATCGAGGCCGTGACCGCAGGCGACATTCAGCGGGTCGCGCGCAAGTATATCGGCACGGGCCGGGTTCAACTTATCGCGGTCGGCGAGGGCAAGGAAATCAAAACCGGCCTGGAAGCCTATGGCCCGGTAACCGTCCTGACCCCGGATCAGGCGGTCGCGGGCGGCGAGTAGCGAAGTAGCAAGAAGGCAAGAAAGTTGAAAGCAAGATAGCCCGCGTTTTCGCGGGGTAACTCTGTATAATGGGCCGTGTAGCCGGAGCAAGCGTACCGCTCCCGCTATGCGGCCTTTCCGCTTTTGTGTTGAATATTGGTAAAATGGAAGTGGAGGCAAGATCACCGCCATGTCGTTGCCATTGTCAGAAACCGCTCCAAACGCCTGGTCCGTCACGGAGCCGCGTTCGCCGTTTGCGTTGTCCTACGGGGAAGGGGCGCTCGCTCTCACAACGTTGATAGGCGCGTGGTTTGTACCCTACTCCCTTGTCTCAGACGTATCAAGCTGGCCCGTTTATTGGCAAGACATCAGTAGCCTGAGTCTGACGGGTCTGTCAGAAATGAAGATTGGCTACTCCCTTTTTAACGCCGTTTCCGCCGTGTGCGCGTATCGCTTTTTGCGGCGCCGCAGAACCCGCTCCGTATCCTGCATGGGCTACGCTGCGCTGTCCTTGCCCGCAACGCAAACGGCTTTGTTGACGCTTACCTGTGGCTGGCTGAAGCCGGGGGCGCAACCACCGCCCACGCTTGACTTCGCGATTGCCGCTTTGTTCGTCTGCTCCCTCATCGCGCATCTTGGCTTGTCGCTTTTCGTTTCTGCGCGTAGTCTGCGGCGCGCGGATATGCGCGGGGACATGGTCGCCTTGCCGTTGCTTTGCGCGTGGGGCATTGTTTGGTTCTGGGTGTCGATATGGATAGCGCGAAACTCGTCGCCGTAGCGCCGCATCCGGTATAGTTGGCAACCGATGTAACCGATATAGTTGTCAACAAGAAAGCGGTATTATGTCGTCAACCTTACAAACCCGGACATCTACATACCCGACTACGGTCACGCGCCCCGCGTTGCCGTTGTCTACTGGTGAGCGTATTCTTGCGGTTGCGGTAGCGGCGGGTATTTGGCTGGCGCTTTTTCTTGTGACGTCGAACCCAGCGATCGAAGCGACCGTTCCGCCCTCGTCGTACCGACTTCCTACAGGGTTTATCTTTCTTTTCTGCAACATAGTTGCCGTTTTCGTTCTTTGCGCCCGACGCTTCTTATGGCGCATCGAAACGTCGGGCGTTTCCAGATACGGGTACGCCGCATTCGCTTTCCTGGTCTTGCAGACAACTTTGCTTATACTTTTGGGTCCGCTAATCTGGTTCGCGCCCCAAGTTATCCTCGGCTTAGTCATCATGCACTTCGCCTTGTGTTTTGCGGCGCTTGTACGCGCCTTCCAAAGGAAATATCGAGGCGAACTCGCCGCTTTGCCCTTCTTCTTCGCGTGGTATTCCCTGCTTTTTTACGCGTATTACTGGTGGGTGGGGCCAGTCTAAGGCCGTCATTACCATTGCAAAACATGAGTATTGAACCGCCTGACGCGCCCAACGCGCCGTCACGCGCCTTTTGGACGCTGACCCGTGGCGAGACCGTGGCCGCCGTTGCGGGCGCGTTCGTGGTTTGGTACGGCTTGTATTGCTGGGTATACCGAACAACCGACGACGTCTGGCAGGACGCGCTAAACCGTTTGCCGTGGGAAGTGCGGTTTATTTTCTTCGCGGTCGGCGGCGCGTCGGCGGTGTGCGCCCTCCGCTTTGTGCGCGGCGGCGAAACGCGCGCGGTTTCTCGCATGGGCTACCTCGCGTTCGCCTTTCCCGCATTGCAAGCCGCGCTTGGGGCGGTGTGGGTTTCGACCCTGAATACAAGGCCGGACCTCGGATTTTCGGTTCTCATACCCGCGCTTGTTTTGTCCGCGCTCGCGCATTTTTGTTTGTCTGTTGTGGTTTCCCTGCGCGGGTTCTGGGCGCCGCGTAGCCGGGGCGATCTCGCCGCCCTGCCCGCCTTTATCGCGTGGCAATACCTGCTGACAACGATTAGTTTCTTTGGAAACTACAACGGCTTGTTCGACGCGCCGTCGCCATAGAGAAGGCCGAACGGTTCAAGCGTCGTGGTTTGCCCGCTTGCCGGTTTTTTTGCAGGCGTCCGAGCAGTAGACGACGTTCTCCCAGTCACGCTCCCATTTTTTGCGCCACGTGAACGCGCGGTTGCAGGCGGGGCAGACTTTGGTGGGAAGGTTGTGCGGGTTGCGGACAACGGCGGCGGGCGCGGCGACGGTTTTCTTGGCGGGCTTGCTCATAACCGTATCAACGCCGGGCGGCGGAGCGGGTTCCCTATCCGAGCATTTCAAATGCAAGCCCGAACCGCAAGCCGCGCACGGACACTAAAACGCTGGTTACGCCCAACCGGCGCAGTACCGCCGCCTGGATAATGGCCCCGGCCAGGATTACATCGGCGCGGTCGGGTTCGAGACCCGGCGTTTCGCGGCGCTCGGCGATCGTTTGCGACGCAAGCCGTGCGATGCGGGCGTCAATCGCGGCGAGGTCGAGGCGAACGCCGTGCAGGCCCGCAACGCTGAAGTCGGGCGAGGTGACAGCGATACCGCGCTCCATCGAGGCGAGGTTCGCAATCGTGCCGCCCGACCCGACCGCGACCACGGTCTCCCCCGCTACCGGCGTTGGGACCACGGCGAGGGCGTCGGCGGCGATTTGCTTGGCGCGCGTAAGGGCTTCCCGGGTCGGCGGGTCGGAGTTGATCAGGGCGCGCTCGGTCACGCGGACCGCGCCGAGTTGAAGCGACTGCTGGAACGTAAGGTTTGTCTCGTCCCGGCCCAGACTGATCTCGGTGGAGCCGCCGCCAATATCCGAAGTCGCCCAGACCGCGCCGGAGGGCGCGAGGGCCTGCAATTCCGGGTCGCGGCGCGCGGCGGCGAACGTCAGCGACGCTTCCCGCGCTCCGGTAATCACCTCGACCGTTCCGCCCAGAACCGCCTGTGCGTCGCGTACAAAGCCCGGCCCGTTGGCCGCGTCGCGCAACGCCGAGGTTCCCACCGCACGCGTTTCGGTGACGTTCAAAGTTCGCGCTTCTTCCGCGAAACGCTGGAGGGCGGCGAGCGTTTTGATGACCGAATCGGCGTTCAAGCGGCCCGATGCGTCCACGTTCTTGCCCAGTCGCGTGATCTCGGTGCGGTCGGCGAGCGTTTCAATGCCGCCGGTTGCGTTTTTGCGGGCAATCGTCATCTTGACCGAGTTGGTTCCGATATCTACCGCCGCCACTATTTTGCCCGTCGCCGTCATGGATGGATCGCCGCCTTCTCGTTTCGATAATACCTGTATCTTATCCTAACGAGCGTTCGCTTTTTCCTCAAGCCTTCAGGCGTTTGGTAACCCGCCTCAAAGGCGATAGCGGTAATCGGCGTGTCGGTGACGCGCAGGCTGTAGGCGGCCCGCTCCAGAACGAGGCGACGCTGAAGGCGTCCGGGCGCTTCGCCCATCGTTTGGCGGAACACCCGCTGAAAGCGGGCGCGGCTCAAACAGGCCGCATCCGCCAACTGGGTTCCGCTCCCCGGTTTGCCGCAATGCGCTACGACAGCGTTCAGCAACTCGCGCTCGTTGTTCCTACATTATTATTATGCGGCGGCGGCGCTTCAAAAATTCGACGTGTAGTGCGCTTTTTTAAAAACGTCATTTACATGCAATGGGCGTCACTCAACAGCAGTAGCCGCAGGCGATTTGCTTGCCAAAAAACGACGGGGGCAAAACTACTCCGCCAAGCCAACTAAATGCGGAAACCTGAAGCGAATTATTTTATCAAAACTGTTGACGAACACCATATGTAGGGTGTAAAATCGGGTTCGTACACAAGATGTAGAGAACCGCCCGCAAATCGTCGCGGCGCGTCAATGAGTGATAAGGACAAGCAACGCCCTTCCGCGAGCGTTCCCGGAAGGTTTGGCGCCATCATGAAATGCCCGTACTGCGGCGAACAAGATCGAGATCACGTGCTGGATTCCCGGCCCGTGCGCGACGGCGCGTCGATCAAACGGCGGCGCGAGTGCGACCGGTGCCGAGGACGCTTTACCACGTTCGAGGAAATCGAGGAGCTGCGGCTTCAGGTCTTGAAGAACGGCGGGCGCGAGCGGGAAGCGTTCAATCGGAACAAACTGCGACGCGCGCTTGAGATCGCGTGCAAGAAACGCCCGGTCTCCGATGAGCAAATCTCGGAGGTGGTCAGCGACATCGAGCGGCAATTATACAGCCGTCAGGAAAAAGAAGTGGTGTCGTCCGAGATCGGCGAGATGGTGATGGAGCGGCTCCGGGATCTGGACAAGGTCGCGTTTGTGCGCTTCGCCTCCGTCTACTTGCAGTTCGAGGACGCCGGACAGTTCAAGGACATCGTGGGCAAATTGGCGACGCGGCGAAAACGCGCCCCCGCCGTCGCCGCGCCCATCGCCGAGACCGTTTCCAAAGCGGGAACAAACAACGATTAGAAATTTTGAAAGGCTTGCGTAAATCCGACGCCTTTATGCGGCGGGCTATCCAAGCGCCCGTTTTTACCGTGTGAAACCACGGTAAAAACGGTGAACCGAGGAAGGACAAACAACTTTGGCAGAACTATTTGGGGACGATGACTCCGCCCCCGCCTCCGAAAATGGCAATGGAAACGGTAAGGCCAACGGCAACGGCGCGAAAGCCAAGCCGGTGGCGAAAACAACGAAGCCCGCGCTTGCCGCTGTCGCCGCTTCGGGCGAGGAAACGCTGACCGATCCGTTCGGAAATGAGCCGGAAATGAACGGGGCGGATATTTCCACCGTGGGCGCATCGGAATCGTCGAGCGAACCCGCCGGGGCCGCGCCGCTGATGGCCGCGCCGACCTCGCCCGCCGCGCTTGCCGCCCCGCAACTGCCGGAGCGCATCGCCGACGCCGTGAGCGGTAAAGCGCAGGAGCCGGGCATGTTCGCGGGCGAGGGCGTCCGCTTCGACCGGATTTTCACCCGCCCCGGCGAGGACGTGTACGCCACCACCGAATGGGATAAACGCTCGGCGGCGATCACGGACGGACAGGGCGGCGTCGTGTTCGAGCAGAAAGACTGCGAGATCCCCGCGTCGTGGTCCCAGCTTGCGACCAAAGTGGTCGTTTCCAAATACTTCCGGGGCAAGGTCGGCACGCCGCAGCGCGAAAATTCGGTTCGCCAACTCATTTCTCGTGTCGCCGATACGATTTACCACTGGGGCAAAAAGGACGGCTACTTCGCGTCCGACGCCGACGCGGACACGTTCCACGACGAACTGCGCTACCTGCTTCTCCATCAGTACATGGCGTTCAATTCGCCGGTCTGGTTTAATCTGGGCGTTCAAGGCGAACGCCCGCAGGTAAGCGCCTGTTTTATCAACTCCGTGGATGACACGATGGACAGTATTTTGACCCTCGCCAAGACCGAAGGGATGCTGTTCAAGTGGGGTTCCGGCACCGGCACCAACTTGTCCGTTTTGCGCTCGTCCGAGGAAGGCTTGAAGGGCGGCGGAACCGCGTCCGGCCCGGTGTCGTTCATGCGCGGCTTCGATGCGTTCGCGGGGGCGATTAAATCGGGCGGGAAAACCCGGCGCGCGGCGAAAATGGTCATTCTGAATGCCGACCATCCCGATGTCGAGGAGTTTATCGAGTGCAAGGCCGACGCCGAGAAAAAGGCCCATGCCCTTATCGAGGCGGGCTATTCCGGCGCGTTCAATGTGCCAAACGGCGCGTACGATTCCGTCTTCTTCCAGAACGCGAACCATTCCGTGCGCGCGACCGATGACTTCATGCGGGCCGTGGAATTGGACCGCGACTGGACAACCGTCAATGTTCTGGATGGCGCGCCCGCTAAAACATTTCGCGCCCGCGACCTGATGCACAAGATAGCCGAGGCCGCGTGGGTGTGCGGAGATCCCGGCATGCAGTACGACACGACAGCGAACCGCTGGCACACGGTCCCCAACACGGGCCGCATCAACGCATCGAATCCGTGTTGTATCACGGGCGACACATTAATAGCGGTCGCGGACGGACGCAATGCCGTTCCCATTCGTGACCTTGTCGGAACGGTTCCCGATGTGTACGCTTGGGACCATCAGGCCAAGCGCACCACAATCGCGCCGATGTACGGAATCGAGGTCAAGCGGCAAAACGCGCCGGTGTTCCGCGTCACGCTTGATGACGGCTCATCGTTCCGCGCGACCGATGATCACCTGATTATGCTGCGCGACGGCTCGTACCGACAAGTCAAGGATCTCGAAACCGGCGACTCGCTGAACCCGTTCCATTCCGAAGTGCGAAGGGTGAACGACTCGCGCACGCCCCGCCGCTACATTTACACAGGCCGAGGCTGGCGCGCACAATATCGCTGGTTGTGGGAAATGGCGTATGGCGCGGCCCCGACCGGCTACCATATTCATCATAGCGACTTCAACAGTTTGAACGACGCTTTGTCAAACCTCGTTCTGTTGCTTGCCAGCGAACACGAAGCCTTGCACCGTGATCAGATGCTGGGTGACCGAAATCCGGCTCGCCGCTTGATGAACGACACGTGGCGCGCCCATATTTCGGAGGCGACACGCGGCGAAAACAACCCGCGCTGGAACAATCCGCATACGCCCGAAGCCCGCGCCAAAATGCAGGAGTCGGCCCGCGCCCTGTGGGACCAACCGGAACAGCGAGCGCATGCCTCCGATGCCGCTAATAAGCGGGTGAGCGATGCACGAGCCGAAGGCAAGCCCATCGGACGCCCGGTTTCCACGCCGCGCTTCGAGCGATGTTGCCCGGCCTGCCGCGAAAACTTCGTTTCCGCTCGTGAAGCGCAGATCTTCTGCTCGAATGAATGCCGATTTAGCCCGCTTGGTCTTGCTATGATCGGTAAAAAAGGCGGCGAAACGCGGCGCGGAATGTCGCCGTCGCCCGAACATTGCGAGAAACTTCGCGCTTCGTCTATCGCCGCTTCGCGCCCTGAAGACAAGCGACGCGCGGCTGAGGAAGGGTTGCGCGCCCGGTGCCTTAAAGCCGCCCGCCTCCTCCTTGACGCGGGCTATGATCTGCGCCTCGATAATTGGGAAAACCTGCGAAGCGAGGCGCGACGTTTGGGTGCGCCCCACGCGCCGCAAGCGGCGACCCTGCGCCGCTTGTTCGAGGACGAAGCGGATTTGCAGGAAGCCGCCGCGCTTTACAACCACAAGGTTGTGTCGGTCGTTTTTGATGGCGTCGAGAATGTTTACGATGGAACCGTAGATGGGCATCACAACTTCGCCATCGTTACCAGCGCAACGGCGGGAATAGGCGGACCAGACGCGCCGAATTTCTCCGGGTGCTTCATCCATAACAGCGAATTCTTCTTCCTGGACGATACCGCGTGCAATCTTGCGTCGCTGAACCTGATGAAGTTCCGGCGGGACGATCGCGAGATGGACCTGGACGCGTTCCGGCATGCCGTGCGCGTGACCGCGACCGCGATGGAAATCATGGTCGGGAACGCCGCCTACCCGACCGATAAGATCACGATAAACTCGTTCGACTACCGCCCGCTCGGATTGGGCTACGCGAACCTCGGCGCGCTCCTGATGGCGCGCGGCTTGCCGTACGACAGCGACGAAGGCCGCGCGTTCGCCGCCGCGATCACCGCCGTTCTGTCCGGCGAGGGCTACGCGCAGTCCGCCCGTATCGCGGGGCGTGTCGGGACCTTCGCGGGATACGAGAAAAATCGTCAGCCGATGCTCCGCGTGATGCAGATGCACCGCGACCACGTCGAGGCGATCGGGCGCGACTACGTTCCCGCCGAACTTATCGAGGCCGCGCGCAGTTCGTGGGATACGGCCATCGAGATCGGGCAACAAAACGGCTACCGCAATGCGCAAATCTCGGTTTTGGCGCCGACCGGTTGCCTTGTCGCCGGTTCGCTTGTTCTGACGGATCGAGGTTTGTCGCGCTTGTCACGTTTGGGCGACGTGAACGGCGAACAATGGCAGGACGTTCAATTCAACGTTTTGACCGACGACGGCGAAAAGCGGGCAACCAAATTCTACGTCAACGGGCCGGAACTAACGCGCCGCATTGTGACCCGCTCCGGCTACGCCATTCAAGGTACGCTCAAGCATCAGATCAAAGTGGTAGATGCCGAAACCGGCGCGTTTGTGTGGAAACGCATGAGCGACATCGCGCCGGGCGACACGGTTGCGCTTTCGATGGGAACGCTTATCGGCGCTCCCAAAACCGTGCAACTTCCCCCGCTCGGTGAGGAGTACTGGACCGGCGATTACCAAACCCGCGCCCCGCGCACGATGACGCCGGACCTTGCGGAACTTATCGGCTACTTCATGGGCGACGGCTCGCTTCACGCCAAAGGCCCGCGCTTTTGCGTCGCGAATACCGACGCCGATGTTGCGGACCGGGTACGAGCGCTGGTCAAATCGCTGTTCAACCTCGATGCCTTTGTGACCCCGCAACAAGGCTACCACGAGGTTGCGGTTCACTCGGTTCCGCTCGCGCTCTGGTGGGAAGCATGCGGGTTCGCCAAGCGCTCGCCGTCTGCGGAACACAGCGGTAAGGGCTATGTTCCCCACGTCCCAGACGCCGTTCTCGCCACCAACGACCCCGCAACGTACGGCGCCTTTGTGCGCGGCTTATACGAAGCGGACGGAACGGTGACAAACGGCATCCCCTGCTGGACCACAACCCAGTCGGGCTTCAGCGACGAGGTGAAAACGCTTCTCCTGGCGCTGGGCGTACCCACCACGACGCGCCAAACCATCACTGGCTGGGGCCAATCGCCCGCCTACGTGTTGCGGCTTCGCAACACGTCGTACGCTACTCGCTTCGCCGAAGCGGTCGGCTTTATGAGCGCTCGCAAAGCCGCGCTTGTGACCCATAGCGCGGGCGAGCAAACCGCGCGCCACGACTACGTTTATCTGGGCCACGCGGTTGTGGACGAACTCATTCCCGCACTTCACCCGCTCCGAAACGCCGCGCTTCTTGCGATGCGGCGTCACGATGGCGCGATCACGCGTCGCACCGCCCGCGCGCTTTTGGCGGAAACGGGCGATGCGCGGGTTGAAAAAGCATTGGGCTTTTTCTATGACCGGATCGAGACGAACCAAGATGGAGGCGAACAGGAAACGTTCGACCTGTCCGTACCGGAGAACGTGACGTACATCGCGCAGGGCTTTATCAGCCACAACACCATCGGTTTTATGATGGATTGCGATACAACTGGCGTGGAGCCGGACATCGCGATTGTCAAGTTCAAGTCGCTGGTCGGCGGCGGCATGTTTAAAATCGTCAATCAAACCGTGCCGGAAGCGCTGGAGCGGCTGGGCTATTCCGCGTCGGAGCGGAAGGCGATTCTGGATTACATCGAGGCCAACGATACCATCGAGGGCGCGCCGGGTTTATCCGATGCGCATCTGCCCGTGTTCGACTGCGCCTTCCGCGCGATGAACGGCGTTCGCACGATCAACTATATGGGGCATATCCGTATGATGGCGGCGGTGCAACCGTTCCTGTCCGGGGCGATCTCGAAAACCGTCAATATGCCCCACGATGCGACGCCGGAGGACATCACCGAAGCGTACATGCAGGCGTGGAAACTGGGCGTCAAGTCGCTCGCGATCTACCGGGACGGCTCCAAGAAAACCCAGCCGCTTTCAACCGGTTCGGGCGAGAAAAAAGAAGAGGTAATCGAGGCGGTCGCAGAAGCGCCCGCGCAGGTCGCCGCGCAACTGGTCGCACAGGAGCCGCGCCCGTTCCGGCGCAAACTGCCGGATGAGCGGCAGTCGCTCACGCATAAATTCAGCGTGGGCGGGCATGAGGGCTATATCACGGTCGGTTTGTATCCGGACCAAACGCCGGGCGAAATCTTCATCACAATGAGCAAGGAAGGCTCGGTAGTGTCGGGCCTGATGGACTCGTTCGCGACCGCTATTTCGCTCGCCCTGCAATACGGCGTTCCGCTTCGTACGCTTGTCGAGAAGTTCATGCACACCCGCTTCGAGCCGTCGGGCTTTACCGGAAACCCGGAAATTCCGATGGCGAAAAGTATCATGGACTACCTGTTCCGGTACATGGCACTGAAATTCCTGAATCGCGATGAGCGCTCGTATGTCGGGCTTCTCGCCGACCAGCAAGACGACTATGATACCGGCGGTTCCGGCGCGGCGACAAGCGACGCGTTAAATAGCGCACGCGCAACGGCGTCCGCGCCGCAAGCAAGTCCTACCACCGCCACCCCATCGCAAAGCGCCACCGGCTCCCCTGGTACAGGGGCGACGGCGACCGCCGCGCAAGGACGTGCTACCGGGGCGAACTCCGCTGAGAGCCAAGTTTTTGTCACGCAGGCCGACGCTCCGCCCTGTCCGACGTGCGGCACGATCACGCTCCGTAATGGCGCGTGCTATCGTTGTCCCAACTGCGGAACCAGTATCGGTTGCTCATGAGATGAAATCGTAAACAAAGGGTGGACAAATCAAAAGCCGAAGCGCAAACCGCGCTTCGGCTTTTGATTTCAAGCTACAAATTGCGTTGCGCGTAAAGGCGTGAAATTGCGTCGGCGCGCCAAAAAGGGTAAACAAAAAGACCAGGAATTTTACTTCCTGGTTTTTCTACCGTGAACGCCCTTCTTGCGGGGTAATGGGAACCCCTGCGGACCCCATCCCACTGCCGCCGCCTTTGCCGTTTGGTTTGCCTGCGCTCATTTGCCGCCCGATTTTTCGTGGGCGGCGGCGGCGGCGGCGTAGCCTGCCGCGGCCTGACTGTTCATGCGCGCTTGTTGCGCGGCGGCGTCTTGTTGCGCTTGTTGCACTTTACCCGCCGTCGCCGCGTCGCCTGCACCGTCCACTTCGACTTGCCCGGACACCCCATTCACCGGCGGATTTACCGCCGCGCTCTGACCCTCCTTGCTTCCGCAACCCGTTATCGTAAATAACAAAACGGCGGCAAAACAGCCTGCGACGGAGGGAGCCATCGCCGTCAACCGTTGCAGATACACACTACGCTGCTTCATCAACATTTCCTTTTGAACCGTAAACTGCGACGCCGCCGCTACTTGTGCGTCATGCGTTAGTAGCGGCGGCATCTCTTGTCGTACTTCCAACACCAGCGATGCTGTGATACGACGATATTATTTCGCGAAGTTGGCGCAGGGTTGACCGGAATCAAACATCCAAGACATGTCCTCGCCGTTCCACGAGTTCTTCATCCCTTTGAAGTAAATGTTGCGGCACCAGTTCAAGCAACCTTTGGGCATCGCTTTGACGTGACCGTCGGCGAACACGAGGTTCGATGTCCCGTTGTGGCGGTAGCGCGGGAACGCCATACGCGGCCATGCATTCGCCTGATCCGAGGCGACAACATCGCTGTCATACTGCGCGCCGGACGACGCCCCTTCAAAAACGGGCGGTCACTGCGCCCCGCCGTGCCATCACCAGTCCGTTGACATATCGAGCGACGACGTGTTCCATCCGTCTGCCACGCCGAGTTCCGACATCACCACGAGATCCGATGGGCGGGTGATAGCTGCGGCGGTGGTCGCATCGAACTTGACGCTTCCGTTCTCGCCGCTTTCAAAGGTGGAGAAAACCTGGTTGTGCGCGCCGTAGTTGCGCCAGGTATTGGCAAACGGCTGGCTCGGGCAAACCCAGATACCGCTGATCGCAAGCGGAACCGGCTTGTTGGCGTCGGTCGCGGCCCACGAAACGTTTTCGATGCCGTTCTTGATGTAGGGGCCGACCGCCTCGAACACGCTGAACGGCGCCCAGGACTGACGCTCGGGCGTGTCGGCGGCTTTAAGAGCGAGGCGCGGGTACGTCTCGTCGTAGTCCTGCACGTACATCATTATGCCCGTGCCGATTTGCTTGGTGTCGGATAAACACGCGGTTTGACGCGCTTTGTCACGCGTTTTGGCGAAGACCGGGAACAAGATCGCCGCCAAAATAGCGATAATAGCGATAACTACGAAAAGCTCGATGAGAGTGAAAGCACGCCGAGCCGTCGCTATATGCTTGGTACAATGCGTCATTGAATTCAAACCTTTCCTTCGTTGGAATCCTGGCGACATTTCATCGATGCCGGATATGGTTAAAATCTGCTACTACCTTTGTAGCAAAACAAACGTGAAAGTTAGGCTATTTAGGCTCCCAACAAATACTATTTTTCTTTACTTGGCTCAAGCAGGCGGCGGTGCGGCAACAGAATTCCGAACGACAAGAACAGGAGCCATCCGACGCGCCGTGGGCGGTACACATTCACCGTTGACAAGGCTGATCAAAAGTCGCGTCGCCGCGCGCCCAATGTCGTCGAGAGGTTGTGCGACGGTGGTAAGGGGCGGCGATGACAGTGCGGCAAGAGGAATATCATCGTAGCCTACAATAGATAAATCGCGCGGGACTATTAAACCACGTTCACGGGCCGCATCAAGCGCGGCAAGAGCTGTCATGTCATTTCCGCCAATAATTGCGGAAGGCGGAACCGGAAGGTCAAGCAATCGGTGCGCCGGAGCCGCTGACTGTTCGAAAGAAAATTCAGCGTTCGCTAAGTACTGTGAGGGAACGGACAAACCTAACTCTTTCGTGGTTTCACAAAAAGCGGCGAGACGTTGCTGGGCGGATGCGTAACGAGTTGCGTTGCCATGGAGATAAGCAATGCGCCGATGCCCCAATCCCACCAGATGCTCAACTAAAAGACGCATTCCTATCGCGTCGTCCGTATCCACGGATGGTACTCCCAGATCTTCGCCCGGAAATGACACCGCGACCACAGGAACGCCCGTTTCCGCGGTCGCACGTACAATATCGGCGTCAAGCGGCGGCGCGATGAACAAAATACCGTCGTTGCGCCGATCCGCAAACGCGTTCGCCGTACGCTCATCACCGTCGCGCCAAGGTTTCGTAAACAAGGTCAGGTTAAAGCCCGCCTCCGCGCACTCGGACACCACGCCATCCAGAATGGTCGCCGCGTACGACTGGCTCATACTGGCAAGACGGAGCGGAACCGCCCCGACCGCGACGCCTATAACGTTCATGCGACTTGAAAGCAGGCCGCGCGCGACCGCGTTGGGACGGTACCGGAGGTTTGCGACGGCTTCAAGGACGCGCGCCCGGGTTTGCGCCCGAACGGGGCGCGGCCCGTCATTCATCACATAAGAGACAGTAGCGACGGAAACGCCGCTTTCTTTCGCAACATCGCGAATGGTCGCCATAGAATCCGCCTTGTTCCCGTCTTCAAAAACCACGTAGTGGAAACGTTTAGATTCTAACCCAAACCTTCATGAACATCAAGGCCTTTTTATGTGTCCCTCTTCTTTTTATTTTTTATAAATCGTTTTACTTGCCAAATTACATTAAATTCCCAATAGAAGCGATCGTTGCACGTTTAAAGGAAATTTTTCCATTGCCGGAAATGTCGCCTCAACGGCCTATGCTACAATGAGATTGCGTTGTTCTTCACCGTTTTTCAAGTTCGTTTGCGCCGATGGTTGATGGAAGCCGCCGATCACGCTCTACGTTTCGTTATTCTAAACGCACATTTTGCAACCCCCGCTTTTTGAGGAGTTTTCACCTTGTCCGTATCTGTTCCCCTAATAATGGCGCACTATCTGCCATGGTACGCCTCCAAGCCTTTTCGCGGTCAGTGGGGCTGGCACTGGACAATGAACCACTATGACCCGGAACGATTGAACGGCGCGAAACGGCGCGACGCCGCCTCGCGCTTTTATCCACTGATTGGGCTTTACGATTCCGGCGATCCGGATACGCTTCAATGTCACGTGATGCTTTTGAAAATTGCGGGCATTGATGGCGTCATCATTGATTGGTACGGCAACGACGACCTCCTGGACTACGCTGTTAACAACCGAAATACACAAGCGTTGATACCGTTTCTGGAAAAAGCGGGTTTGCGCTTCGCCCTTTGCTACGAGGATCAGACGGTATCGAAAGGAATCGAGGGAAAGGTGTTCCCCGCAAGTGACGCGGTGGCGCATGGTCAGCGTTTGATGCGGTGGGTGGGCAAAAACTACTTCTCGGCGCGCGCTTACCTGCGAAGCGACAAACGTCCGGTTCTACTCTCGTTTGGCAAACCGTATTACGATGACGCCCAGTGGAATGAAGTTTTCGCGCCGCTTCCGGTGAAGCCGCTTTACTTTACGGAAAACGATCGGCGCGTTGCAACGGCATCGGTGGGAGGCTTTGATTGGCCCTCCCCGCGTGGCGGCGTGAAAGGGGCTTTTGCGGAGCAAGATGCGTTTTATGATCGCGCCAAGCGCTGGCCCCATTTCGTTGCAGGGGCATTTTCCCGCTTCGATGACATCTACGCGCAGGCGGGCGTTCACGCTTCCTGGGGAACCATTGAGGACCGGGAAGGACGAACGTTTGCCGAAACCCTGACCAAAGCGTTGCGAAGCAAGCCTGATCTGATCCAGTTGATTACATGGAACGATTGGGGCGAGGGTACGCAGATAGAACCCTCGGAGGAGTTCGGCTATCGCGACCTTGAGGTAACGCAACGGAAGCGTCGCGAGTTGCAGAGCGCATCGTTTCCGTACCGTGAGCAAGATCTACGCTTGCCCGTTGAGTGGTACCTGACCCGAAAGCGTCTTGCCGGGAACAAAGCAGCGCAAAAGTCTCTCGATACCGTTTTCGCGCTGGCGGTCTCCGGACGGACGGAGCAGGCGCGGCGAGTTTTGGCAAAATATGAGTAGCCGAAGAGTAAGAAAGTACGGCTATATGGAACGGGCAATAACAAACCGCTACTTCAACTTTACTCAACCATCAAAGTAAAAAAGGCGCGACGTTTTCACGTCTCGCCCTTTTTACATGCTGGTTAGCAATTCTTGAACACGGTTCCCGCCTGCGCGGAAGCCTCGTTATTTGCCTTCGGCTTTGTCCCGAGCGGCTTTGAAAGCCGCCGCATCCGACGCCGCATTTGTATTCACGTTGCCGCCCGGCGCTTTTACGCCACCGGCGGGGCCGCCCGGTGCGGCGACAGGGACAGCTTCCGTTGCAGAAGCCGTAGTCCCCCCTGTAGTCGTACCCGACGCATCCTTCGTCTTTGAGCCGCAACCCGCCGCAAGCATCAAGCCTGCGGCGGTTGCAACGAAGATCATCGGAACGAAAGCGGTACGAGAGCGTGTTAGAGCGTGTTATGAACTACGTGATTAGGTTTGTGATATGAGGGGCGAGTTGAACGAGTTGTGCCAGCATAAGCCCGGCGAAAACAACCAGATGGATGCCTGCGAGCGTTTGTGGCAGGCGTTCATAATCGCGGGCGAGCCTGCGGAAGCGGCTCGCCCAAGCAAAATCCCGTTCCACCACCCATCGCCTCGGGAGCAACACGAACCCGCGCTTGGCTTCGGGAAACTTGACCACGCTCAGGCGGATACCGTGTTCCTCAGCGGCTTGTTTGGGAACCTCACCCCTGTACCCCTGATCCACAAAAGCGATTTCCACGTTTTGCCCCGTCGCCTCTTGGATACGCTCGGTAAGTTCCCCTACTTGCGCCCGGTCTTGTTCGTTGGCGGGCGTCACCAACAGCGCGAGCAAATGCCCCAGCGTATCCACGGCGATATGAACTTTGCTTCCTTTGGTCTTTTTGTGGCCGTCAAAGCCTGCTCTTTGCCCGCTCTCGGGCGTCGAGCGGAGCGTTCGGCTGTCCATGATCGCCGCTGTCGGTTGCGCGTCCCGCCCTTGCGCCACACGCAACACCTCCCGCAGATCGTGAACCATCGCCTCGAAGCATTCGGCCTTTATCCACCGATGCAGTTGCTGGTAGACCGCCTCCCACGGTGGGAAGTCACCGGGCAAGTACCGCCACGCGCAACCGGTTCGGATGACGTACCGCGCCCCGTCGAACACCTCACGAAGCGGGTACTTCCGTCGCCCCGCTTCCTCGGTCAAAAGGGTTCGGTCAAAAGGGTCAAGTAAGGAACGACAAACGCCCATTCCTCATCGGAAACATCGCACGGGTAAACTTTGCGGCACATCTATCACAAATCTATCCTGCAAGTTCATAACACGCTTTAACAAAAATGCGTTAAGGGGTAGAAGTTTGGTATGGCAAAGGAACTGGTAAGCGATGCTCTTTGGGTGGTTGTCGAACCGCTTCTTCCGCCACACTTGTCCCAACCGGGCAAGCGGGGCAGGCCGCCCCTTCCTGACCGCGCCGCCTTGACCGGCATTTTGTTCGTTAAGAAGTTGATCTGCACGGCAATTCACAATTGCCTCAGCACGGACGGCTACGGCGTCTACAAAGACTTCTTCGGCGCATGGCGACACGGTAATTTGCGGCAAATTACCAGCATAGACCAAGCGAAAAGGGAAGCGGGCGAACCAGTGTGGCGGAAGGCCTCAACAACAAGTGGCGCAACCGCGTGTCGGGCTTGGTGCGCCGAACCGCGTGCGTCCAACCCGCCGCTCTGCCTGATTTGGAGCGACGGTTGCTTTTGGTCTTCGACCAGCACAACCAAGCCTGTTAACGAAAACAGTCATCAACTCGATAAAGGCCAATACCGTTGCCGAAGAGATACTTGTTTCCTCGACGCACATGATGAAGGTCAACTGAAGGTAATCGCAAATTAGGATCATGGCGCGGCTGTCGCCTACTCCCGCGTTGACACGAACAACTGTTCCCCGTAAAATAAGAGAATTATGGCGACTTTCAATCAGGGCGACACGGTAGTGGTCGCGACACGGGATCAGACCAATGCCGACATTAAAAGCGGCCTTTATTTTGGTCATTATGCGGGCTTAACCGGCTCCATTCTCAAGGTGTACGGCGAGGAGGCGAGCGTTCTGGTGGACCGCGAATCGCTCCCCGGCGATGTTCTCGTGCGGCACCAGGACGGCGAAACGGCGATGCGGCGCAAGTGGCTGGACAGTTTGAGCGAGGAAGGACGCGGACGACTGGGCGAGCGCGAGAAGAACTTTAGCCTGAACTACGCGGTTCTCGTGTCCGTTGGCGATCTTGCGCCCCAAAAAGGCAATGACGGCGGCGTAGCGCCCGTGACCGAGACCGCGCCTGTGAGCAAAGACGCCAAACAAACCGCGCAGGGCGTGGCGAAGGCGACGCTTGCCGTGGACCCACTTACCGGCGACAGCGATGTGGCGAAGGCCGACGACGCTAATGCGGGCGGCGCGATCACCGAAGGTATGGGCGGCACGGACTCCGCCGCGAAGCGCGCGACGCAAAGCGATCTGGACGCCGCCGAGGCCGCGTTTCTCGCGGAGCGCGCAGGTTCGACCGGCGGCGACACGCCTAAGAAGCGCGGTGGCAAGGCCGGGGCATGAGCCATATCGCGCAGATAGGGCGGCGGTCGTGGCGGGTGCGGGCGGGAATGGCGGGCTTGTACGCG
This sequence comes from uncultured Armatimonadaceae bacterium, assembly GCA_964252165.1. Lineage (GTDB taxonomy): Bacteria > Armatimonadota > Armatimonadia > Armatimonadales > Armatimonadaceae > CAXUMS01. The sequence goes on from CAXUMS010000008.1 coordinate 45,938, forward strand.
CTTCTCGTTCTGGGCGCGGTGACCACGGTGTACCCGTTCCTTTTGATGGTGTCCATCGGAACCAAAAGCCAGACCGACTACAACGATTACGCCCCCTCCGCGCTTCTGCCGCGCTATCTGCACGATGACCGCGTTTTGTACGCCAAGTATGTCGAGGACCGCTACGCGAACAATCTCGACGACGTGAACGCGGCGTACCATACGGATATTGACAAAATCGCGAATGTCGCGCCGCCCGCCGATACGACAGGGCAGGCTGCGTCCCTGACGTCCAATTGGACAGCGTTCACCCAAACCCTGCCGCCGACGTATAAAAAGGCCGGTTTCGGCGAGCATGATAACGCCCCGTCCGCCCTGCTTTTGCTCTATCGCGCCCATCTTCGGGACACGTTCGGCAGTATTGACGCACTCAACAAGGCGTGGACCGAGGAGAACTTAGGCTTCGATAATGTCACACCGCCGTTCGAGCGTACCGCCCTGCGCGAATGGACGCCGGACCTGTCGGACCCCAAAGTCGCCGATTGGACCCGGTTCAAAACGACGCTTCCGCCGCAGTTTCTTCTGGTGACGATGGCGGATCCGCTGTACCGCAATTACCTGAAGCAGGATGTGTACGAGGACGATCTGGCGCGCCTCAACACGGGTTGGGGAACCTCGTATAAATCATGGAGCGAGATAACGCTTCCCCCGACACCATTCGCGGACGCCAACGCCGCGCATATCGCCGATTGGGAAACGTTCGTTCGCACCAGGTTCCCGCTTCGCATGCTCGGCGTGTCGCCGGATGCGCTTCCCGCATGGCGCGCATTTCTTCAAAAGCGCGCACGGGCCGGGTCGGCTACGGCAACGCTTCCCGCAACGGTTCCCCTGTCCGGCGACACGCGCACGGACTGGATGGAGTTTGTCGCGCGCGTTGCGCCGCTCCGTTCTCTTACGGCAAACTCATCCGAGAATTTATGGCGTAGTTCCGCGCGCGTGACCGGGGCGATGCCGCCGCAGGGCAGCGGGCCGTGGGAAACGCCAAGCGACGACATCAGTCGTCGGACGCCACCGCAGGCCGCCGCCGATTGGCGGTATGTCCAAGCCAATGCGGGCGCGCTTCGCTGGGACTTTGCAACACGGAATTTCAAAACGGTCGGCAATTATATCTTTCTGCACGGCGCGGCGGTCGGCAACACGATTATCTTTTGTCTTCTCGCCATTGGCGGCGCGATTATCGTCAATCCCCTGTGCGCCTACGCCCTGTCCCGCTACCCGCTCCCCTACGCTTACAAGGTGTTGCTGTTCCTCTTGGCGACAATGGCGTTCCCCGCCGAGGTCGCGATGATCCCGAACTTCCTCTTGATCAAGGATCTGGGCCTGCTCAACACGTTCGGCGCGCTGGTGTTGCCCGGCCTCGCCAGCGGCTTTTCCATCTTTCTGCTCAAAGGCTTTTTCGATTCGCTTCCGCGCGAATTGTATGAGGCGGGAATCTTAGACGGCGCGACCGAGATAAGAATGTTCCAGACAATCACGGTGCCGCTGTCGCTCCCGATCTTCTCCGTGATCGCGCTGAACGCGTTTACCGCATCTTACGGCGCGTTCTTGTTCGCGATGGTCGTCTGTCAGGACCCAAAGATGTGGACGCTGATGGTGTGGCTGTACAACTTGCAGGATACGGCCCCGCAATATATGATCATGGCCGCCCTCACTCTTGCGGCCCTGCCGACGCTGATCGTGTTCATGTTCGCGCAGAAAATCATCATGCGCGGCGTGATCCTTCCCTCGTTTAAGTAGCGACACGCCACGTTATGTCTTCCCCTCCAGCAGATGAGCAAGCCCGAAAGGCATTTATCGCGCCTCTCGAGGAACCGTTGCGGCGGGCGGGCGGCGACGATTCCCTTATCGAATACCAGGTAACCGCGCCGTGGGGCGTGACGGGTTTGATGGTTCGAGCGGCTGAAACGCCTGACACGCTGACGATAACCGCCGCTTCGGTCATCAACAATCGGACAAAAGATTACGCCGCTTTCCCCGGCGATGGCTTGCCGCATTTTGAGTTTTTGGTTCGTGACGCGGAAGGCGGTTGGATTGATCATTTGATTACGTGCGATGCAAACGCCGTTCTCACACGCGCAGTAGCCTGGCTTCAAGCGCAACGTCCTTTTGTTTCGCCCCCGCCTGAGCCGATAGATCGTGAGGAAATAACCAAATACCTTACGGCAATCGCGCGCGGGCGTGACGCTTCCGCGCCGCCGTCAGGTTTATTAACCGAGGTCGCGCAACTCAAGTCACGGGGCAGGTTCGCCGGGGCGATTACCCGTTGCGGTTTCTATGTGGACGAAAGCGCAATGGGCGAGGCGGGTGCAAATGTTCTAAGCCGTATTGAACCGGCAACCGTTCTTCGCAACTTCCCGCGAAGCGAGGACGGGCGGATGGCGTTAAAGCAAACCGTTTTGCTTGCGCCGATTGTCCCCTCACCGAAAATTATTGATCATGCACGGGCGGATTGGATTGCGCTCATGTCGCCTGCGCGGCGGCGTGACGCGCCGGTTTTAACCATCAGCGTCGCGAGCCTTATCAGCGCAAACCATCGGCGCCGCTGGGACCTTGCGCCGTGGCTATGGACAAGCGAACCCGAAGCGGAACACTCCGGAGACGATGCCGAGATAGTGCGCTCGTGTTTGACGTTGATGGATGCGGGGCGGTTCGCGGAGGCATTTGCGCTTTGCGGCGTCGAAGTGGATACGGATGTTTACGCTTATCTTGCCGGGGATGCTCCGCGCCGATTCCACTTACACAGCCGCACACACACGAAGGCGTGGCAAGAAACGACGCACCGCTTTTTGTGGGAAAGCGCGCCGTGGCAGTGGGAAGACATGCTAACCCGCCTTGCGCCGACAAAACATGAGGCGCAGATAAAGCACTACGAAGACGCCCCTCCCTTCCTGCCCTTGCTACGTCTGCCGAACCAAACCCAGTTACGTAAAGTGTTTTTTTTTGCGCGGCGCAACGAGGCGGGCCAGCCTCTCCTCTTCATAGGCGCTTATGGCGGTAACGCTATCGTGCCGGAAGTTTTGTGGCGGCGTCCCGTGGAAATGGATATGGGGCGGTTTGGCATCGGGGCGACGAACGGCGGCGCGTTATGATGGATGAGACATTTTTCACCACGGCGCGCCTGCGCGGGCGGTGGTTTTGCACGGAGGACATTGCGGCGTTTCAAGCGTACCGGAGCGATCCTTTTGTTGCGCGGTATCAGAGTTGGGACGGTTGTGACAGGGACGAGGCCCGCCGATTTGTTGGGGAGCAAACAACGCTCTCCTTCGGCGCGCCGGGCGTCGGGTTTCAAGTGGCGGTGGCGCAGAACACCGACGACGCCCCAATCGGCGATTGCTATTTCGTTCGTGACCTGAACGAGCCAGACGTTGCCGAAATCGGTTTTACGCTCGCTCGCGCCTACCACGGACGCGGCTTTGGGGCGGAGGCGGTTCTCGGCTTGCTGACGTGCGTCTTCGCACGATTTTCTCTGCAACGCGTTGGCATGCGCCGCGAGGCGTGCCTTCCCCAAAATGGCTTTTACAAAAACGAGTGGTGCGATGAGTTCGTCTATGCGGTGTCGCGAAACGACTGGCGCGAGTAGATGGAAGGGCGAAGGAAAGGTTCGATGCGTTCGCACGAGGACGGCGGTTCGCAACCGCCCCCCACAAATTCGGTTTCGATTTCTTTTCGGCTCCAGCGCGTAACCGTCGAGGACGCTTACGTGAGCGTTCTCGTCACCCCGGATCTGGTGACCGAGCAGGCCGACGGATCCGGGCGGTTGGATGTACCGGCTTTGGTAGCGCGAGCGGTGGAGATGGGAACGGCGCCGACTACGACCTGGTCGCGCGAGGAGCAAAGCGTCGCGCCGCACCCCCTTCAGCAACCGCCGCCGGGAAGCGGCGCTCCCTGACCGAGTGCGTGGCGGGTCGTGATTGTTGCTTGATGGAACCTTGCCAAGAACGGTTTGACGGCGGCTTGCCCGCATGGTATCCTACACGATGGCGTCCCCGGCGGGACGCTGTTTAATTATGTCCCGTATTGCGGGATTTCGCGCCATGTTTTTGTAGCAGGGGAAGCCGCACCGATGTCGCTTGTAGGGCCTGACAACGAAATATCCGCCGAACGCGCTACGGGGCGCGCGGTTCAGGAGAAGGTCAACGAGTTTAGCGTACTGGTCGCGCCCGTCGAGCAGGCGATTCGCGAGATGCAGTTTGCGCGCGGGATGCTCCGCGCGCGGGCCGAGGACGAGATAAACGCCTTATCGCCGTCGCTTGCCGCGCTGTCCGAAGCGCTCGATGTGTCAACGCTTGACCTGTTGCTCGCCGCCGACCGGGGCGCTTTTTTGCGCGAAGCGGTTGCGCGTGCGGGCGTGCCGGTGGATGAAATCCAGCGGCGTTTGCGCGACGCGGGATTTGGAGCGGGCGAGCAATTACGCGCGCTTGGTTTGCCGGAACCCGTTTGAAAGAGTTCGGGGAAGAAAGTTTATAGTCGTGCCGCGTCCATCGTCAAAAACGCCGTTGCTTGTCGCCATTATCGGGTTCGCTTTGCTTTGTCTCGTCGGCCTGAACGTGATGCAAAGCAAGACTGCGCCCAAGTCCGAGCAAGAAATGGAAGCGGAGCAAGCGAAACAAGCCGCCGAAGCGGCGAAGAACGCCCCTAAGACGGCGCAGGCCGCGCCGTTGACGCCGGGCGGCGAACAATTAGTTGCGCTTGGGGCGAACGCGACGCTCGGGCCGAAGACAGCAAAAAACGAAGTGGTTGTCGGTTGGGAGTGGACGCCGGAAATTCAGTCCGACCCGGGCCGGTTTTACCAGAATATCGAAGAAATGAGCAAGGCGGCCCCGAGCGTTCGTATTCGAGTCGTGAACCGGGATGCCGACCCCGCCATTCCGCTTGGCCTGTCGCAATCGGGTCAGGTAATGGTTTCGCCGTTGCCGGACGGGACGCTACCGCCAACGGCCCTGCAAACGGTGCAGGCCATGAACAGCGCGCCCGCCACCACGCCGCCGGGTCCGGCGAAAAAGCCCTGATCGATCTATTTAACTTCAAACTGTGAATGCGCCATTGGCGTGGCTATTACAAATAAAAACCATCGTCTCATCTGAGAGCCAGCAAGGAAACCGACCGTGCCAAATATCAAATCCGTCAAGAAGGACGTTCTTCGCTCGCGCGCGAACAACCTTCGCAACCAGGCGACCAAAAGCCGCATCAAAACGTTTATCAAAAAGACCAATGTCGCCATCACGGGCGGCGACGCCGCCGCGATCTCCGCCGTGTTGTCGCAAACGGTCAGCGTGGTGGATCGGGCCGCCAAACGCGGAATCATCCACAAGAACGCCGCCGCCCGCCGCAAGTCGCGCCTGATGCGCCGCGCCGCCGCAACCGCGACAACGGTTTAAGAGTTTTAACCACAAAGCCACAAAGAACACAAAGTTCGGAAAAGATATAAAGAGGCATTTTTTCGCTTCTTTATATCTTCTCCGAACTTTGTATTCTTTGTGGCTTTGTGGTTAAAACTCTTTCGTTAGCAGAGTTCGACGACTAAACGTTGCAGAACGGCTTGCGGGGAATCGCCGCCTGGCGCGGAGCCTTTTAGAACCAGGTCGGCGTGGAGCAGTTTTTCCAAGCGCGCGGCGAGTTCCGCGCCGGTGAAATTGCGCGCCTGGCCCACGTACTTGTCCGCCATCCACGCCATGCGCGGGTTTCCCGCCATGCCGCCCGCGCCATCGCCTGGTAAAAGGGCTAAAACGTCGGCGGAGATCGGCGCGGCGTTTCGGCCCGCCATCCCCTTCTCGCCTAAGTAGCGAAACTGCGCTAACAGGCGAATTTGCCGTGCGAGCAGAACCAGGGCGCGCGGGGCGACGGCTTCGGGACGCGCGCCGCCTTTGAAAAGCGTCGAAACGTGCGCTAACGCTTCGCGTGTTCTGCGTGCGCCGACCGCATCGCACAGTTTGAAGATCACATCATCGGGACTGCGCGACACGGTCGCCTCGACATCCGCGCCCGTGATTACCGGCGCATCGCCCGCGTGGGCGGCGGCTTTGGCAAGTTCGGACACGAGACGGGACGCATCGCTGTCCGGCAACTGGGTCAGCAGAGAAAGCGCGTCGGGCGCAAGGGTTTTACCGAGCGTTTTCGCGGTTCGGAGCAGATAGTCGCGCAAATCGCCCTCGCGCGGATGCCCAAAGTCTACGACCTGTCCCCACTTCTTGACCGCGTTCACGAGTTCGATTGCGGCGACGCTGGCTTTCTTGGCCTTGCCATCCTCGACAATGGGAGAACCGGTATGCAGGATCAACGCGCCGCTTGCGGGAATGCGGCTTAGCCCTGCGGCGAGTTTCTTTTGCTCGTCCGTGTCCATTTGTTGCGTGTCTCGCACGAGAACCACGCGCTTGCCCGCGCCGAGGGGAACGGTCGCCGCGCCGCCCAAAACCCGGTCGGCGGTCGCGGTTGCGCCGTCTATGGTGTCCGCATCGAAGTCCGCAAATTCCGCATCCACGTACTTTTTGACTAGGTTTTGCGTTTCGACGTTTTTGCGTCCGCTTTCCGGGCCGGTCAACAAAAACGCCAGAACCTTCGCGCCGTTGTCATCCGGGGACGCGGCGGCGACGATTTTTTCAGCGGCGGGTTTGACAGCGGCGCTACCGCGTGGGGACGCTGGGGGCATCGCTACGGTCACTCACTTTCTTTTTCTTGGGTTTGGGCGCTTGGCGCAAGACTGTTTTCACTCTTTGCGCGGCTTCCTGGGCCACGCGCGCATCATTCTTATCCGCGCCGCCGATGCTATACAGCGCGTTCTCGGCAGGGCGTGTCAAGGCCGCAAGGGCGTCGGCGACATCGCTTCCCAACGCGGCGCGGGTCGCTCGGATAAACTCGCCTGGGGTTTGCGTCGCATGGCGGTTGATATGGCCTTTTCGAGCGATCTGCCGGGCGGCGCGATGGTACAATCCCAGAACCTCGCCGGATGCGCCTCGGCCTTGCCGCGTCACCTGAATTTTGCCAAAGCGCGCGATTACTTCGCTTCCCGCAACATACAAAATTCCCGCAAGCCCCACCACGAGTAAACCTACCGCGATTGGTCCGGACTCTATCAAGCGATTCCAGAAACTGGTTTCTTTCACCAACGGTTCCGGTGTGCGCGGGGCGGAGTAGGTGCCGGGCGTGTCCTGGGTGGCATCGAACGTGATCCAGCCGTAGCCTGCGAAATACACTTCGGTCCACGAGTGAAGGTCGGAGCCGCGCAGTATCCATTTACGCCCGCTACCCTCCTCCGCCGGTGTGCCGGGCGCAAAGCCGGTCGCGACACGAGCGGGAAGACCCGCGTAACGGCACAAAACGGTCATTCCGGTTGCGTATAGATCGCAGTAGCCTTCGCGCGATGTGTTCAAGAAAAACTCAGCGGCGTCCTGACCGGAGGGAACCGGGCGCGCATCCAATGTGTAGATACACCGCGCCGCGACGAACTGACGAATCGCCTCCGCTCGGTCGTACGGGTTGTTCGCGCCCGATGTGGCTTCAGCGGCGAGGGCTTGCAGGGCGGGGTTATCGTTCTCGGTTCCTTGAATGATATAGCGCGCTTTTATATCGAACGGGTAACTCGAGCCGGACCTTCGTAGATCGGACGGACGCGCGACCGATACCTCGGAGTCAACCTCGTATTCGTTGCCAAAGCCGGAGCGGGACGCCATCGTGCCGTCTCGGCGCAGTATGACATTCTCGATAGGCGCGCGCACGACCACGGCGTCGGCGGCGTGGTACAGCGGAGCGAACTGCCCGGAGTTGATATGGAACCGCGCCGTGTGACGCTCGGTTTTGGCTCGCGAATGCTCCGGCTTGGGAATGTAAAAGATATTCAGATCTTTCTTTACGCCTTTTACCTGAAGAAACTGGCGCGCATCCGGTCCGACAAAACCATTCGCCCAGCCTTGACGGGTGTATTGATCGTACGTGCGCCCGCGCCAATAATACGGCTTATCCGAGATCACCGTGGCGCGCTCCGCGGGATCATCGGAAACCGGACCAAGCCCGACATTGAACTCGCCCCAGTTGTCGAACGTAAGCCGGTTCGGGCCGCCGCTCGAACCGGCGATACGCTGGGTAGCGGCGTTCGGTACATTCAAACGCTGTATGATGGACGCGAGCGACAGGTTCCGCCCCACCATCTGCATGGGAACCGCGACAAGCGTCCCGGCGACAAGCGCGGCGGCCCCGCAGGCGAGCGCGACCACGATCTGCGTGCGGAGCAAGCCCCACCATTCCCACGGGTTGCCGACGTTCCGCTGTCCGCGTACGGGAGCGACACGGCGGCCCGCGCCGTAGCGTAGGCTGTTGGTATCGCCGCCGCTTACGTCGCCGCGCCGCCGGTCCGTTTTTACGCCGCTGATGCCGTTCGCCAGATAATTCTGATGAACCAGAAGAAACGATGCCGCGCCCAGAAACGCGATAAAGCACCAGATCAATTCGCGGTTGATGTTCACGGTTCCGGTTAAGCCGATCATCGCGATCGCCCAAACGCACGTAAACACCACGGCGTCGTCGGACAAAAGCAGGAACGAGCAGAACGTCGCCGTAAACCCGAGCGCGCACACCAGCATCATTTCTTGCGAGCCGCGCGCCTCGTAGGGAATCAGGTCCGCAAACGGGCCATTGCCTCTCAGGGCGTACAAAAACAAAAGGCCGAGGAACACGCCCCCGGTTTTGAGAACGCGCGGCGACATCCCGATCCGGCGCAGAAAGTACGAAACGGCCATCCCGATAACGGTCAGCGTCATCGTGAAGGTGGGAAACGTCGGCTCCGCAAGTTGGTATGAAATGGCGGCGAGGCCCGCGATCTGCACCAGCGCGCCGCCGACGTACAGCGGAATGGACACATTGCGCTCGCCGCCCGCGCCATTTTCAGGAATCGCGCGCTCCGCCAGTTCACGCGCTTTCGCGAATAAGGTACTCAATTCCGCTTCCCCCTTCCAGCCACGGAGAATGTTTGTTCCGCTCCACGACACGCAACTCGCCGCCCGCGACAGCCGGACTTGTGCCGCGCGGCCCGCCGAAACTCGACGGCTCGAAGTAATACACCCGCACGGCGTCATTGTGGCGCAGGCGGTCTGCGAGAAATGCGCTCGTCCGTCCATCGCCGCGCGCGGTCAAAATCGCGTAGTGCGTCCCGCCCTCTAAGCGCGCGGCCCGAAGCGCGTCGCCGAGCGAGTTTTCCGCGTCGGCGCGAACGCGGGCCAGCAAATCGAACAACCGAAAACGCGCGGCCTCCGGGTCGGATTCGCGCGGATGAACCGTCACGCGCGCGTTTTGCGTGATCAGCGTCACGCCGCCGCCCGCGCGAAGCGTCCGATCCGCAAGCGTTGCGGCGACTTTGACCGCATATTCCAGCGTGGTTTCGCGCCCCTGTCCGACCTCGGTTCCTTTGGCAAGGTCCAGGCCGATCACAATATCCTGCTGGTAAGCGCGCTCGAACTCGACCACGGCAAGTTTGCCTGTGCGCGCCGAGGTCGGCCAGTGAATCCGACGCAGGGCGTCGCCTTCGCGGTATTCGCGGACGCCGTGAAAATCCATGCCGTCGCCGCGCCGCGTTTTGCCGTCGCGCTCGCGAACGCCATACGTTCCCTCGCCGCCGATAGCCGCATCGCGGGCGGGTATGGGTTCGGGGTGAACCACAATTTCGGTGATGACCGGCAAACTCGCGCCAAACGTGAACAAGCCGAGCGGATCGGTGGTTTCGATGCGAACCGGGCCGAGCGTGTACACGCCGCGTTTTTCCGGCTCAAGGCCGTACGTGCGACATCCCGTAGCCCCGTCCCACTCATCGAGCGGCAAAGGCGCATCGCGCGAGCCATCGGCGGCGGAAACCGGCAAAAGCGCTTCCGGGATTATATCGGCGACCTTGATCGCCGACTGCGGCAAACCGCCGCGCGATTCGACCTCAAGCGTCACGGATAAACGCCGCCCTTCCGGGGCGGTTGTGGGGTGAAGGCGCGCGGCGGAAAAGCGTGTCGCGAAGAACGCGGCGAGGCCGTAGGAGCAAAGCGGCAAAACCGCGAGCGCGACCGCCATCAAATACAAATATTGCAGGTCAAGCAAAACGGCGACCACAAACAAAAACGCGGTCGCAACCGTTATCACGAGCGATTTAATTCCGGCTGTGCCGCCCGCTCGGTTCAAAGCCCCGCCTCCGCCGCGCCAAACGTAGGATGGCATAAACCCGGGGCGCACAAGCCGGGAAGCGCAAGCGGCGTCGCGTCCCCCGTTTGCGTCGCGACGCGCACGATGCGGTGATTGCCGGTATCCGCGATATAGAGCGTATCGTCATTGTCGGCGACCGATAAACCGCCCGGCTCGTTCAAAATACCGGGCGGAAGAGGCAATGTGGTGACCTGACTGGTTCGGGGATCAAAGCGCCGGAGGGCGTGATTGTACGTGTCCGCAATAAACAAAATCATGTTATTTGGCTCGCAGGAGACGGCGACGCCGAGCGGATGCTGGAAGCGGGCGGTTTCTTTATCGCCGTCGGTATTGCCCCAGTCGAACAGGTCGCCGCCCGCGATGGTATGAGTTGCGCCGTCTTTGGTTGTGACCGCCCGCAAACTCGAGGATTCCGCATCGGCGACGAACGAAACAACGCCGTCCGCGCTCAAAGCAAGGCCCGATGGTTGCGCGAAAGCGGCGTCCTGAGCCGAACCATCGGCGCGCCCTTCGCGTCCGCTTCCCGCAGAAACAATTAATTCCCCGTTGGATAAATCGAGCAGTCCGATTTGGTGCGCGCCGGAAAGCGCGATGTATAAGCGAGTTCCATCCGCCGACATCGCAAGGTCGAACGGCGAGTTCAAGTCCGTGTTTCCGGCGGGGCCGGGCGTGACGACGTTTTGCGATTGTCGCCCGGTTCCCGCAACGGTTTCCACGGTTCCGGCTTGAAGATTTACGGAGCGAATGGCATGGTTGCCCGTATCGGCGATATACAACGTTTCGCCGTCGTCGGATAACGCCATGCCGTGCGGATCGCGAAACCGGGTCGTTGCGAACGCACCGTCCGTGAAGCCCGCGTTCCCGTCGCCCACATAAATATACCGGCTCGTTTCCAGTGTTGTTCCACCGGGCGGCGTGAGCGGCGCGATTACGATACGATGATGCCCCGTATCCGCAATGAACAACCGAGAGCCGGACGCGTCTGTCGAAACATTGCCGGGAAACCGAAGCGGCGTATCAAACGCGAGCGTCGAGGCGAACCGCGCAGGCGTGTTTTGCGCCGCCTCGTTATTCATGTTTCCGAGCGCGTCGGCGATAGCGGCGTCCATCGCCTCGAAATGCCCCTCGCCGGAGACGGTCAGGGTGATATAGCCGTTTGCGTCCACGACGACGAACGTCGGCCAGGCCCGCACAGCGAACGAGCGCCACACATCGTAGTCATCGTCGCGCAGAACCGGGTGCGTTATCCCCAATCGCGCGACGGCGTTTTCGACGCCTTGCGGGGTTCGCTCATAGGGGAATTTGCCGCTGTGGACGCCGACCACGGCGAATGGCTTGTCCGCGTACTTTACTTCCAACCGCGCGAGGTTCGGCAAAACGTGCTGGCAGTTGACGCACCCGAACGTCCAGAAATCGAGCAGGTAAACGGTTCCCGGTTGCAACGGAAGCGGTTCCTCTGGGGCGACGTTCAGCCACAAACCGGCATCGGCGGGCAAACGCGGCGCGCGAACGCGGGCTTGTCGGTCAAGCGGGCGGCAAGGGAGAAAAGCGGAGGCGGTCGGCATCGTTGGGTTCCTCCCGTATTGTACCGGCAACCCCGCCTTCGTTACATCGCCCGCGCCGGACAGTAAGCGCGTTTGTTCAACCCGGACGCGGCAGAGCGAACAAGGTGTCCGGGTCGGTGCGGTCGTACCAATCGCCGCCCAAGCGGGACAGATAGGCGATACGAGCCGGGTCAACATCGCCCGCGTCGTTCAGGACGGCGTGCGCGACATGAAAATAAACGACCTCACCAATCACGTAGTTTGCGGCGGATGGCCCGTCGCCGTGCGGGACGATTTGAAACAAGCGGCATTCCAGCGCAAGCGGACTGTCCGCGATCCGCGCGGGGCGAACCAATATGGACGGCGCGGCCTCGAAACCCGCCTCAGCCCATTCGCTGACGCCGTGCGGGTGCGCGACGGATGCGGCGTTGATACGGTCGCGCTGTTCGTACGTCGCCACGCTTATCGTAAACTCGCCGGTTTCGCGGATATTACGAAGCGTGTCCTTTTCGCCGTTCCGGCTTGCGGTCGGCGAAAACGCGACCGACGGCGGATTGGCCCCGCCCGCCATATAAAAACTATACGGCGCCAGATTGGGCAGACCGTCTTCGGAGACCGTGGAAACCAGCGCAATCGGGCGCGGCGCGACCGCGTACGTGAGCAAGCGGTACGCCCCCTGCGGCCCCAACTCCTCCGGCGACAGGGAGCGGAACTCGTTTTTTGTCATCCTATCGTCTCCGCAGGCGCGGGCGATGCGTTGAAGGGCGGCATTCGGGTTTGGGCGTCGCCGTACAAGAGTTGGAGCAGGTTGATCTGCCCGCCGTGGTACGCCATGTTCCGGTACGGTATCTCGATAGCGGCAAGCGTGGCAATCGGGCCGCGCCATATCAGGGTCTCGCCCGCTTCCGCGCCGGGCGGCAGAGCGCAAATGGCGCGCGCGAGTTCGTCCGCGCTTCGGATAATCGCGGCTTGCGCTTCGTCCCTGGTCGCGAAGACGGGGGGTGGCAGATCGCGGGTTGGTTTCTGCACGACGGTTTCGCCGCGCAAACAACGCGCCATCAGGTCGTTTACCACCACGCACTCGCCGATCATGTCGAGCATCGTGCGGAGGCCCGCCGCTCCGGGAAGGTCCGGCGTCCAGGCGAGTTTGTCCGGCGGCGTCGCTTGCAGATAGAACGCCAGCGCGCGTCCGATACGCGCGGTGGCGTCGGCTTGAAACTCGAAAAGGGTCATGGCAACCAGTATACCCGCGCCGCCGATGAACCGGGCGGACGAGCAAGCGGGTAAGCGTAATCGTGGTCGTTTTCTGCGGTCGGGCGAATTTCGCCCGATCCGCCAACCATTTTGCTGTTTGCCGGGTCTTGTTTATCAGTGAACGCCGAAGAGGAACAAAATCTCGCCCTGCGCGCACGAACGGGCGATAAGAAGGCTTTGGGGGAACTGGTCGCGCGCTTGCGCGCCCCGCTGTTCGCGCTGGCCTTTGCCGAGGTGCGCCATTACGACGACGCGCAAGATGTGGTCGCCGCCGCCCTTGCGCGTATCTGCGCCCGGATTCACACGCTCCGCGAACCGGCGCAAGCGAGGCACTGGATGAATAGCGTGGTTCGGAACGAAGCGCGCCGCCTGCTCCAATCTCGCCAATCAGGGCGCGTTACCAGCGGCGGTAGCGTCTTGGAGGGGGCTGGGGTCACTTGCTCGCCCGAGGAGGCAAGCTTGCTCCGTCTTGACATTGAGATCGCTTCAAAGCGTCTGCCGCAAGATTACGCCCGCGCTGTCGCTTTGTTCTACCTCGCCGGATTGTCCGTCGCCGAGATTGCGCGCCGCCTTGATCGCCCTGAAGGCACGATCAAATACTGGCTTCATCGAGGCCGTCAACAACTCGCACCGAGTTTGGAAGGATACACGCTCCCCATGCAAAACCCGTCAACGCCGTCCGGTTATTCGCCTCAAACAACCGCGTCGCCGTGGATCGCAAATATTGTCAGCACGAACCTTTCCGCCGATCTTCTCAGGCAAATGGAATCCGCCCTGAAACGCGCGGGTTGGGACCAGATCAACTTGATCGGCGACTTCGCCGCCGCCGCGCGTTCGCTCAAAACCGGCGACGGTTCAAACGCGGAACTACACATGCCGCTGTCGCTCCAGGGCGGTTGCTGCGTTATCATGGACGAGCGTATCGGCGCGCACTCCGCCTTTGAATTGATCGCCCTGCTCTCGGCGACAGCGGAGCGAAAGGATTTCGCCCTGTTTTTGCTTATAGACAACGCCGAAACCAACCCGGACTTTGACTTAACCGCAATGGCGGCCTATGCAACCGGCGTGGATATGCTTTTATCCAAACCGTTCGATATTGCCGAATTTGAACGATTTGGCAGGCGTTTACGTACCGTGCCGCCTTCCACCGCTCCAGATTAAACCCAAACCGCTCACGTCCTGAATGAATAAACAGGTTGCTGAAAAAAAGCGAAGGTCGCAGGCAAAATGCCTGCGACCTTCGCTTTTTTTATATAGCCCGTAGGGGATTTGAACCCCTGATCTCCACCGTGAGAGGGTGATGTCCTGGGCCGCTAGACGAACGGGCCATGTTCGATATTCAATGTATCATGTCACGCGGCAACTCGCAAGAGGCGAAACAGGCGGGGCGTGCAGGGCCGGAGCGACTACGACTTTTTCGGACGCTCCCCCAACGCCTCGGCGAAGCGCAACAGGTATCCGTCGGGGTCCTGGATCAAAAACTCCCGGGAGCCGTTTATCGTGTCGCCCGTTTCGCGCCACGTTTCCTTTATGTCGCGATAAAGCGGGTATTGCAGATTCACCAATTTGTTTCTCAAGAAAGTGACATCGTCCCAGGCAATCTCGAAGTTGACGCCGCGACCGAACGGTTCGGTAAGTTCCGCAACAGGCCAGCTTGGCGGGGCTTCTTCCAGCATAAGCTGTACTCCGTCCCGATCAAGGTAGGCGAAATTGGATTCCGCGCGCGAGTAGGCGAGCGTAAAGCCGAGTATCTGGGTATAAAAATGAAGGCTGCGTTCCAGGTCGGAAACAGTCAGTTCAGGAACTAATTTGGCCCACTGCATCTAAATTCGGTCCTTCTTCGTTCGAGACATCTTTTGCGCCCGTAACGCGCAGGCAACTCTCTCAAATGCAACTAAACAAGCAGTCTTAACGTATATAGTAGTGTGAAGCGGCGTAATGCGATTAAAGCGTACGCTCACATGAGGAGACGACAAGAAAATCATGCGATCCGCCGATAACCAAACTATGAAAACTTCAAATTTGAACCGCGCTCGCGTTTCTCTGGGCGCGCGTACCGCCGCTGTCGCGGTTGCGCGAGCGCAGGCTCGTCCCGGCGGCGCGCTCGATGCGCGATTGGGCGTCGCGCTTCTTAAAGACCGGCGTATTCCGGTTCGCGCCAAACTTATCGCGGCGGGCCTGGGCGTTATCGCGATGATGGCGGTAAACGTGCTGGAACTCCCCGTTGACACGCTGATCGCGCTACTTTTGCCGGGCGTCGGGATTGCGGCGGACGCCGTTTTTAACGGCGCGGAGACAATTGTCGGAACGCTCCTTGCGGCGTCGCTGATCGCCCCGCACGTCACCCCGAAGGCGCTGGTGCAAACAATCCGCGACGAGCGCGCCGCGCACTAAAATCAGCAAGAACCTAAGTGAAGAAAGCGGCGCGGGCTGTATTAGCCCGCGCCGCTTTTCATTTCTCCTGCTTGCGGCGTAGCCAGAACGGGGCGATTACGCCGCCGGGGCGGCGGACCAGGTACGCGAGTAGCGCGCCCCCGGCGGCGGTTGCAACAAGGCACGCGACAAGTCCGGCTTCTGGGCCGAACGCGCCGCCCGTCCATAAGGCGGGGCCAGTCAATTGGGCGTTAACGAGACGAGGCAGGTTTGTAAAGCCGGAGACTGGAGCGCCGAAGACCATTCCCTGTGCGACATTCCATGCCCAGTGAAGGCCGGTTACCAGCCACACGTTGCGCGTGAGCGCGTACGCGGCGGCAAGTAAAACGCCCGCTTCCAATGCGATAAAAACGGAGGAGGTCACGGTCGCATTGGGGTTCCCGCTATGGATCAGGCCGAAAAAAGCGGCGCTGAGGCCAATTGCGATATACGTTCCGAGGCTTTCCTCAGTGATACGGTAGAGAACGGCGCGAAACAAGATTTCCTCAAACAGGGCGGAAAGAAAAAAGCCCGCGAGCGCAAGCGCAAACGGCCCCAAAGTCGTGCGGAGTTCGGAGACGGAAAGAACGTGGTACCAACCGGCGGCGGCGAAAACGGCGATGATGAGCCACATCAGGCCCGCCCCCGCCGACGCCCCCGCCACGACATCACGTACGCCGCGCGCGATTGTCGGCGCGGCAAGCCCGTACTGTTGCGGCGTGCGCCGTTCTATAAACCGCCCCACCACCCACAACGCGATTACCGCCCCGATTCCCGTGGCGACACCTTGCGAGAGAATGCTGAGCGCGCCCGCTGTCTCCGATCCATCGCCCAGGGCAAGAGCCGGATAGCCGAGGGCGCGCGTGATTCGCTGTGCAATGGAGCCTAAAATCCCCGCAACTACGGCGAGAATAAGCAGGGTCGCAACAATTCGCGTCAGGGGGAACATCCAGAACGCGCCTTGGGGGCGTTTCATCGGGCCTGCGAGGACGGGCAAAGGGGCCTCAATCGCAGTTCTCATTTCCGCATCACGTTCCGCCGCTGTTTCGTTTTTCGTCATATTTGCCTGGTCGCTTTTTACCATTTTCAAAAGAAACAAGGACTTGACGTTAAATTTTACGTCAAGTCGTCACAAGATTTGTTATAATCGCCGTATAACAAACACGGCGCGTTCTTCCCCGCCTCGCGCGCTTCGTTGTTCCGCGACTCGCGTTGTTCTAACAGACCCGTCTGTTTCCGAAAGGTTGCTTGTTTGATGGCTCGCTCGCCCCATTTCGTTTTCCCGTTCTTCCGCCTCGCCGCTTGTAGGGCCTTCTTCGCGCGTTACGGCGCAGGGCTTGCGGTCTCACTTTTGGCGTGGGGTGCGACCGCCATACCGACGGCGAGGGCGCAGGAGCCGACACCCTTGCAAGCATTGCCCGCGGAAGGGGCGGCCCCGGAGCATCTGCTGTTTTGCAACGATCCGGAGAAAATCCGGGCGGGTGGTATCTACGCGGACACGCAGCTTACCGGCGACCACATCTACACGATTTTTTACCACTACAAAAACGCCACCAAATCCACCGGCGATTTGGTTATCGCGCTACAAGGCAAGGCGGGCGAACCGCTCGCCTTCACCGCCCGCAAAGGCATGGCGGACCCGCAACGCGACCCGTCGCTTGCCGGTCGTCAGGCGATGGCGCGGTTTTTGTCCGGCGCGGAGAAGGATTTTGTCGGGGCGAAAGGCGGCGCGCGTTTTTCGACCCGCTTGAAGCGGCAACAAATCGCGTCCGGCGTTTTCACGGTTCGTTGCAAAAGCGATGCGCGCCTTTTGATCTACTATCGTCACAGCAAGTGGAGCGTGCCGGGCGCGCGCGTGGTGGCTGTGGACGCCCCGCGCCGCGAGGTCGCCGTTTCGCTGACAGCCGGGACCGCCCGTCAAACGTTCCGCATCGGGCAACCGGAAACCGGCATGAGCCGCCACTTAGACGGCACGTACGGCATGCTGTACGCGTTTCGCGTGGACGCGCCTATCGGCAGCCGGGTCCGCGTCTCGTTTTCGCCGCGCGGCGGCAAGGCGGGCATGGTCGGCTCGATCAACGGCGTTTTGCGCCAAACCAGCATCGCGCCGGGCCGCTCGTGGAAGATCTTCTGCGAGGCCATCATCGGTAGCGACGGTATGATCCTGACGACGGCGCCGTTCGGCGGCGTTTTCTACCCGGTCGAGTTGGTTTTTCAGTTGATGTAGGTTGGGTCACCGGTTGAAGAAAATGTTGCGAAAAGCCCACCATTTTGTACCGTCTAATTGTTTCCGATTGTCGTCATCACGAGTGGCTCAAGCCCGCTCGCTACCGGGCGCGGCGCCATGATCCCGCTAAAGCGGGAAGCGGACTTAGAGACGTTTGGTATCATGTCGCGGTTGGTTAGAGTAAGTCACACGGTGTACAATTTCGGCTTCCCGCTTTAGCGGGATCATGGCGCCGCGC
>CAXUMS010000009.1:0-31119 GCA_964252165.1 uncultured Armatimonadaceae bacterium
GAGCCGCCCGCGGCTTTGAGCGGGTGCCGCGCGGCAGGAGCGATTTAGTCAAACGACAACGTAGACGGCGTCGCCAAACAAGCGCAAAAGGGTTAAAACGAGCCTCGTAGACCGGCGATGGCGCCGCCGTTTAGGGTAGGTCCGATGACGGGGGACAGGAGGAGGCCGCGTTTTTGTTTGAGTTCGACTTGGGCGGTTCCGATGCCAATTATCGCTCCTGAGATAGTGTCGTAGCGGTGATGTCGGCGCAGGCGGACGCGGGACTCGCTGATCGCAGCGGCTCCCAGGTACCAGAGAGGCGCTTGGTCGCGGTGGTAGCGGGCTTGCATGGCGGCGACCGCGAACGCGGCGGTGGCATGGCCGGATGGGAAACTATCGCGGGTCGTGCCGTCCGGGCGTTTTTGGCGGGTGATGCGCTTTAAGAGTTCGGACAGGGCGACGGCGGTGACGACGGTATCGAGGGCGCGAAGGGCGCGCACGTTTCCCTTGCGCCCGCCATCGGTCAGGAGGGGCAAGCCGACGCCGAGCGCAAGGAACGCCAGGTTGCCGTTATGTGACAGAAATTCGGCGTTGCGGCGGCCCATGAAATTGCCGTCCGCGTTTCCCGGCTCATCCTGGGCGTTGAAGGCGCGGGTGGTCAGGGGCTGGGTGAGCGTAGCGGATTGCGAGGACAGCGTCAGCGGCGCAAGGCGTGTTTCCTGAGCGCGGACGGCGCACGGCGAGACGACGCTCCAAAGGCACGCGGCGACACCGGCGAAAAGTGCGGCGCGGCGTGCGGGGGCGGCGACACAGGGCGTTGGGGAAAGCCGCGCGGGCGCGGCGGTTTTCAGCACGGCGATTACTTAACCTCGATCTCGAATTTGAATAATTGCGTGGACGCGACCGGGACGCCGTTTTCAAGCGCGGGCTTCCATTTCCAGCGCTTGAGCGCGTCCAAACAACGCTGGTCCACATCGGCGTTGCCGGATGATGTTCGTAAGACTACCTCAAATGAGCCGTCGGCGTCAATCCGCACCTTGACGCGAACGAACGATTTGAAGTCGGCGTCTTTGAGGCTATCGGGAATATCGGGGTTGACCTGGTTGTCGGGCTGGGCGTCGCGGGTCGGGCCGGACGGTTTGGGTTCGGGCTTCGGATCGGGTTTTGGCTCCGGCTTGGGTTCGGGCGCGGCGGCGGTTGGGGCGGGCGACGGCGCGGCGGCGACTCGAACCGGCTCGGGCGTTGCGCGCGGTGGGGCGGGCGATGGAGATGTAGGGCCGGGCGGGGCGGTTGCGGCGTTCCCCTCCGATTGCTGGGCGAGGGGCGTTCCCGCGCGCGCGTTGCCGCCCGCTAAAACCGTGTGTTGGTCTGGGTTCGGCGCGGCCCCTTTCGGGGCTTTTGCGACTAAAATCTGATTATGCGCGCCTTCGGGCGGCGGAACCGCAGAGCGACGCGGCGCGCGAACCACGGGCGGCGGGGCCGTGCGCGGCTTGGGCTGTTTGGGCGGCGGAACGTCGCGCGGCTTCGGCTTGGGCGCTTCGGCGACTTTTTTGGGCGGGGGCGGCGGGGCGAGCGTCCGAATCACGGGTTTGGCGCGCTTGTCTTTGGGTTGCGTCATTTCGACCCGCGTCATCTCGACCGGAACCAAATCCCGATGGTCCGTAAGCGGATGCCCCAATCCGTGCGACGCTCCGGCGAGGAAGGCAAGATTCAGCAAAACCGAAACGCCCCCCGCCCACGCAAGGCGTCGGGTTACCGAGTCCTCGGCAATGGGGGGGATACGGTTGTTTGTATTGTCGCTCGCCGCCATACGTTCTTTCACCCAACACGCCTAAATGAAATCTATTTTCATTATGCGCGTTTTGCGAGTGATATGCAATAGCAACAACCCTCATTTTTGTAGAAATAAAACTGTTCTCGTTCTTATCCTCGGCAGGTTTTCACGCACCTTCGTAACACTTCGCGAAGCGTCACGAAGGTGCGAGAAAATGGTTAGAACCGTCCGCTCAGGGACAGCAAAACGCGGCGGCCCTGCTGGAACCGGGTGCCGGAGAACGCGGAGCCGAAGTTGATGACCTTGCGCGAGTCGAACAGGTTCTCGACCGCAAGGTTCAAACCGACACCGCTTTTGAGCAAGCGCGGGCCGGAGTTGACGCTCAGGTTGACCTCGGTGCGCGCTTGGCGTTTGCCGTTTTCTTCCAGCACGGACGACGCGAGACCGGAGCCGTAGTAAACGTTCAAGCCTGCAAACGCGCCGCTGGGTAGCGTGTAGTTGTAGCCGCCCGTGATGGTGTTTAACTGGTCGTGGTCGTTGTATGCGTCGTCAATCACCTCGCCCAGGTTGTTGAGACCGCGCGGTTTGGCGGTCGCGTTGGCGTACGTGAGGTACGCGCCGGACCCGCCCCCACCGCTCGGCGACAGTTCGTAGGAAAACTCGAATCCTTTGACCGTCGCGCGGCCCAGGTTCACCGATGTGTACACGCCAATCTGCGTGCCTTCGATAAGCAAACCGGTGTCAATCTGATCGCGGAACTCTTTTTTGTAGTACGCGGCCTTGACGGTTTGCGAACGCCCGATCTGACGCTCCAAACTGCCCTCGTACATATCGGTTATCTGCGGCTTGATGGCGTTCCCCAGAATCGCCCCTTGCGCGAGCGGCGGTTGGGAGAACAGTTTGTTGTACGACGCGCGGAAAACGGTCAACGGCAAAACGGTCACGGCGGCGTTGATACGCGGCGACAGGAGCGTTTTGTTCACGTTGGACTGGCTGAGGTTTTCATCCTGCTTGTACGAATCGAGGCGCAAGCCATAGTTCAGGGTGAAGATGCGCGACGCGCGCCACGTATCCTGCGCGTAGCCTGCGGCGTAATAGCCGGATCGCGTCACGCTTAACGTCGGCGTTTGCGACGGACCGGCAAGGTCGTACGAGGCCAAATCGCCGTTCTCGTCGAGGGTTTCCACGCCCCCGCCGGGCGCGAGGCGCGGCTCGGTCGCGTACAGGGCGTTGAGCGCGGCTTTGCTTCCGGGAACAAGTTTGTACGATTCGTCGCCGCTTTGATCCGAGTACAAGCCGCCGAACTTCAGCGTGTGCGGGCCGCGCGCAACCGTGATGTTGCCTTGAAACTGCGCCTGGTCATACGAGCGCTTGATCGTGGGCGAAAATTCGATACTGGAATCGTCGGGCAAAGTCGCCGGGTCCACGGTGTCGTTGTTGTTCGGATTGTTGTTCAGGATGTCGAGTTTGGATTTGGAGTAGCCAACCGAGAACAAACCGGTCACGCTGTCGCTGAACTGCTTGCGGTATTGAAGCGCGGCGAACGTGTTGTTGTCCTTCTGGTATACATCCTGCCCCGCCTCTTCCTGACTTACGATACCGGCGGCGGCGGCGTCCTCGGCGGACAGCGCGCCCGCATAGCCGTAGCCCTGTCCGTAGGGCTTGAAGCGGTCGGGCAAGCCGGTTCGGTTCGCAATCTCGGTGCGGGCGGGCGTGGTGTTGATCGTGAACGTGAGCGCGTCACGATTGCCCACGCGGAAGTCGAAGTTGCCGAAGCCGGTGGTGGACGTTTGGTTGTTGTGCGCGCTCTGGTTGTTTGGTTGCGGCGGCTCTAAGGCGTTGTTGGTGTTGCGCTGGGTGAGGTTGACGAGATAACCGAACCGGCGCGCTTGTCGCCCTTGATCGTCGGGCGCGCCATACGGAACCCCACCCTGCCCGCCGAACGTGAGCGAGCCGTCGAACGTGCCAAACGAGCCGCCGCCCAGCGAAACGTCCTGGAACGGTTCAATCGCCCCGGCCCGAAGCGTCAGGTTCAAAACGGCGGCAAGTTCGCCGCCGTACTCGGGCGCGTAGCCGCCGGTCAAAACGTTCAGGGTTTCAATGGTTTCCGGCGCCAGGAACTGCCCGGCCCGGCCTTGAAGCGCGCCCGGAAGCAGAAAGCCGTTGATATAAACCGACGTTTGCGAGTGTTCGCCGCGCGGGTGCGCTTGATTTACCGAGTCTTCCACAAAGCCCGGATTGGTCCGCAGGGCTTTCGAGAGCGATTGACGGTTGCCCGCTGTTGCGGGAAAGCGGTTCAAAAACGCCTGTGTACGCCGGGTCGCGCTCGCGGTTTCGCCGGTGCGGATCAGGTTCCGATTTCCGGTCACTCGGATGACTTTCTCGGCTGAGGGTTCGAGCAGGATTTCCACATCGGTTGTTACGTCGGCAGCCACGGTGACATCGCGGGCGTCGGTTTGGAACGTTTCACCGGTCGTAGTCACGCGCCAAACGCGGTTTTCCAGCGGAACCGACACGGCGACGCCAAGCGTGTCGGTTTTCAAGACCACGTCGCTACGAACGCCCGCCGTGTCCTTGAGCGTGACGGTCGCGCCGGAAACGGCTTTTTCATCGGCGGCGTTTTTTACCGTGAAGCGCAACCGCCCCACGACATCGGCGTTCGCTACGCCGGAAGCGAACGCGAGCAGGGCAAGCGCGGCGCAGGCGCGCCCGACAGGCCCGGATGTATCGGCGGCGCGGCGGCGGCGCGGCGAGCGCGCGCCGCGGCCCGAGGACGCGGGGATCAAAATTTGAAAAAACATAGAACCGGCTACTCCGTTCGCGATGAACGACGTAGGCTCGCCGAAACGAACCAAAACGCCGAAACTTAACAATCGTTCTCATTAGCAATTTGTTTTATATTGCTAATTTGTTGCATTGTAACCGTGCTGATAAGTTTCGTCAAGGAACAGCGGCGGAACGTAAACGACGTTCAGGGAACGATCAGGTGATGAAAAGGGAGAGACCGTCAAAGGCGACACGGATGTCGTGGGGCGCGAATCGCTCTGTTAGTTCGTGGTGGAGAAGCAAGCCTGTGTGCGAAAGGTGAGTGACATAAAACGGGATGTTCGCCCCAAGCCCGCCGCCCGCGCTCAGTTTGTCGCGGAATCGTATCACATCGGACACGTTTAGATGTCCGGCGTATTCGCTTTCCGCCGCCCCTTTGCCGCACTCCACCACAACGGCGTCTATGCGCCGCCCATGAAGAAACGCCCATGTCGGCTCGTCGTACCAGCCGGTATCGGTCGCGTACAAAAGCGTGGTCCCGGTTTGGGCATCGCGCAAAAGATAGTTAAAGCACAGTTCGGACGGGCTGTGATGAGCGACAAGCGGCATGACAACAAGGTGGGCGACAGCGGTTTCCTCGAAGGGCGCGAGGGCGTGAAGGCTTAAAGGCGCGGTTTCCCAAAACTGACGGGCTTGTTGTTCGAGTTTTGCGAGCAACTGACCGGATCCCCAAACCCGAAGCGGCGCGGTTCGGGTGGGCGCGAACGCGGGCGATAAATATTGAAGTTCGCGCGCGGCGAAATGGTCATCGTGCGAGTGTGTGAAGATTAAATCGCCGACGGCGTGAAGCGGGAAATCGGGACCGTAGCGGTGGACATGGGCGAGCGTGTCCGGCGGCAAATCAATCTTGACAACTTCGTCAATGAGGACGCTGGAGCGGGTTCGTCGGTCCGGCCCGCCCAAACGGTGCGCCGCGCGACACACACCGCAATCGCAAAACAAAGCGGGCAAGCCTTCCGCCGCGCCGGTGCCTAAGAAGAAAAGTTTCATCGCTACTTTATCGGCCAAAAAATGCAAGGGAAATAGTCTTCAAGCGTCGCCTTCCCGCTTGCTTGCGGAATTATATCGCGGGCCGAGCGGCGGTTGTTGTGAAATATCTCACAACAGCGCGCCTGGTGTATAATGAGAATGCGTGTGAGCGATTACAAACCAACCGCGCAATGACCGCGACGCACACCAATCTTATGGCGACCACGATACCAAGTCCCGCCCCTTCCCCCACCCCGCCGCCCTCCCCGTCTGGCGTGTCGCTTGATGCGTGCGTTGCGCAGGCCGCCGTTCGTGTTCGCGTTCATCGCGCGCTGGTTTTCGGGGCGACCGGCCTTTGCGCGGGCGTTTTGCCGTCGCTTGCGGCGGTTGCGGGCTTTCGGCTGTCGCTTTGCTCTGATGCGTTCTTTATCGCGGAGCCGTATCTACTTTTGCCACCGCTAATCGGCGCGGCGGCGGGGGCGATTTACGGCGCGACGCGCGTGGTTTCACGCCCGGCTGTCGCGCGACGCCTCGATGATGCGCTTGGTTTGGAAGATCGCTTTTCGTCGGCGGTGGCGTTCGCGGATAATTTCTCCGGCGACGACACGCTCCGCGACCTGCAAGCGCGCGACGCGGAAACGTTCGCGCGCGATTTGGGGCGTCGTCCGCACGAGTTGCGCGTCGCCGTCCCACTTTTCCCCTTGCCGTTCCGCGCGTGGGCGGGCCTTGCGGGCGTTGCGCTGGTAATCGGCTTGTCGCTTGCGCCCTCGCTTTCCCATAGCCGGTCCGTCGCGAAACCGGACACCAAAGCGGAGCAGGCGCAGGTCAAAAAAGAAGGCGAGCGTTTGCTACGCCTCGCCCGAACGCTGGAAGCGCGCGACCGAAGCCGAGGTGGGGCCGCGCCGGGCGGCGCAAGCGACGCCCAACGGGCCGCCGCCGCACGTATGGCGAAACTCGGCGACGAGATGAAGCGCGGGAAGTTGACGCGCCGCGAGGCGATGATGAAAACCGCGAAACTCTCCGACGAGGTCAAGCAAACCCAACGCGCTCTCGCGTCGGCGCGCGGGGCGGGCGCAAACGAGAAAAGCCTCCTAACGGCGGGGCGCGAACTCGAAAAGGCGATGCAGGAAGCGGCGAAGCAAACGCCGCAGGCGTCGCCCGCGAATGGGCTAAACAACGCGCCCCTTCCCGGCAAAAGCGCGTCGTCCTCGGCGGGTAAACCATCGCCTGCGCAACAGAGGTTGAACAACGCGCAAAAGGCCCTCGCGCAGAACGACGCCCCTGCGCTGTCGCAACAACTGCGGAAACTCGCCGATGATATGGCGGCGCAGGGCGCGCCCCAAAATGCAACCGAGCGGGAAAAAACCGCGCGGCAGGTGGACGCTTTGGGCGATTCTCTCAACAAAACGCGGTTAAGCGACGCATCGAAGTCGCTCAAGGAAGCGGCGAAGGCGGCCCGGAGCGGTGACAACAAAACCGCATCGGACAAAATGCATGAGGCCGCCGCAAAAATCGAGGAAGCCGAGCGAAAAGCGGGCGATGCGCAGGCGATGCAGGACGCCGCCGACGCGATGCAAAACAACGCGAACGAGCAAAACCAAGCCGCGCCGGGTGAAGCGCAACAAGCCGCCGAACAAGCGGCGTCGCAGGTCGGGCGCGGCCAAAACGATGCGTTCGGCGCGGACGGCAAGATCAAGCGCACGCCGGGCGGGAGCGGCGAGGGAACCGGCAAAAACGGCAAAAACGGTTCGGGTAAGGGCGAAGGCAAAGGAACCGGAAACGGTATCGGGACCGGCGCGGGAACGCCCGGCGGGGCAAAGCGTCCGGTCGGGGCCGCTGGCCCGTACCAGGACCCGAAGGGCGCGAAGGCGGGGGCAGGCAAGGAGAAGGCGGGCCGGAAGTTGGTCCGCAACGCCAAGTTTACGCGCCTTTACGCTCCAGAGGGACAAATGCCGACAACCAGCGTCAAGGGCAAACGCGGCGATGCGGGGCGCGAAAGCGTGACCACGTTCCGGGGCGCGCCGGATAAAAACGCCAAATCGTCGTCCGTGCCGTACTATGAGGTGTATGGCAAGTACGCCCCTGCGGCGGAATCGGCCCAGCGGCGCGAAGATTTGCCCGCGCCGTATAAAAAGCAGGTCAAGGATTATTTCGATGCCTTGCGTCCCGACGCGAACGGCGGCCCCGCCGCCGCCCCGTCCCAAAGGAAACCGTAATTTGCGTTTCGCTTCTCGTTCTTTATTCGCTTCCCGTTTTGTTTCCGTCGCGCTGTACGCAGGCGCTTTTGCTGTCGCGGCGGGCGGCGGATTGATTGCGGCGACGCGCACGGTTCAAGCGCTTCCGGGCGCCGCTGTTCGACAAGCCACGGCGACGCCGTCGTCCCGCGTAGCCCCGCCCGCCGCTTCGCCCGGGCCGTATGACCGGGGAACGCGGATCGCGAGCGTGGACGCCCGGTTTATTGACGAGGCGTCCGGCATCGCGGTTTCGCGCCGCAACCCGGGCATTATCTGGCTCCACAACGACAGCGGCGACGGCGCTTATCTGTACGCGGTGGACCGAAAAGGCAAAACGGCGGGCGTTTTTCTGGTCCGGTCCGCGTCGGCGACCGACTGGGAAGATATGGCGTGGGGTCCCGGCCCGGACGGCAAAGGTAATTTTCTCTACATCGGTGACATCGGCGACAACGGCAAAAATCGAACGGATTGCACTGTCTACCGCGTGCCGGAGCCGAAGATTATCCCGGGCAAAACCGGATCAAAAACCGAGCCGATACTGACCGAGGAACTATCGAGCCGCCGGGGGTACTCGTTCCCGGACGGCCCGCACAATGCGGAAACCCTGATGGTTCACCCCAAAACCGGCATCGTTTACATTGTCACCAAAGAAGAAGACGGCAAATCGGCGGTGTACAAGTTCCCTGCGGAGCCGACCGAATGGTGGGAGCGGAACCGACTGATCAAGGTCGCCGATGTCACTATTGCGGGCGAGGCGCACCCGTACCCGAACCTCGTCACGGGCGGCGCGATCTCACCGGACGGGAAGAAAGTGATCCTTCGGACGTACGCACAGGCGTACGAATGGCGTTTGCCCGCCGCCGCCGGAGCCAACTTCGACGCTATATGGTCCACCGCGCCTACCGTGGTTCCCACGCCGATCATGCTTCAAGGCGAGGCGATTACCTATTCTCCGGATGGAAAGTCGCTGTTGACCACGAGCGAGAAGGCCCCCGCCCCGATCTACGAACTTAGAGCGAAGGGCGGTTAAGCCACAATCATGGCGGATATTGCGGATGCGCGGGTTCAGGCGTTTCGGGATGCGTACGCGCGGGCCACGTTTGAGATGGGGCGCGTGATTGTCGGACAGGATGCGGTGATTGACGGCGTTTTGACGTGCCTGCTCGCGGGCGGCCATGTTCTTCTGGAAGGATCGCCGGGTCTGGGCAAAACGCTTCTGGTGCGAACGCTCGCCGACACGCTGGATCTGCCGTTCGGGCGGATTCAGTTCACGCCGGATCTGATGCCCGCCGACATCACCGGCACGATGCTCTTGGTCGAGGAGGACGGGAAGCGGCAGTTCGAGTTTCAGGCCGGACCCGTCTTCGCCTCGATTGTGCTTGCCGACGAGATCAATCGCGCGACCCCGAAAACCCAGTCCGCGCTCTTGGAAGCGATGCAGGAAGCGCGCGTCACGGTCGCGGGAACCACGCGTCCCCTTCCCGACCCGTTTTTCGTTCTTGCCACCCAAAACCCCATCGAGATGGAGGGAACGTACCCGCTCCCGGAAGCGCAGATGGACCGTTTTTTGTTTAAGATCGTGGTCGGCTCGCCGTCGCTTCAGCAGTTGTCCTCGATACTCGACCGGACCACCGGAACCGGCGTTTCGCACGCCGCTAAGGTGTTGGACGGGGCGGATGTTCTCGCGCTTCGCAACCTCGCCCGCGCGGTTCCTATCGCACCCTATGTTCGCGACTACGCCGCCGCGCTGGCGCTCGCCACGCACCCGGATAACGGCCTCGCGCCCGATTTGGTACGGCGGTTCGGGCGGTTCGGTTCGTCCCCGCGCGGCGCGCAGGCCCTGACGCTCGCGGCGAAGGTGCGCGCGCTTATCGCCGGTCGCTACCATGTCGCCGTTGAGGACATCAATGCGGTCGCGATCCCCGCGTTGCGTCACCGTGTTTTGCTCAATTTCGATGCCGAGGCCGAGGGAATTCAAGCCGCTGATGTGGTACAACAGGTGGTAGACGCGACGCTTTCGTGGCATAAAACCACGCTCAGCACGTAACGCTCATTCGGCGCCGGTTGCGCTGTTTCCCTTTTGCCTTCTGCTTAATTTATGGCGCTTGCGTTGCTATTGTTAGCGGTTCTTGTGGCGGCGACGTTGCCGCTGATCCCCCAACGCCGTCGCCGCCAAGCCGGACTGAACGCCTTCCCGTTCGTTACAGTCGCGCTTCTTGTCGTGAATGTTTTCGTGTTCGCCGTCACATCCGATGGCGGGACGGGGCAGTTGTCCGTGCGCGCGGCGGAAACATGGGGGATTATCCCGCGCGGCGGGGCAAGTATTATTACCCTGTTCACCTACATGTTCCTGCACGGGGATTTTTGGCACCTGTTCGGGAATATGCTCTTCCTCTGGTTTTTCGGTCCCCATGTCGAGGAAGCGCTGGGCAAGGTCGAGTACGGCCTTTTCTATATCGGCAGCGGAATCGCCGCAGGCTTTCTCCATGTCGTTATCGCCGCGACGCTTTTACCGGGCGCGGCCCATGATCCGCTTGTCGGCGCGTCCGGGGCGATTGCGGGCATTTTGGGCTTGTTCGCGGTTCGGTTCTGGCGCGCCAAAGTGCGCGTATTCCTTTTGTTCACGGTTCCCGCTGTTTGGGCGATTGGCGCGTTCGCCGCGTGGCAACTGGTTCTTGCGGTCACCGAGATAGGGGACGGCGGGCGGGGCGGCGGGGTCGCGTACTGGGCGCATATTGGCGGTTTGCTGTTCGGGATGCTTTTGTCGTTTCCGCTTCGGATGCGCGAGGACAGCCGGGACGAGTACCGCCTGGAAGACGCCGAAAAAGCCGCCGATGTCGGACAGTTGGATGTCGCCGCCGCCCACTATCGGCAAATCGTCCGCGATAGTCCGGGCGACGCCGACGCGCACCAGGCGCTCGCGCGCGTATCGGTTCAGTTGCGTCAGGGCGAGGCCGCGCACCGTCACTTCCTCGATGCCCTGCGCCTGCGCCTGCGCGAAGGAA
Organism: uncultured Armatimonadaceae bacterium; assembly: GCA_964252165.1. Lineage (GTDB taxonomy): Bacteria > Armatimonadota > Armatimonadia > Armatimonadales > Armatimonadaceae > CAXUMS01. The sequence goes on from CAXUMS010000009.1 coordinate 10,788, forward strand.
ACTCCCCGAAAGTCGCCGCGCTGTACGAGGATGCGTGCGCCGGTTTTGAAACATTCCCCCTGCCGCCCGCGATGCTTCAGCGGGTCGCGTCCGCGTGCGAGGAAACCGAGCGTTACCCGCTCGCCCTGCGCGCCCTATCGGAACTCTGCCGTGACCATCCCGAATCGCGGGAAGCGGAACTGGGCCTTTTACGTCTGGGACGTTTGCACCTTCAGAAGTTAGGCCAGCCCCAAAACGCCGTGGGAATATTCGCCGAGTTTCTGCGCTTGTACCCTGCCTCGGAATGGAACGCGCTCGCCCACCGCCTGCTCGCTGAAGCCACCGCAAGCGCCGGGGCGACGTACGAACCGGTACGTTCGCCGGTTTCGCAGGATACCTCCCACTCTTTCCCGTAACGCGCGCTTGGCGGGACAACACACACTCGCTTCCCGTAACAACGCCGAAAGGAAGGGTAAACACTGCTATGGATGAATTCTACCGGGCGCCCTTGTCGTCGGCGGAGGCGGTCGCGACGCTTGCCGGTCTTCGCGCCCTGCAAACGCTGTGCGCGGGGCTTGGCGAAGCGCTGTCCGTCGCAGGCGAATTCGACATCGGCGTTTTGGAAACGGCGGCGTCGCGCATTGAGGGCGAGCTGCCGGAATTCATGACGGCGCAAGCGTCGCGGCTCGCCCAAACGCTCGCTCAAGAGATTCGCGTGTCGGCGGGTACGAATCGTGCGGAAAGCGAATACGATCCGGACGCCGTCCCGCCCTTCCCCACCGGACGAACGCGGCGACTTCTGGAGGACGCCTGGGAACGAGATGCGCCCGTAGAAATTGAATATTTTGTGGCAAGTCGGGGCGAATGGACAAACCGCCGGGTCGAAATTAGCGACATAACGGATAGCGGCAATGGATCATTGCTATCCGGTCAGTGCGGATTGCGTCACGAGTATCGGCATTTCCGGCTCGATCACATCCGCGCCGTGCGCGTTCTCGACAACGCGGACAACGAAGCGGACCCGTTCAGCGACGACGAACCGGTAAAAACAACGGCAGGAAGAAAGGCCCGAGGCGACAATGCGGAAAAAAGCGGCGGCGACAGCGCAAGCGGCCATGGAGGAAACGAACCAGCCGAGCGACGCCCCCGCCGCAGGCGGCGCGCTTCCTGATACGTCGCCCCCTTCCGTTGCGCCCGCCGTCACGACAGCGACGACGACGCTCCTCGACGCCGCTTTTCTCAAAAAATTAGAACGGCTGGCAATTCAGTCCAAAAGGCCGATTACCGGTCATATGCAGGGCGAGAAACGCTCCCCTCGGCGCGGCTCGTCTATCGAGTTCGCGGATTACCGGGATTACGCGCCCGGCGATGATTTGCGCTATGTAGATTGGAAGGCGTACGCGCGGTTGGAGCGGCTTTTCCTCAAGTTGTTTGTGGAAGAGGAAGATTTGTCCGTTCACCTTCTTTTAGACGCGTCACAAAGCATGGACTACGCCGGAACCCCGCCGAGCGGCGGCGCGGCGGCGCGTTCTACCAAGTTCGACTACGCCCGCAAAATCGCCGCCGCGCTCGGCTATGTTGGTCTCGCGCGCTATGATCGCGTTGGCGTGTCCGCGTTCGCGCAAAGCCTGGGGCGACGCGTTCCTTCGCTACGGGGCCGCGCACAGGTCGGCGAACTATTCTCCTATTTGGAATCGGTGCGACCGGGCGGCGCGACCAACTTCTCTCAGGCCCTGCAAAACTTCGCCCAGCGTACGCCGACACCGGGCGTCGCCGTGATCGTTTCGGATTTTTTGGACCCGACATGGGAAAAAGGCGTACGCGCCCTGCTCGCCCGACGCTTCCAAATCGTTCTCCTTCAAGTTCTCGACCCGGAAGAGGTGGAGCCGAACTTGACCGGCGATCTGCGCCTCGTGGACGCGGAAACCGGCGAGTCCCGCGAGGTGACGATCACGCCCGCCCTCGTCACCCGCTACAAACAGGCCATGACGGACTTCTGCGCCCGCCTCGATAGCATCGCGCGCCAGTATGGCATGGACTACCTCCGCATCACCACCGATACGCCGTTCGAGGAAGTCATGCTAAAAACCCTCCGCAACGCGGGTTTGTTGCGCCGTTAGTCGTTAGCGTCTACGTTGTCGTTTGGCTAAATCGCTCAAGCCGCGCGGCTCCCTCTTCCAGTGGGGACCAACCGTACGTTGGATCGGGCATTGCTTCGGCGACAGGTTTATCTCTTAAACCGCCTCAAGCGGTTTAAGAGATAAACCTGTCGCTAAAAGAAAATGAACTGATCCAACGCATGGCGTTGGTCCCCGCTGGAAAGCGAGCCGCGCGGCTTGAGCGATTTAGCCAAACGACAACGTAGACGCTAACGAACAACAAGGACTACAATGGAAGCCATGAGCGAGCAGACAGTTCACGGCGGCGATGCGCCGTTGGTTTTGGGTTGGGTGAAACGGCATGGTTTTGGTTGGAGTATGGTTGGCCTTGCGGTTGTAATCACGTTTCTCGCGCCGCGCACGGACGGCGGTTACCTTCGTCAGGCCGCGGATTTTGCGAGCGGGGGCGGTAATACCGGTTATCTCGCGCTTGGCATTGTCGGGCTTCTTGTCCTCGCGTGGGCGGCCAAATCGAAAATGGGGTTTTGGTGCGTCGCGTCTGTGATGCTTGTGGAAACCGCGCTGGTTCACCTCGTCAAGTTCACCACGGGCAACCTTTTGGGTTGGTTTCCGCGACCATCCGCCGGGCCGGGCGGGTTTCCCTCCGGTCATGCCGCCGCCGCGTGCGCGCTTGCGTTCCTGTTGACCGAGCGTATGCCGCGCGCCGCTCCGGTCTGGTACGCAATCGCCGCCGTGATTTCCTGGTCGCGGGTGGAAGCCGGGGCGCATTACCCGTATCAGGTCGTAGGCGGCGCGCTTCTCGGGCTTGCGGTTGCGATCATTCTGTCCCGCCGTTTCGACGTAACAAAGCCATAGCCTGGAACCTGGCGTTTATTTCTTCAGGTGGTGTGCGAACTTGGCCTGAATATGACCGGATTGCTCGTGGAGCGTAATAAGCGCAATTCGGGTTTCGTGGACCAACAGCAGGCCGCCGGAAACCACGGCGGCGACTGCGCCAACGCCCACAAGAACCGCGATAACCTCGAATGCTTTGGCGACCGCGCTTGGCAGGCTGGTGACGATTACCGCGCCGAGAATTGAGAGAAAGGCGGAACCGGCGAAGCCGCTCAGGGCGAAGTAAAAGCGTTGCAGGGCGCGCACCAACATCAGGGCGCGCTTTTCCGCGTATTGCAGTTCCCGCAGGGCCAGCGCATCTTGCGCGTCCTCCGACGGAACGCTTCCCGCGTCCGGAGCGGCGTGTTTGGCTTCGAGTTGACGCGTCAGTTCTCGGGCGCGGTCAATCGTGCGGGCGAGGCGGTTGCTCGTACTCATTACAAGGACCGAGCAGGCGTTGGTCAAAACCGCAGGCGCAGCGATCAGCGAAAGCGCGGTGAATGGGTTCGCGGCGTAATCCATGAAAATACGGCAATCATCGGGAACGCCTTACGACGTTCAAGGAAACTGCCGCGCCTCCTTTCAAAGGGAGGCTTTGCGCCTCGCCTCCCGAAAAGTAATTTCCATCGGGTAAGAAAACGTTTCGTTACTCGGCGTACCCCGAAAAATGATTGGGCAAGTTGCGCCGTTTGCAAAGAGCGGTTACCCGCAAAGCGGATACCGAACTTGCGGGGTGGATTTGCGGCGCTTGCCTTATGACGCCGCGCGCTTCCTTGACGCTCCTAAGCGTCGGTCGTTATACTCTTAAGATAGCCGCAACGCGACAAACGCACGACACTTATTTTACAACCCGATTTTCAAGGACACCGATACCGTCATGGCGACGCCTCCCGAATCAACGCAGATCGAAGCCCGTTTAACCGAAGACCGCGTTTTCCCACCTCCCGCCCCGTTCGCGGCGCAGGCGAACATCCGCGACGCCGCTGTTTATGATGCGGCGCAGGCCGACCCGGAAGCGTACTGGGCGGACTGGGCGCGACAATTAGATTGGATCGAACCGTGGCATACCGTGTGCGAGTGGAACCCGCCGCATGCCAAGTGGTTTGTCGGCGGCAAACTCAATGCATCGGCGAACTGTCTGGACCGGCACATCGCGAACGGCAAGCGCAACAAGGCCGCCATTATTTTCGAGGGCGAGCCGGGCGATACGCGCGTTTTGACCTACTATGACCTGTGGCGCGAGGTCAACCGGTTCGCGGGCGTTTTGCAGAATTTGGGCGTCCAGAAGGGCGACCGCGTCACGATTTACCTGCCGATGATCCCCGAGGCCGCTATTGCGATGCTCGCATGCGCGCGGATCGGGGCCGGGCATTCGGTCGTGTTCGGCGGGTTTTCGTCGGAGAGTTTGCGTGAGCGCATGAACGACTCCCAAAGCCGTGTTCTCGTCACTGCCGATGGCGGCTACCGACGCGGCAATGTCGTTCCGCTGAAAGCCGCCGCGGATGAGGCCCTTGCGGGCGGGGCGTGTCCCACGATTGAGAATGTCGTCGTACTGAACCGCGCGGGTGACCCGAAGCACGTTCCGATGACCGAAGGACGCGATCACTGGTGGCACCGCCTGATGGAAACCGCGCCGCGCCTGGTCGCGCCCGCTCCGATGGACGCCGAGGACTTGCTGTTTATTTTGTACACATCCGGTTCGACCGGCAAGCCGAAGGGAATTCAGCATTCCACGGGCGGTTACCTGACGCAAACGCAGGCGAGCGTTAAGGCTGTTTTCGACTTGAAAGACGACGATGTGTACTGGTGTACCGCCGATGTCGGCTGGGTGACCGGTCACTCGTATGTGGTTTACGGCCCGCTTGCGGCGGGGGCGACCGTGTTCATGTACGAGGGCGCGCCGGACTTTCCCAAGCGCGACCGGTTCTGGGAGCTAATCGAAAAGTACGGCGTTACGGTTTTCTACACCGCCCCGACCGCGATTCGGGCGTTTATGAAATGGGGAACCGAGCATCTCAAGGCGCACGACCTGTCGAGTTTGCGCCTCCTTGGTTCGGTCGGTGAGCCGATCAACCCGGAAGCGTGGATGTGGTACCACGAACATGTCGGCGGCGCGGCTTGCCCGATTGTGGATACATGGTGGCAGACCGAAACTGGCGCGATTATGATTACACCTTTGCCGGGCCTTGTCGCGACCAAGCCCGGAAGCGCGACCCGTCCGTTCCCCGGCATTTCCGCCGATGTAGTGGATGAAAACGGCGAGTCCGTCCCGCCCGGCGGCGGCGGCTTTCTGGTGTTGCGTCGCCCGTGGCCGTCCATGCTCCGCACGCTGTGGGGTGACGACGACCGTTACCAGAAAACGTACTGGAGCAAGTTCGGCGACAAGAATCTGTACTTCGCGGGCGACGGCGCGCGCCGCGACGAGGACGGTTACTTCTGGTTGTTGGGCCGTGTAGACGATGTGATGCTGGTCGCCGGTCATAACATCTCCACAATGGAGGTGGAATCCGCGCTGGTTTCCCATCCGTCGGTCGCCGAGGCCGCCGTTATTGGGCGCACGCACGAGATCAAAGGACAGGCCATCGCCGCGTTCGTGACGGTCAAGGACGGCGCGCGGCAAACATCGGAGTTCGCGGGCGAACTCAAAGACCATGTCGCCAAAAAACTGGGCGCGATCTGCCGCCCCGACGATATTCTCTTCAGCGCGGAGTTGCCCAAAACCCGGTCCGGGAAGATCATGCGCCGCCTTCTCCGCGACATCGCCGAGGGCCGCGCTTTGGGCGACACATCCACGCTCGCCGACCCCACCGTGGTCGCGGGCCTGAAGGACCGGTATGAGGGGCAGGAAAGTTAGCGGGGTTTGGTTTTCCGATTGGCAGGCGTCGCACCGGAAGCAAGTATGATCTACGAACAGCAAAAACAGCGGAGCCTCACGCTCCGTTTAAAAACGGGCCTGCTCATCCTCGCGCTCAATGGGTTGTTCCTGCCAAGCGCTCAATCACAGAAGAATAAAGAAGCGCATACCTATCGGTATGCGCTTCTTTATCAGGAACACCCGCTAAATCTCCATAATGGTAAATGGCTAATTCGGTCGCGGCCTTTGCCACAACCGCAACAAGATGACTATGATCAGCGCATCGAAATCGTTGATGCGAAATTGGGCGAAGTTTTGTCTTCATGGCTAAGTAGACGCCGGATAACCGAGGCTTATTGGAGCAAGGACTACAAGTACATCGTTATTAATGACAAGATTGGTCAAGGAGGCGATTCCTTGTATATCTTCCAGTACCGAGGTCCCGGTAATTTGCAACGTTTGCGAAAGCCCAATGACGACTTGACCATACGATATTTTAGGAAATACAAAAAGATAACGAGGTTACTATCGGCAACCTTGTTCTGCGAGCGGCTGATCGGCAGTCGCTTGACCGCTGTTTTGTATTGTAGGGGATTGACGAAAGCCGAGGGCGGTGAAATGGTCTCGTATGAGGAGAAGGTAACGCTTGACCTGAAAAAGCGCACGCCTCGCTGGCTTTTCAATGAATAAAACGCTCCCGCGACGAGGCGACATCCGAAGTTTTTTGAACAGCGAAAATGATACAATATTCCCTGCCCGAACCGTTTCGGCGACGACGCCCTTTTCGTGAAAGAACGCTCAAATTCCATGTCCACACTGACGCCTGACGCCCCCGCTTCCCCGGATACCACGCCGGTTCATCTGCGCCCCGCCGAAACGGGCGATTATGACGCCGCCGCCGGGTTGTTCCGCGCGCTTATGGGCGAGAGCTTTACGCTTGACGCCGCGCTGTGGAACGAGTGCGTCACGTCGCACAGCGGCGACGGCGCGCATCAGGCGTATGTCGCGACGCTCCCGGACACGGGCGAGGTGGTCGGGCTGACGGTGGTGATTGTCAGCGACCGCATCCGGCTCGCGTCGGGGACGCACCGCAAGCGGTTTCATATTGACCAGTTGATCGTGCGCCCGGATCAACGGCGCAAAGGCATCGGTCACGCGCTCCTGATGCACGTTTTGGGTCTTGCTGCTGAGGCCGCGCCGTCATACATTCTGGTCAATTGCGATTTTACCAATGTCGCCGCGCGCAAGGTCTACGAGGGCGCAGGCCTGTACCTCGTCCGGCAATCATCGGACCGCTTCGAGATTGCGTTCTCCTGATGTATTCCCGTATAAAATATTGACGCTTTCGGCGGCATGAACGGTAACCGGCAAACCAGACGGCGTTCGCGAATAGCAACATATGCCTGTACCGCGCGACGCAACCGTGGACGCGTCCCCCTTCCTCAAATACAGCGCACGGGGCGAACACGCAAAAAGATTTTTGCGGAACGTTCGCCCCGTGTTTGCGTTTGATAGGAAGGGTATAATCTCGCGCGGGGCCTGTGCGAAAAGGACGCGCAAGCCGTCAAGCGCGCCGCTTCTTCGCGCCGCCCCTTACTTTTACGCTTATGGATCTGACACAACTTTTGCCGCTCGCGGACGGATGGGACACCCTGGCGCAGACGCTTGATGCATTGCGCCGGGGTCGTCGCGCTGTCTTACTCGAAGGGACGCCGCTCGCGGCAAAAGCCTGGCTGCTCGCCCGTATCGCCCGCGATGCTGGTAAGCCGCTGGTTGTTTTGACCTACACGGACGAACAGGCAACCCGTCTCGCCGAGGACCTGGCGCATTTTATGACCGGCGATGCGGCTCCGCGCCTGCTCCCGTCGTCGCTTCCACTTCTCCTCGATGACGCCGAATCGGGCCGCGACACCATCCGCGCGGGCCGTCGGCTCGCCGTTCTGACCGCGCTCGCAAACGGTGAGGGCGGAACCATCGTCGCGCCCGTGACCGCGTTTTTACAGCGAACGCCGCCGCCGTCGGTTTTGAAAAGCCGCCGCCTGACGCTCAAGGTCGGCGACAGTCTGAACCTGGACACGCTTGCGTCGCGGCTGACCGCATGGGGTTATTCGCGCGAGGATCAGGTAAGCCTACCCGGCACATTCGCGCGGCGCGGCGATATTTTAGATATATTCCCGTCCGATTCGGAAACGCCGGTTCGCGTGGATTTGTTCGGCGACGATATCGAAAGCATCCGCCCGTTCGACCGGGAATCACAGCGCTCTGAGGGCAAGATAGACAGCGTCACGCTTGTCGCCGCGCACGAGGTCGCCTACACGCGTGAAACGATGGCGTCCGCGCCCGCGTTGCTTCGCAAGATGACCGACAAGCGTTTGGCGCAGATGGCGAGAAACAACGAGGCGAGCGAGCGCATCGAGCGGCTCCGCGAAAACGCCGAAAACGACATCGCGCGATTATCGCAGGCCGTGTACTTTCCCGGAATTGAGCGGTACCTGCAACTTCTGCACAAGGACGCCGGATGTGCGCTGGATTTCGCGCCGGACGATGCACTTATTGTCTTCGATGAACCCGCGCAGATGCAATCGCACGCCGAGCGCGATGTGGATGTGGTGGTCAAGAACCTGCAGGGGCGGGCGGAGCGCGGCGAGATCGCGCCCGCGCCGGACCCGCTGTGCCTTTCCTTCGAGGACGCGATGCGGGCCGCGCAGGAGAACCGGCAAACTATCGCGCTGTCGCTCCTCGCCCGCTCGGTCGGCTGGCTCACGCCGGACGCCCAGGTTCACGCGCCCGGCGCGCCTGCGGAAAGTTTCGCGGGCAAGCCCAACCAATTAGCGGATGCCCTGCAAACGTACGTGAAGAACAACGCGCGCGTCGTGGTCGTGTCCGCGCAGGCCCCGCGCGTTCGCGCCGTGCTTCAAGACCGGGAAATTCCGGAAGCGCCGCTTCAAGCCCTGACCGGCGTTTCCGGTCAGAAGGTGACGGGCGTCGCCCTGGTCAACGGCGTTTTGCGGTCGGGCTTCCGCCTGCCCGATGCGCGCCTGATCGTTTTAACCGACGCCGAGATTTTCGGGATGCCGTCCGACCGAGCCAAGGGCCGCAAGCGCGAGTTCCGCGAGGGGATGCGGATCACCAGTCTGCTCGAACTCAAAGAAGGCGATTACGTCGTTCATATCCATCACGGCATCGGGCAGTACCGGGGCCTGAACAAGATGACCGTGCAGGGCGTGGAAAAAGAATATCTCCTTGTGATGTACGACGGCGGCGACAAATTGTACGTGCCGGTGGATCAGGTGGACCGGGTTCAAAAGTACATCGGCGGCGAGGGCGGCGCGCCCGAGATCAACAAACTCGGCGGAACCGACTGGGCGAGGGCTACCGCGAAAGCCAAAAAGCAGGTTAAGGAAATCGCGGGCGAATTGATTCAACTCTACGCCGCGCGTCAGGCCGCGCCCGGCCACTCGTTCGGGCCGGATACGCCGTGGCAGCAGGAAATGGAAGACGCGTTCCCGTACACGGAAACGCCGGACCAGTTGGTCGCCATCAACGATGTCAAGCGCGATCTGGAAGCCCCGCGCCCGATGGACCGCTTGATCTGCGGCGATGTCGGCTACGGCAAAACCGAGGTTGCCATTCGCGCCGCGTTCAAGGTCGCAAGCGAGGGCCGTCAAGTCGCCGTGTTATGCCCGACCACCGTGCTTGCCGCGCAGCATTTCGCGTCATTTTCCGAGCGTTTATCGCCGTTCCCGCTCAAGGTGGACATGTTGTCGCGGTTCCGGTCGCCGAAGGAGCAGGCCCGAACGCTCGAAGAAATCCGCGCCGGGGCCGTGGACGTGGTTATCGGCACGCACCGCCTTTTGTCCAAAGATGTCGAGTGGAAAGATTTAGGATTGGTCATTGTGGACGAGGAACAACGGTTTGGCGTTACGCATAAGGAACGACTGAAGCAAATCCGCAAAAGCGTGGACGTTCTTGCCATGTCCGCGACCCCGATCCCCCGCACGCTTCAAATGAGCTTGTCCGGCATCCGCGATATGTCGCTCATTAACGACCCGCCCGAAGGCCGCTCGTCCGTCAAAACGCTGATCAAGGAATATGATGAAGATCTCATCCGCGAGGCGATTTTGCGCGAAACCGACCGGGGCGGTCAGATTTACTTTATCCATAACCGCGTCGAGTCTATCTACCATGTCGCCGCGCGGCTGGAGAAAATCGTTCCCACCGCCCGCTTCCGGGTCGCGCACGGACAAATGGGGGCGGACGATCTGGAAGAAACCATGCTCGAATTTTACGAGCATAAATTCGATGTTCTGGTTTGCACCACGATTGTGGAGTCGGGCCTCGACATCTCGAATGTCAACACGATTATCATTGACAACGCCGACAAACTGGGCTTATCGCAAATGTACCAGTTACGCGGTCGTGTCGGGCGGTCGCGGCGGCAAGCGTACGCGCTTCTGCTGTACCGCAAGAACAAGTCGCTTTCGTCTATCGCCGAACAACGATTGGGCGCGCTTCGCGAGTTTTCCGAACTGGGTTCCGGCTACAAGGTCGCCCTCCGCGATCTGGAGTTGCGCGGCGGCGGCAACATTTTGGGGGCCGAGCAGTCGGGCGCGATGGCGTCGGTCGGCCTTGATTTGTATATGCAGTTGCTGGAGCAGGCGGTTCGCGAGTTCAAGGGCGACCCGGAAGACCCGACGCAAATCCCGCTTCCGACCGTGGATATACCGGTCGCCGCCGTAATTCCGAACGAGTACATCCCCTCCGAGCCGCAACGCATTCTAATGTACAAAAAGCTGTCCGCCGTTCGCAACCGCGAGGATGTAGGCCGGTTGCAGGAGGAGTTCGAGGACCGGTTCGGCGACCCCGCCCCGCCGGTCTGGAACGCGCTCGCCCTGCTTCGCTTGCGCCTGCGCTGTATGGAACTCGGCATCGAGAGTATCACGTCCGAGAACGCGAAAATTACCATCGCATTCAAAAAGGAAGTGAAACTTCCCGCACACACCCTGCGCCCCCTGACCGCCGCGTTCAAAGCGCAAAACTATTCGTTCACGGAAAGCCGTATTCTGATGCCGGTTCCCGCCGCATCGAAGGTGCTACGAACGGTTGAGGAAACGGTCGAGGTGTTGGGCCGCGCTCTTGGTGAAAAAGCCCCGCCGCGCGTGTCGCCGGGCGGGAGCGGCCCGTCGGGCGAGGGCGCCGTCCGAAAGCGTTCCGCGACCCACGCCTCGAAGCGGTAGAGCAATATGCGTTTTATCGAGTGCGACGGGATGATTTTACAGGGGTTCCGATCCCGTATCACGGGCGAAACCTGCACCCAAGAAGAAATGGCCGAAGTCGTACAAAAGGCGAAGAATCGCGCGGACGCAAATCAAATTGCTTTCTCACGCTGGCGGTACGAGCGCGGTCACAATCACCGGCACGCTCGTATGTCCGCGTCGGACCGTGACCACGTCCGGCAGGAAGCGGAAATGGCGGAGGAACTCGCGACCGAGTTAGGCGATGCCTACCCCGCGCGTAACTTTGTCGTCTGCCACATCCCCTGCTACGCCGTCTCGTTCTACCAGGCGGTAGATGATGCGCCGACCCAATCAAAGCCGCTTTCAAACCATGATAAAGCGGAAACGCAAGGATGCGTCACGTGCCAGCGCCAGCGTCCGTACCGCTTGCTTCCCCACCCGGACCCGGATTTTCCGCAGATTCGCTGGGGAGCCTGCCTTGTGTGCGGCGGTGATATCGCGCTCACGGAAGACGAAATCCGCCTCTTGGTAATAGCGGTCCGCGACGCTTCCTAACGGACCGCACGGCAGTCGTGGTCGAATTCTGAAGGGGATTTAGAGCGGCTCGATGATCACCTCGCCGCCCTCGGTCGCCTCGATATCAATATGAAAGCCGTCAAGCAAAAGCGTGCCGAGGAGCGGGTTGTTTTCCGCCGCAAGCGCTTCCGCTTCAACGAGATCCCCATCCCAGTTCACAATCACGGTGTACACCACGGACGTTTTAATGGAGCCATCGGCAAGTCTTGACTTCTGCTGACCACTTTCCGTCGCCCCCAAGCGACGCAAAACTTCCTGGGGAAGCGTTACGTAGCCATCAAAACCGGTGTCAAGAACAAATTCAACCGTGAGCGAACCGCTCCGCCCCTCAAGCGTGAGGAGGACGAGCGGAAGCCGGTCACGAAATGCGCCAACAATCAACGCTTGCCCCCGCCGCCTTCTACGTGCTGGGCGAGTGTCCATTCGGCAAGCGATACGGGGCCAATGAATTGTGAATAGATAAAACCATTTGGCTGCCGGGCGCGCAGGGCGCGGCGCGCCAATGCCCAATTCGGAGCGACTTCGTAATCGCCGCTTTCGGGATGAATTGCGACCGCCTCACCATCACGTTCCGGTTCTAAAATGGTTCGTAATCGGTTATCGTAGAGCGACTGCGCCCGCGCTTCGCCGTCGATAAGCGCTTCTTCCGTGGTAGACATGGCGTTTTTCCTTTCCGGCTTTTCGCTTTATTGTACCAATGACGCCGCTACTCCACCCACGCCCGGCGCTGACCGCCGCCGAGCATCCGGCGCACCTGCTCAATAAGGGCGTCGTCGGCGTCCGCTTCGAGTTTGGTTTTCACCTTGTACTCCAACCCGTCCGCGCCCTCGATATGCAGGAACACGGGCGAGCCACCCGCCCGCGACGCGAGCGTGGCGTGGAGCATTCCCATAAACGTGCGCGTTTGGGCGTCCACGCGCACATGCACCTCGCGCGGGCGGGCATCCGACGCCATCGCGTTTGCGACCACGGTTTCCACCCGGTCCGCGATTATCTCCACCTGAACGTTTTTATCCTCACCGCCGTTCGCGTCGGAGCCGTCGCCCGCGTTGTTCTGGTTCTTCCCGCCAAAACGCTCGCGGTGTTGCGCTTTGCCTTTAATCGCGATTACCGCGTCCTTGATCACGAACTTACCGTACTCGCTGGTCGTACGCGGGAACAGCGTCACCGACGCGGTTCCGCTCGTATCTTCGAGCGTAACGAATAACATTGCCGCTCCCTGCTTGCTATAATGCGTCCTTACCGCTGTTACTAAACCGCCGACAGTTATTTCCTGATTGGGAGACGTGTCTTTGATAGCGGACAGGCGGATGGCGTTGTGCTTGCGGCGCAGGGTCGGCTCGAAGGGCTTGATGGGGTGTTCGGACAGGTACAGGCCCAGAAGTTCTTTTTCCATCGCGAGGCGTTCGCCGCGCGAGAAATCGGTGGCGTGGGAGTGGGTGACGGCGGACGCGGCGGGGGCGAGCGCGGTTTCGTCCCCGGCGCCCGGCGCGCCGTCGCCGAACAAGGAGATAAGACCGGCGGCGGCGTCTTTCGCGCCCCGTTGGGCGACCGCAAAGGCGTCGTCGAGCGCGTCTAAGAGGGCGCGGCGGTTGGGGTGGACGGAGGCGAACGTCCCGGCCTTGATCAGCATTTCCACCACGGATTTGCTGGTCAGGCCCTCGGCGAAAACGCGGGTGCAGAAGTCTTCCAAACTCGCGAACTTGCCCCCCTTTTCGCGCGCGGCTAAGATGGCGTCAATTGGGGCTTTGCCGACATTTTTGATGGCGAGAAGGCCGAAGCGTACCGCACCCGTGGTTTGGTTGTCCCCCTTGCCGTGAACCGTAAAGTCGGACATGGACTCGTTGATGTCGGGCGGCAAAACCTCGACGCCCATGCGCCCGCATTCTTCGAGCGCGATCACGACCTTTTCCGTGTTGTCTATGTACGTTCCCATCAGCGCGGCGAGGTACTCGGACGGGTAGTTGGCCTTGAGGTACGCGGTCTGGTACGCGATCATCGCGTAGCAGGCGGCGTGCGCGCCGTTGAACGCATAGCCCGCGAACGGCTCGATTTCGTTGTAGATCTGCTCCGCGATTTTCTTGGAAACGCCTTTCTCCGCCGCGCCTTTCAGAAAATACTCGCGTTGCTTTTCCATTTCCGACGCTTTTTTCTTACCCATCGCGCGGCGCAAAAGGTCGGCCTGACCGAGGGTGAACCCGGCGACCGCCTGCACGATTTGCATGACCTGATCCTGATACACGATAACGCCGTACGTGTCTTTTAGGATCGGCTCCAAAAGTGGGTGCGTGTACGAGATCAGGGACGGATCGAATTTGGCGCGGATGTAGCGGGGAATGTGCGCCATCGGGCCGGGGCGGTAGAGCGCGACCATCGCGGAGAGTTCCTTGACCGACGCGGGCTTCAAATCCACGACGTACTTCCGCATCCCCGCCGATTCCAACTGGAAAATACCTGTGGTTTCCCCCCGGGCGAGCATCTCATACGCCTTATCCGCGTCGGGATGGTTGATGAGCGGGATGTTCCATACGTCCACATCCACGTTACGCGTTTTCTTGATCAGTTTGATCGCGCGGGCGAGAATGGTCAGGTTGGACAAGCCCAGGAAGTCCATTTTGAGGAGGCCGAGGGCTTCCAGAGACGAGTGCGGGTACTGCGTGACAAGGGAACCGTCGGCGGTTTTCGCGAGCGGCGTGTAGTTGACGAGCGGCTTGTCGGCGATCATGATACCGGCGGCGTGAACGGAGGCGTGGCGCGAGATGCCCTCAAGTCGCTGGGCCGTGTTGATGAGTTTGGTCGCCTGCGGGTTGTTCTCGTACTCGGCGACCAGCTCCGGGTTGCCCGGAACGCCCTTATCCTTGTCGCCGTACATCGCTTTCTGGATCGTCATACCGACCGGAAGGGCCGGAATCATCTTGGCCCAGCGGTCTACGTCGGGCATGGGCAGGGCGAGCGCGCGGCCCGCATCGCGGATCGCGGCTTTCGCGCCCAGCGTCCCGAATGTGGTGATATACGCCACCTGTTCCTCGCCGTATTTTTTTACGACATGTTGTATAACCTCGGCCCGGCGGGCGTCCTCGAAGTCCATGTCTACATCGGGCATGGTGACGCGCTCCGGGTTCAAAAACCGCTCGAAGGTCAGGTTGTACTCGATGGGATCGAGGTCGGTAATGCCCAGGCAGTAGGAGGCGAGCGACCCGGCGGCGGAGCCACGGACGCCGAAGAAGATGCCGGACGAGCGCGCATGGTTGCTGATGTCCATGACGATCAGGAAGTACTGGGAAAAGCCGGTTTTCTCGATAACGCCGAGTTCGTATTCCAAGCGGTCGCGGTGAACGCCGGAGTGGGTTGGGATGCGCTTGGACAGGCCTTCCCAGCACAAATCGGTCATGTGACCGTGGACGGTTTTGCCGGGGGGAAGGCCGACAGCGGGCATCGGGACACGGCCCATCTCGATGTTGAGGTTGCACTTGTCCGCGACTTCCAGGGTGTTCTCGATGGCGTCGGGCGCGAAGTTCTCGAAAACGCCCATCATTTCGTTGTAGTTTTTGAGGTAGAAGTTGCGCGGCTCGTAGCGCATCCGCTTCGGGTCCTCGACCGTGGTTCCGGTTTGGATGCAGATCAGAACATCGTGCGCGTCGGCGTCCTCGGCGCGCAGGTAATGGGAATCGTTGGTCGCGACCATCTTGATCCCCAATTGCTCACTGATGCGCTTGATTTCCACATTCACGGACGCCTGCTCGGGAATACCGTGGTCCTGGATTTCCAGGTAAAAGTCATCGCCCCACACCTCGCGGTACCACGCGGCGCAGGATTTGGCGGCCTCGAAACCCGCGCCGGACGTGATGGTTTTGCACAATTCGCCGCCCAAACACGCGGACGCGATAATCAGGCCCTCGCTATGCTCGGCAAGCAGTTCCTTGTCCACGCGCGGCTTGTAATAAAACCCTTCGAGCGAGGCTTTGGTGACGAGTTTCAGGAGGTTCTGGTAGCCGATCTCGTTTTTGGCGAGCGCGACCAGATGGTGGTTGCCGTCCTTGCGCGGGTCGCGGTCGGTCCGCTTGCGCGTCGCCACGTATAATTCGCAGTTGTGCAGGGCGAAATCGGTGACGTAAGAATTATGTTCGGCGACCTCGATGTTATGAACCGGGCCGTCGTACTGTTTTTCCTGCACCTTTTTCAAGGGAAGGAAAAGGTAATCTTCGGTCGTTTGGAACTTGCGGAACTTGCCTTGTGGCGACCACTGCAATAAGTACGTCGGTTTGCGGCTATTCGCGGTTGTGAATTCACGCGCGACGCCTACGTAGCCAAGACTTGCGACAAGAAGCCGCATCCCGTAGATGACGTTGCGCGACACCATTTTCAGCGAGACCTGCCCTGTGGGATGACGCCTACCGTCGCCGTCCACAACGGCGTTCACAAACGCCTCGATGTTCTCGCGTGAGGCGGTATAGACAAAGTTGGGGATGCGCTTGTTCGCGCAACCCGCGCCGCAAAGGGCTTCAAACAAGCGCGCAATTACGGTGTTATGGCAGTGAACCTCGATGATATTCTTGTTTGCCCGTACGCTTTTAGCGCATTTCAAACCGAATATGTTTTGTATCGCCTCCAAAGCAAAGTCCGCGAAATGGGCCTCGTCCGCGCCGAAGGTAAAGGTGATACGGGTAAGCATTCCACGTATATCGCGCGTAAAACTTCCTTCTGCGACAAAGAGGCCGAGAAGGCGCATTAGTTGCGGCGTGACGGTAAGCCGATTGGGGATGGTGAACCTAATTCGGTGGTCCCACTTGTTGATTTTGCTGAACTTCTCGACGAAGCCGCCGCCATCATCCGCGTAAAGGTTTTTGTCGAGGTAGTCGCACAGGTACAGGGTTTCGGAGCGGTCACGTCCAGCATCCTGCAAGCGCGGCAAGGCGACGCACGCGTTCCAGTTTGTAAGGCCCCGGCGCCCTTTGGCGCGGCGGCCCGAGGGGAGACTATCCGCTCGCACCCATTCGGTTTGTTCGGATTTGCCGGATTTTATTAGAACAGGGTGTTCATCGGTAAGCCAGACGGTTTCGCTGTTCGCGGCGGCGACGCCGTAGATCGTTCCCTTGTAACGCCGCGTCATCGTGGACAACACCGGCTGGTAAACGCCTTTGTGGGTGAGAACCATCTCGCCCACCTCGATTTCCTCAATGGGCTTGACGCCGGTTCGCGTGTGAATTAATTGCCCCGGCAGGCAACAGCCCACCAGCGGTTTTATTCCCGCGGCTTTGGCCTTCATGTAGAACTCCATCGAGCCGTACATCATCCCGTGATCGGTGAGCGCGATGGCGGGCATTTCCATGTCAACCGCGTATTTGACCATGTCTTTGATCTTGGTCGCGCCGTCGAGGAGCGAAAATTCGGAATGGTTATGAAGGTGAACAAAAGGGGTGGGCATATTGGTTGCTGGTTGCCGGGCTACATGGGGTGTAGCCAGGTTGCGGGTTGTTAGGCGTTGGCGGTTGTGCGCGGTTGCGGGCGGCTATTTCGGGTTGTCGCGAGGCGTCGGGGATACGGCGGTTTGCGGCGCTATCGCTAAGATTTGACAATAGATAATGACACTATATGTTGGGCTGTCGAAGTTTTTGGGGCGCAAGATGTAGTATAACGCGGGTTTCTTCGTCGTGCGGGGAGGCGGTTCCTGCCGAGCCTTTTGTTGCACTTTTGAAGCGGGACGCGAACGGTGAGCGGCGGTTATCCCTCCCGTGCGCCTCCCTGCGTTCGCCCCCTTCTTGAGCGTTCGCAATCGCTTGTTTCAGGTGAATTATAAAAGGGGTAAATAGAGCGCTTTAATTTCTACCCATCGGGCAGGAGAAAACCGAAGGTGTCCCGAAATAAAGCAAGGCGAACAAACGGGGTCGCCCCGGTTGTTCGTTCTTGAGAAGGGACGTTTTCGTGTTCACCAAAAGAAACCTCGCTGGTCCTCGCTGGTCCTCGCTGGTTTAACTCTTTCCCTGTTTTCAGCCGCATCGGTTGCGCTGGCTCAAGGGGAGGAAATTAAAGGGATTGTTTCCAACTCGTCTAAAGCAATGGCGGGATTGCCCCCTTCCCAACATACGGAGAACGGGTTTCTGCTTTCCACAGCCTACCTGACGGCTACAGACGTTGCGCGCGGCGCGAACCTAATTCGTCCTTCTCAAGTCGTGAGTTATCTACTACGGGACTTTGTCGAGGACGATTTGGGCATTTACCATGTCAAGATGCGGCGCGCCTTGAACGGCGTGCCGATTTTCGGCCCGGAGCCTGTTGTTGAGATCAAGAACGGAAGCGTGGTCGCCGTTTTTGGGGACCGCGACATTGATTTATCGGGCGTGAACACGGTTCCCGCTCTTTCCGCAGGGCAGGCCATCAGCGTCAGCAAGTTCGGGTTCGCGCCGATGATAGGATACAAGGACCCCAAAGACGCCGCGCTTGTTGTTTTTGCCGGGTCCGCCAAAGTCAAGCCCACACTGTGCTGGCGGTTTAGCGTAATCAGCAACAACACTCCCGGTGTGGACAACTACAACAACCGTATTGGTGGCAGTTTCGATTTTGGTTTTGTGCATTACAACTGCGGTATTCAGAACAAGGTGTACTATCTGCTCAGTCAAGGCGGAACCCATTACGGCGTAACCGTATCCGCTATCGGACGGGATAAGGCGGAGAGAATTTTCTACCGGACCCTTATTTCCAAACTTAGCCGTTATAGCGACTTTATCGCCGCGCGCCGTGGCTCAATTTCGGCGGCGGAGGACATCTACGGGGTGGGAAGCTACGAGGCGAACCAGGTACGAGCGGCCTGGAACTCCGTGCAGGTTTCGCAGTAGATTGGGCCGTGTTTGATTAGAAGCCGTCATGGTCCGTTTCTATGCGGCTTCTGACGAGAAGGGAAGTTCCAAATAATGATGAAAGCGAAGTACGTATTTACGAGTTTGCTCGCTGTAATTGGTGTTGTTGGCGGATTGGTTCTACCCCTCGCGGGTTGCGGCGGCGGCGGTTCCCGTGACGACGAGGCATCAACATACAGACTGGGAGACTCGGTAACGCTCAAAGTGGGTGATTCTCTCGTGGTGGATAGCAACGTTTCCGGCGACCCCGTGCGGCTCGTTATCTCCGAGGTTTCGCAGGATAGTCGGTGTCCAGAAGGCTCAAGTTGTGGCGGGCCGGGTGCGGTTGGCATTGCCGCGTCGCTTTCCGGGGCGGGCGCGGCGGTGGAAACATTTACAATCTTCGATCTCACTCCGCCTATGGACCTTTCCGCGTCAGGCAACCGGTCTGCCTACCGAGTGGATGTTACGGCAGTAAAACCGGGAGTGCGTGCAGGCAAACAGATCGCGCAGAGTGATTACCGAATGACGGTTACAATAGAGCGGGTTCCGTAGCGGCGGGGCGACCGCTTGCATCGCGAGTAGATTGGGCCGTGTTCGGTTAGAAGCCGTCATGGTCCGTTTCCATGCGGCTTCTAACGAGAAAGGAAGTTCCAAATGATGGAGGCAAAGCGCGCGTTTACGGGTTTGTTTGCGGTGTTTTGCGTCGCCGGGTGTCTGGCGTTGCCGCTCGCGGGTTGTGGCGGCGGCGGTTCCCGTGACGACAACGCGCCAACTTACAAATTGGGCGATTTTGTAACGCTCAAAGTGGGTGATTCTCTGGTGGTGGATAGCAATGTTTCCGGGGACCCCGTGCGGCTCGTTATCTCCGAGGTGCAGGATGGTAGATGCCCGGAAGACTCAAATTGTGGCGGCCCCAGCGTGGTTCGCGTCGTCGCGTCGCTTTCCGGGGCGGGCGCGGCGGCGCAAACCTTTACAACCGCTGACGTTTCCCCCCCTTTGGTGGTCGCCGCATCGGGCAACCGCCCCGCATACAGCGTAGATATTACAGGCGTAAAACCCGCACTGAAACTTAGTAGTCAACGAATCGCGCAGGATGAGTTCCGCGTCCCTGTCAAAGTGGAGCGGGTTCCATAGGCTTCTAACAGAAAGGAAGTTTCAGCACATGAGTGAAACAAAGCGGTTGCTATCGAGTTTATTTACTTTGGTTTGCGTCGTTGGATGTTTCGTGTTGCTCACCGGTTGCGGCGGTGGCGGTTCCAACGACGATAGTACGCCAGCCTATAAATTGGGAGACTCGGTGACGCTCAGCGTAGGTGATTCCCTTCTGGCGGATACCAACGTTATCGGCGACCCCGTGCGGTTTGTCATTTCTGAAGTGCAGGATCGCCGTTGCCCTGAAGGCGGTATTTGTAGCAGTCCCAGCGTACTTAGCGTTACGGCGTCGCTTTCCGGGGCGGGCGCGGCGGTAGAAACGTTTACCTTATTCAATCTCCTCCCGCCGACGGAAATTCCCGCATCAGGCAACCGCCCCACATACCGTGTTGCTGTTACCGACGTAAAACCGGCGGTACGTACTGCCAAGCAGATCGCGCAAAACGAGTTCCGAATGACGGTTACAATAGAGCGGGTTCCGTAGCGGCGGGGCGACCGCTTTTGGATGTTTACCATAAATTCTTTTTCCGTTCAGATTCAATTTGAGGACCCGCGTTGTTGTGGCGCGGGTTATTTCTTGGCGTGGATATAGGACGGTAGCGGGAATGGCGGTGCGATAAAAGTTTTTGTGCGAGGCGCGGCGGGCGTACAATAAAGCCGTTCTTATTTTTCTCGGTTTGGCAAAGGAGACGCCCCTATGAAGCA
>CAXUMS010000009.1:31129-59516 GCA_964252165.1 uncultured Armatimonadaceae bacterium
GCGTTGTTTGGGGCGGGAGTTGCGAAAGTCGGGGGTGAATCGGGGGCGGCAGTATTATCAATGCAAGGCGTGCGGTCGTCAGTCGTTTGGCGGCGCTCCCGGCCCGCCTCCCGGCCCGATCCGGTTTCGTTGCCCCCATTGCGCCGGACGCTGCCAAAAGGCGGGGAAGGCGAACAATGGCGGGCCGCAACGGTACTGGTGTACGGATTGCCGGAAATACAACACGGAATTGTTTCCGCAAACGCCGCGTTCGCCGGGCGGCCCGTTCCGTCACCGGGTCGCGCTGTATCTGGGGCCGGAGGCGGCGGCGGGGTTGAACGCGTGTTGCTTGCGCTGGGGGGCGTCACCGGCGCAGGCGGCACGGGCGGTGTTCCGCGAGGCGGGGCTTGAGCCGGTTGTGGCTATCGGCGTTGGGCGCCGCGTTTACACACCTCCAACGGCGTTCCCGGGTTCGCGGCTCATGGGACGTCGTTTTGTCACGGTTCCGCCACCGTTGTCGCCCGCCCCCCGATTTGTCACCCCGCAACGGTTTCCTGATGTACGCCGACCGGTTTTGCAAAAGCGTATGCGGCGAACCGGGGGAGAGAAGTACCTGCCAACGGTGTATGTCGTGGCTCGTTTGGGCGTCATCCTGGACGATCTGGCATGGGAAGGGTTGGTGCGGACGATGCGGAAGTTAGGCGGCGCGACGCATCAGGAGGCGGCGCGGTTTTTGCTGGCGCAAGCGCGGAAAGAGTAGCCAGAAATAGCGCAGGTACAGGTTGCGAACGGAGTTGTCGCCCGTTGCTACCGCTCGATGTCCCAGGCGCGCAGGTCGCGCAAAAAGGCGTGGGAGGTTAGATCGAGGTGGATGGGCGTGACTGCGATGTAGCCGTCGCCGACCGCGCGGACATCGGAGCCGTCCGGGGCTTCCTTGTCGTGGAGTTTGCCGCCGAGCCAGTAGTACGGCTTGTTCATTGGGTCCAGGCGTTTTTCCAGGCGATCCACGTACTGACGGTCCCCCTGTGTCGCGAGCCGAACGCCTTTGATTTCATTTTCCGGCAGGTCGGGCGAGTTGACGTTTATCAGGGTTGCGGGCGGCAAGCCTTTTTCCGCGATCATCGGGGCAAGTCGGGCCGCGAAGTTCGCCGCCGCGTCCCAGTGGATATTTTCCGCATAAGAGGCGACCGAGATGGCGATAGCGGGAAAGCCGATGATAACAGATTCCATCGCGGCGGAAACCGTGCCGGAGTACGTCACATCCCAACCCAGATTGGGGCCGTGGTTGATGCCGGAGACGACAATGTCGCACTCGTTTTTCATCACCTCCAAAAGACCGAGCGTGGCGCAGTCGGCGGGGGTGCCGGAGCCTGCATAGCCGATAGATCCGTCGGGGAGCGCGACTTCCTTGATGCGAAGCGGCTTGTGGAGCGTGATGGCGTGGCCCGATGCGGATCGGGGGCGGTCCGGCGCGCAGACCGTTACCCGATGCCCTGCCCGCTCAAGCCCCTGCTTGAGCGCAAAGATACCCGGAGCGTGGATACCGTCGTCGTTCGTAACCAAAACGCGAAGCGGTCGAGATGAAGAAAACATACCGTACAGGATACCATTCGGGATAGCAAGAAAGTTGATGGCGAGAAAGCAAGAAAGTAAAGGAGGATTAAATGGCGACGCCGTTACCTGCTTGGCAAAGGTTTGTCGTCTGCAAAAGGTTCTTGTCCCAATTATTGGGTTAGCGACCTTTCTTCCTTCTTAACTTTCTTGCTTTCTCGCCATCAACTTTCTTGCTGTTTGAACTACTTTCCGGCGCGTTCGGCGTACTTGAGGCGGTCGGGCGTTTCCTCGCCGAGCGCGGCGCTCAGATTGGTTAACTGCTCTTGAAGCGCGCTCATGCCCTGGTCGGCCTCGTACATCTTCATATGCTCTTGAATTTGCGCCTGCGCGGCTTTGATGTCATGCTGATTGCTGGACGCGACAGCCTTGATGGCGGCTTGCAACAGGATTTCCCGTTCTATCGTTGTGGTATCGGTTTCCATTTGGATCGTTTTGTCCACATGGGTCGCGGGGTCATGATCCTCGTTGTACATTTTGTTCATTTTGTCTTCTAATGATGACATGATTTCAAATCCTCCGTTTTTGTCTTACCCGCGAGGGGCCGCGCTTACGCGTTGCTGAAATTAGAAGCGACTTGGTCAGCGTACCAAAGGTGACGCCCCGAATGTACGTAACAAGGCTGAAGGGCGGCGCCGTTAACTAAACTTGCGTACTAAAACTTGCCGCTCCCCTAATTCTTCCTCGCTTCGGAGACGCGAGTATTCGGATTCGAGTTCGCTGAACGCCGCCGAGAACTCGCCAATGGACGCCCGGGCGTTGAAAACATCGAGGTTACGGAACTTGTCGCCGTTCGCGCCCAGGCCGGGATGCAGAGACTCGTCCATGGGGGCGATACCGCGCACGGCGAGCGCTGCCTGCTGAATGATAAGTTCCTCGCGGAGCATATCGCACGTGCTAAGAGCCTGACGCAAACGGTCTACGCACTGTTCGGCTTCGGGTAGATCGGACAGATCCACGTCCTGCCATTCCGTCAGGTACGCGCGGCCCTTGTCGCGGGCAATATCGAGTTGGCGCAAGCGATGCGCACATTCCTCGTGCGTTATGCGCTCCCAATCAGCGGCGATAGGCTCCAGCGTGTTCTGCCAGCGAACCAATGCAATTTCCCACAACATCGAATGGTAGCGTTCGCGCTGTCGCCCCAAGATGCCGCGCGCCGACGTGAGCGCATCGCGCACTTTTTGCAAGCGCTCCGGGTCAATGCTTGCGTGTTCGGCGTCCACGGTGCGGACGGTTTCATCCAAACGCCGTTCGCGGGTCGCGATGTCGGCGAGGCGCTCTTTGATGATGTCCTCGCGGCGGCACAAACTATCCGACGCGCGGCGATGGATCGGGGCGGCGGTTTCGCTCAGGTTCCATTCGCGGTCCGCGCCGAGCAGAACGCCTAAACTAACGCCCACCGCGACGCCCACCGCGACCCCCATTCCCTGCATGAGGAACCCGCCGATAACCGCGCCGACAAACCCGCCAAAGGCCGCCCGCGCGCCATCAGTTAATGGCGGCTCCATCAAAAGGGCGTCGTTTGCGGTTGGACTGTTGCGGTCCGCCATCGGCTCGGCGACGCCGCAGTTGGGACAGCGTTTTTCCGCCGCCGTTACCCAGAAGTCGCACGCGCTACATCGTTTATACTTCATCGTTTGCTCTTGTTCGCTTCCCAACGTCAAACAAAAAGAACGAACCGTTCGAGCATTGGCGCGCTCGCCCCCATCTAAAACGGCTCGTCAAATAGAAACCGATTGGACCGCGCGCCATCCTCGAAGATAAGGACATTTCTTGCGCCGCCAACGCTGTAAACTATTTTACCCAGAAAACAAAAGCGTTGCGCGGGGTGTTTTGGCAACAGCCTCCGCGCAACGCCTTGTGTTAATAAATACGTTTGGGCGTGTCGTTTGGTTTCAGTGAATTTAGCTGAACAAAAGACGGAGTACAGCGGATCGCTGTAAAATGCGGATCCGATACCACCATGCCAATGATTGTATTGATCAAAGGCTGGTATGCGAAATTGATCACAATGAGAAAACGAATGTTTGATGAGATTCCCAGGAGATGGTACAATACCACGTATAAGATTAACACGCAAGACGAATAGGGCGGTTTAAACCTAATGTTCTCAAACGAAAAAACAACTCAGGCGGCGGCTAAGTTCGTCAAGCGGGCAGGAGGCTCTATTCCTTATATAGTCCTTCTGAAGTTGCTTTACGTTGCCGACAAGGAAATGTTGCTAACTTGGGGTGTGCCGATGACCTATGACCAGTGGTTTTCGATGCGGCACGGCCCTGTGTTAAGCAACACGTACAACCTCATTAAGACAACTTTGCCTGAAAGTCAAGAAGGTACTCCACCGCATCAGGTTCAGACTGAGGCAAACACGTATTGGCATACCTATCTTCGTAAGTCGCTGAATAATTTGAGCTTGGCAGAGGATCCGGGCGACGACCTTTTATCAGAAGCGGAGGACCACATCATTGATCAGACCTTCAACGAACTTGGCTCGAAGCAAAAATGGGATTTAGTTGATTGGACGCATGGGTTGCCCGAGTGGAGCGATCCAGGTAACTCCTCTGCGCCTATCACCTACGAAGATGTCCTTCGTGTTAATGGTCTTTCCGCCGAGGCTATAAAAGATGCTATGAATCACATCTATACCGAGCGTGATATCGCATCATCTTTGGCGAAATTGGAAGATCATGAACAGAAAAGTCTGTCAGAAGAACCTCATGTGGGTGTGGTCGCGCCCGCGATGATTGGCTAAAGGTAATTCATGCGGTTTGTCGAAGGAGACACTTTTCAATACGGTGATTATCCGAATGCATTGCATCTTCACGTGGTTATATGTGGAGCTACCGCCGTGGCGCAGACCGTTGTTGTAGTTTCATTTAATACAGCAAGAGATCACACGGACAACACTTTAATACTTCATCCGGGCGAACATAGTTTTGTCACGCGAGAAACCGCAGTCAGTTACAACCAGGCGAGGATGCTGTTAATTAGTTCATTAAACAGCATAGCAACGGCGAATCAAGGTTTGCATCCGAACCTTTGTACATTTCTACCTGAACCGCCCGTATCACCTGAACTTCTCAAAAGGTTAGTTGATGGAGCCTTATTTTCGCCTCTCACGCCCAAAGGCGTAAAACGGGAGATCCGAATTAGGCTTGGCATGCCCTCTCCTTGATTTACTGTTTGCATCAACTAAGTCAGAGACAAGTCACAGATCAGGCGGCTATGCTCTTTTACATCACCGGGAGCGGGCGGAACTGGCGCGCTTGGATGGAAATTTGCTGCGCCATACGTCCCGCGACCTCGCGGAAGATAACGGACTGCGCGCTGTCCGGGTAGGTGATAAGAACCGGCTCGCCCTCGTCTGCGCCTTGTCGGGTCGCGATTTCGAGCGGGATTTCGCCGAGGAACGGCACCTTCAACTCCTCGGCGGCTTCCTGACCGCCGCCATGCCCGAAGATATGGTACGTGCGTCCCGTGTCCGGCGCGATAAAGTAGCTCATGTTCTCGACCACGCCTAAAATGGGGACATTGAGTTTTTGGAACGCGCGCAGGGACTTGACCGCGATTGAGGCGGCGACATCCTGGGGCGTCATCACAATTACCGCCCCGGACAGCGGAATCGCCTCGGACAGCGACATGGTCACATCGCCGGTTCCGGGCGGCAGGTCTACCAAAAGGTAGTCCAATTCGCCCCACTCGACATCGTTCAAGAACTGATTGACGACTTTGGCGAGCATCGGGCCGCGCCACACGACGGGCTGTCCGGGTTTGACCAGAAAGCCCATGCTCACGCACGAAACGCCGTGGCGCGAAATGGGAACCAGGCGTTGCGCCATGTTGCCGTCGGGGAGGCGCACGGCGGTTTGCTCGAACTCTTCGTCCTCGACGCCCAGCATCATCGGAACGGACGGCCCGTACACGTCGGCGTCCATCAGGCCCACACGGGCGCCGGTTTGCGCGAGCGCGACCGCAAGGTTGACGGATACCGTGGATTTCCCCACGCCGCCTTTACCCGATGCGATAGCGACCACGTGCTTGACTTTGGGCAGTCGCACGCCGCCGATGGGACGGCGCGCGATCACGCGGGCGGTCATCTCGATTTTGATGTCGGCAACGCCCGGCACGGCCCCGACTGCGGCGCGGCAATCGTTCTCGATTTTCTCCTTGAGCGGGCAGGCGGGCGTGGTAAGTTCAACCGTGAACGACACCGCTCCGCCGGGGGCGGCAACGACGTTTTTGATCATGCCGAGCGACACCAAATCGCGGTGCAGATCGGGGTCGTCCACGGTGCGAAGGGCGTTTAGAACCGCGTCGGCGGTCACTTCCGGGACGGAGGAGAGCAAGGGTTCAGCGGCTATGATGGACATAATAAATTGGGAGTTCCTATTTAAAATTGTATCGGGAACGCCCTTCCCCCGCTAATGCGAAGGGTACGCTTATCGGCCCGGCTTTACAGGCAGGCGAGCGAGCGATAAAATCAATTGAAATTATGTCTTTTTCGGACATATGTTTCACCCTGCGAACCGCGCATTATTTTCGGCGCGCCAAACCACGGGCGAGGGAATTTCAGATGGAAAAGTACCGCATTCTCATTGCCGACCCTGATGCGACCACGCGTGAGGCCGCGCGAATGGCGCTTGAGGCCGCCGGTCATGTGATTGTCGCCGAGGCCGACGCCGCCGACGCCACCCGGGCGGCTGTCGCACAAAATCCGGTCGAAGCGTTGCTAATTGACGCCGACCTTCTGATTGCGTTGTTTCGGGCCGAGGCGCATGCGGTCGCCGCCGAGAACGGGGGAAAACCCGAGGATTTAGAGCGTCCCGAGGAAGCGTTTGCGGATACGCTCGCCGGTCCCATCGTCGCCATCGCCGCCTCGCTTGCGGGCGGCGGCAGTGCGGAAGATTTAACCCGTGTCGCGAGCGCCGGGGCGTTCGGAACCGTGACCCGTCCTTTGCGCGCCGAGGAGTTGTTATCGTCGGTTGCGGTCGCGGTTCAGCGTTGGCGCGATCTCCATGACTGCAACGATTCCGTGGGCAAACTGCAAACTCGTCTCGCCGACCGCATTATCATCGAGCGCGCAAAAGGTCTTTTGATGCAACGCGACGGTTTAACCGAGGACGAGGCGTTCAAGCGGATTCACTTCACGGCGCGCCGGGAAAACCGGACCATGCGCGCGGTCGCCGAGGAAGCGCTGTCACAGGCCGCGACGCCCGCCGCCGCTTCCGCGCTCACCGAGGCGGGCGACCAGGCGGTTGAGGTCGCTACGTTAGCGTAGCCCCTTTAGTCGCTATGTCCCGTGGCACAGTTCCTGCGACAGTAGGCGCTGTCGTCGTAGCCGCGACGCGCTGGTTGAAGGGTTCCAACAAATGCCGCGTTGACTGTATGTGCGGTAGCCCGTATACTGATTTATTACGTTTTCCTGCGGAATGTTAGCCGGATACGCTCGCTTCTGCGTTTGTTCTTCCGGCGAAGCCGTCACGAAAGAAATTTTCTCGATGCGTTCAACAAACCGTTTTCTTCCCCCGCCTTTCGCCGCGTTCGCTTTGTGCGCCGCCACGGTCGCTTTAACCGCCGCTTTTCCCGTTGTCTCTTTCGCGCAGGAAACCGTTCCGGCGAGAATTCTCGCCGCCCCGCCGGAAAGCGGCGTGTCGCAGGCGACGGCGGACCCTATCGCCGGACCAATCCGCATTAGTGACACCGTGCGCGTTCTGGTTGCCGGAGCCGATTATCTGACCGGCGATTACCGCGTGGACGCCGACGGGTCCGTGACCATCCCGCGCGTCGGGCAGATACGGGTCGCGAACCTGATGCAAACCAAAGCCGCCGCTTCCATCGCGCGCAGCGTTCGGCTTGCGCGGCTTCTTAAAGCGCCGGATGTGTCGGTATATATCGTGGCCCGGAAAGCCCGCGAAGCGCGCGTCAATGGCGCGGTGAAAACGCCGGGCCTGCAAAAAATCAAGGATGACACATATCTTGCGGAGGTCCTCGAAGCGGCGGCGATCAATCCGGACGCGGATTTGTCACGGGTGACGATCAGCCGCGGGGCCGAGAAGATCGTGGTGGATTATAAAAAATACCAGGCCGGTAGCGGAACCGGGCCGGAGTTCAACCCCTCTATTCTGGATGGCGACCGCATCTACGTTTTCGCGGGCGTGACGAGCGAGGGCATTGTCAGCGTCGGCGGCGAGGTTAAAGACGCGACCAAAGGTCTTATTCCCATCACGGCGGGAACCACGGTCGGACAGTTACTGCAACAGGTCGGCGGGCTGACCGACTACGCGGATCGTTCCGGTATCGTGGTGACGCGCGGTCAGGAAACAATTCCGGTCGCCTACGACGACATTTTGAAAAACATTCCGGGCAAAGATATTACGCTCAAGGACAAGGACGCCGTTTATATCCCGCGCCTCGAAAAACCCAGGCAGTTTTCCGTTATCGGGGCGGTTCGCGAGGCCAAAGCGTTTCCCCTGCTGACCAAAGTCACCCTTCTTGAAGCCGTATCCCAGGCGGGCGGCGTTCAGGAAGGCGGTAAGCAGGACAAGGTGGAACTGCGACGAACCGGCGCGAACGGCAAAATCCAAACAACAACGTACGATCTTCACAAAGACGTTGATGCGTCGATAGAAATCGCCGATGGCGATGTGGTTTCCGTGCCATTCGGCAAGCGCCCCGGCGGCATTGGTATCGGCGAAACCGTTGGCATCTTGAGCGGTATCGCGGTCTTGTTCGGTCAGTTCCGCCGTTAATGTTCTATGGGACGTGCGCGCTACGCTTTTGTTACCAAGCAAGCGTAGCGCGAACGTCTTGTAAAGGCGTTTCGGGCGCTTTAGAGGGTCGCGGTTGGCGAGGCGCCTAAAACCACCGACGACCAGGAGCGCGCCGGGGCGGATGAAGAAGAGCGACCGAAGGCGATGGGCGCGGCGGAGTCTTCCGCCGCTATGAGTTCGCGGCCCAAGCGGGCGAGTTCTCGAAGGCGCGCGGTTTCCGCTTCGATGTTTATCGCCTCAAGGTCGCGGCGGTCCAGTGCGGCAATCACACGTTCGGCAAGACGAATCGCGCCTATCGCGAGCAGTTCGTTTTTATATTCGACCGTGACGTGAAAGCGACCACGCGGATCTACGCACCAATCCCACTCGGTTTCCCCGCGCAGAATATCATCCTCATTGGATTCCGCCTGCAACTGAAGTTCGATAATCAAATGCTCGAATAGATGGGGAATTTCGGTTTCGCGGCATTCCTGCCGAAAGGTTTTCCCGCCGTCGTTGTGACAGGTATGCCGGGCAAGCCGGGGAAGCAATTGAAAAAGATAACGCGGCAGGTGGGGAACCTGCGAGGTAAGAAACCGGTCGGGGTCCGGCATTTCAACCGTCAATCGAATTTTACGCACGTCCGGCAGAATTATAACGTTGGATACTTTCACTCTGACCGCCTTTACCCGGAAACAAGAAGGGGCTTCGCGGCTCCCTACCTTAATCCGCTTGTCAATCGTTGTCAACACAAGCGCGCGGGCGCGTCTCCCGGTGTGCGCTACCGTTCCGCCGCTCACGCTTATAATGCGTACAAGGGACGGACTTGCCGCAGTGTAACATAGGTTCGCCTTTTTTGGCAACAAGCGCGCCTGAAATCCGGTGGTTGGCGCGCATTAGGGTAGCTACCGACCTACTCGGCAGGTTTGCCCCCGCCATTGGCATCGGGCGGCGTTGCGGCGAAGTGAAGCGCTTTCTCCGCGCGAACCGTCATGCCCGAGGAATCCGAGGCTTGAAACTCCACACGATCGGACAGCAACTCGACCAACTTTAAGCCGTAGCCGCCGATGCGCGCATAGCCCGTCGCCTCGTCGGGGCGGTCGCTTCCGACCGGCGCGACCGCGGCGACATCAAAACCCGCTCCGTTGTCGCAAACCTCAATCGCCACATGGTCGGAGTAAAACTCCAGCGCGACCTGATACCGTCGCTCCGACGATTTGGCGTGCCGAACGACATTGGCGCAAAGTTCGCCGACAACGAGTTCGACCTCGTCAATTTCTTTTTCGTCGGCCTTCAAATGCTCCAGCAAAGTGCGTCCCATTAAGCGCATAATCTTGATATAGGAACGCTCTTCCGGTAGATCCAGTGTGAGTTTTAAGATCATGCCATTCGTTTCCGCCCGCCTTGTATTATCCGCTACAGATATCATCTGTTTCTGTTGTTCCCCGCAAAACGCATTCCGCAACCGCATTCTTCGCTTATCTTGACGATGCCGGTGCGGCCCTTGTACAATTCGGTATGATTTCCCCCCGCCTGTTTCCCTGGCTTCGGTCGTTTTTCGCCTTGCTCACCGTTGTTTTTTCGCTCACGTTAGGCGCGCAGATTGCGCCCGCGCAAACCGAGGACGTGACCATTAAGATCGGCGGGGCGTTTTCGGGCTGGGGCATTCCCGATCCCAATGCGACATCGCCGAACGAGCGCGCCAAGCGCGCGGTTTTCGAGGCGTTCTCGCGCAAACACCCGCATATCAAATTAGAGCGGTATTCCAGTATCAGCATTCAGGGACCGGCGGCGGAAAGCGGGATTTTGATGGCGTTCGCGGGCGGAACCGCCCCGGATGTTGTGTATGTCAACTTTCGGCAACTGCGAAACTACGTCGGGCAGGGATTTTTGCGTCCCCTGGATGACCTTGTCGCGCGCAACCCCGACGCGCTAAGCCGGGTTC
Source organism: uncultured Armatimonadaceae bacterium (assembly GCA_964252165.1). GTDB lineage: Bacteria > Armatimonadota > Armatimonadia > Armatimonadales > Armatimonadaceae > CAXUMS01. The sequence continues at coordinate 41,414 of CAXUMS010000009.1, forward strand.
AGCCCCGTGTCCGCAAGGTGCTGGACGTGGACGGGCGTATCTACTCCATTCCGTGGGCGCAGTATGTGCAGGCGTTGTACTACCGCAAGGATTTATTTCGCGCGGCGGGCTTGAACCCGAACAAGCCGCCGCAAAACTGGGACGAGTTCTATCGCGACGCGCAAGCCTTGACGAACCAAGAGAAGGGGCAATGGGGGTTCGAGTTCGAGCAGGGCGAGGCCGCGTACTACTGGATCAACTTTTTGTGGCAGGCCGGGGGCGAGATTACCACGCCGCCCGACGAAAAGGGCGCGATGCTTGCGGGCTTCAACACGCCCGAGGGCACGGTCGCGCTGGAGTTTTACCGCAAACTGATCCTGGGCGAATGGACGGATAAAAACGGCAAGAAGTGGAAGGGCGTCGCCACCCGCTCCACCACGCGTAAGGCCGATATTTCGGGCGGCAAAGTCGGGATGTGGTTCGCATACCAGAGCGATGACATCGCGAACATGAACCAGTTCGACATCAATCCGTCCTTAATCGGGATCACGGCAATGCCCAAAGGGCCGACGGGCGTCACCGCGAACGAACTGAACGCCGGTATGTGGGGCGTGAATGCAAGCGTCAAGGACCCGAAGAAACTCGACGCGGCGTGGGAGTTTTTGCGGTTTATGGCGTCCGAGGAAGCCGCGCGCATCCGCACCAAGGCGTACGTGGAAAATGGTCTGGGGCAGCTTGTCAACCCGTTGGAGTTGCAAAAATGGGGTTACAGCGAGTACATCACGGCGGCGCAGAAACCGTGGATGGAGGCGAACCGCTCGCTTTTCGCGCACGGCAAGCCCGAGCCGAACGGCCCGAATATGGCGTTTATCTACAACCTGATAGATGAGCCGCTCGATCAGGCGATCTTGTACCCGGATCGCCCCGCAAAGCAAATTTTGGACGCCGCCGTTTCCAAGATCAACACCAAGCTCCTCAACTACACCCCACCGCAGGAGATGGCGCGCAAGCGCGTCATTGCGTGGTGTATCTTTGTTACGGTTCTGGCGGGCGTGTTACTTCTGCTCGCGAAAACCGCTGTGGAAACCGTGCGGGCGGCGAAGCGCGCCCGCCGCGACGCCCTCGCATCGCAAACGCCCGCCGCGCACGGTCGCTTGCCGCTTCGTATCCATTTGTCTGCGTGGGCGTTTATGGCGCCTGCGGTCGCCTCAATTGCGCTTTGGTCGTATCTGCCGCTCGCGCGCGGCATGGTAATGGCGTTCCAGGACTACAAGATTCTGGGCGGCTCGCGCTGGATCGGGTTGGACAACTTTATCGAGGCGGTCGGGCAGGAATCATTTCAGCGCGGTTTGTGGAACTCGGTCTTGTTTACGGGCTGGCTCCTGGGGCTGGGCTTTTGCCTTCCCATCTTTATCGCGCTGTTGCTGAACGAGATCCCGCGCGGCAAGGTCATTTTCCGCGTGCTGTACTACCTGCCCGCCGTCACGACCAGTGTGGTTGTCGCGATGCTGTGGGGGCAATTCTGGAAAGCGGACGGTTTGGCGAACGCCCTGCTCGCCGTGTTCCATATTCCGAAGCAGGGCTGGCTTCAGGACCCGTCGCAGGCCATGTTCGCCGTGGTCGTGCCTCTCGTCTGGGCGGCGGCGGGGCCGGGCAGTATTATTTACCTCGCCGCGCTTCAGTCTATTCCGGACGAAATGTACGAGGCCGCCGACCTGGATGGCGCGGGCTTTTTCACCAAAATCTTCCGAGTGACCATCCCTACCCTCTCGCCGCTCATCATCATCAATCTGGTTGGCGCGACGGTCGCCGCGTTCAAAATCATGGAGCCGGTTCTGGTGCAGACCGGCGGCGGGCCGGACAACGCGACGCACACGATTGGCCTGGAAATCTGGTACAACGCGTTCATGTACCTAAAATTCGGCTATGCGACCGCCGCCGCGTGGCTGATGGGGACGATTTTGATTGGCCTGACCATCTACCAACTGCGCGTGTTGCAAAACGTCCGTTTCGCCGCAGGTAACCGGTGATTAGACAATCTGTAAAAATTACAGAGTTATTATGAATTATCTCAACGTAATTACTTGCATGTTCGTAACAACACATGTAACATAATTACGGACTCAATCTTGTGGTTGCTTCAGAATCGAATTACGGGCAGAAAGGGGTTAGGAAGTGCAAAACGACGAATCGAAGTATATGCCGTACGCCCCTGTGAGTACAGTGGTTGATACTTTGCGGCGGTTCCGAAACAATGGGGTTAGAGATACCATAACCCCTGCTGAGCTAAAACGTTTTGGTGTGGCTGATGGTATGGCGACGAGAGTTGCTAAATGTCTTGATTTTCTTGGATTGATTGATAACGACTTTCGCGCCACAACTGCGCTTTCTGAACTCATCAAAGCAGGTAGCGATGATTATCCGCTTGTTATGGCAGGCATTTTGCAAAAGGCTTACCGGCCTATATTTGACATCGTAAATCCCGAAACAGCAACGGATACCCAGTTCGCAGATGCCTTTCGGGGTTTTGAGCCGCAAGCGCAACGTGAACGTATGGTCGCGCTGTATTTGGGCCTTTGTCGCGAAGCTGGTTTGGTGTCCCTTGACCGGGTACCAGCCCCACGTAGTCAAGCGACTCAAAAGCGACCGGTAATAAAGTCTGGCGTTAGTACAGCAAGTAACGGAATGAAAAATACCGGTACCAACAGTAAAGTCGAAGACGATCAGCATCAACACCGAGACCAACAAAACGGTAAAAAGTTTAATGAGTACGCGCCAGAATACGAGTTGTTAGCTTCGCTACTAGTTCAACTTCCAAAAAACGGAATCTGGACGAAACAGCGTCGTGACCGTTGGCTGGGAGCTGTAACAGCGAATCTTGACCTGCTTGTCGAGATAGAAGAGGAGAATTTGAAGAAACCAGAGGTGCAAACAAAATTGTTCGAGGATGCAGAACCGCAACCTTGATAAACAACTTCGCCTCGGCGTCTGATCCACGTCGAGGCGAAGAGTGAAGGCGGGACGGAGCCGCCTACCTGAGCTAACCAATCTCAGTGTAGCAGGAATCCCCTATAAAGGCAAACTCAATCCGTCTTCCCGCATGGGAGGCATTTTGCTTAACCCAATCGCACACGATGTTCGGATGCCGAGATGGAAACGTCACGCATTGTCAAGAACATCGCGCCCATAGATGGGACACCGCCCCGGTCAGTTTGACTGGGGCGGTTTTTATGATTGGGAACGCGCCGCCCCCGGGTTTGGGTATCATGCAGATAGACAAGGCGCGTTAAGCGCGACGCGGGCGTTGTTCCGTGTCGCGTTTTACCCGCCGCTTTTGAAAGGCTTCTTTCGCATGAAATCCCAAAAAACACTGGCGGTCGCCGCTGTGACCGCCGCAACGCTCGGCGTTTTACCGTTTGCCGTATCCGCCTACCACGCGCAAGCCGCGCAAACGCCCGCCGCATCCGTCCCGGACGCGTCCCGCGCGCTGGTCGGCAAAACCGCGCCCGCGTTCTCGCTTCCCGACCAGAACAATAAAACGGTAAGCCTCGGTGATAGCAAGGGCAAGTGGACGGTTCTTGCGTTTTATCCCGCAGATGGCACGACCGGTTGCACGTTCCAGAACAAATCGTACTCGGCGGCGAAGAACAAGTTCGCGCCGCTGAACGCCGTGGCATATACGGTTTCCGCCCAGGATACCAAGTCCAAGCAGGCGTTCTGCTCTAAAGAAGGCTTGACCCATACCCTGCTGGCTGATAGCGGCGCAACGGTCGCAAGCGAGTACGGAATCGCGATGGACGCGGGCGCAATGGGCAAAATCGCGCGCCGTGTGACGTTCTATATCGCGCCGGACGGCACGGTCGCCGATGTGGACACGAAAATCAATGTTCGCACCGCCGCCGAGGATTCGCTGGCGAAACTTGCCGCGCTTCAGGCCGCGCCGAAAACCTCAACGGCGGACGGGCGCAAGCCGCTCGGTTCGCCGGGCGGGGCGATTCGCGCGGTGAAAAGCGACGCCGTTTTTGTCGGGCCGTCGAGCGCGAAAGTCACGATGGGTGCGGAAATTCCGGACTTCGGTTTGCCGAACGCATCTACGGGAAAGCAAACCGGATTTTCCACTCTGTCGGCGGGCAAAGCCGCGACCGTTATCGTGTTCGTGTCCACGCAATGCCCGGTCTCGAACGCATACAACGACCGCTTGGCGACGCTCGCGACCGAGTACGCCCCGAGCGGCGTTCAGTTTATCGGCGTCAATAGCAACAGCACGGAAGCGGCTCCGGCTATCGCCGCGCACGCCAAAGAACATAACTGGTCGTTCCCGGTGCTGAAAGACGCGAACAACATTGTCGCCGACCGCTTCGAGGCGAAGGTAACGCCCGAGGTGTTTGTCGCGGACGCCAAAGGCGTTCTCGTGTACCACGGGCCGGTGGACGACAGCCAGGATGTCGCGGGCGTGCAAAAGCGGTACTTGGGCGACGCCCTGAACGCCATCACGAAAAGCCAGCCGATCCCGGTGAAAACCGCGCGCGCGTTTGGCTGCTCGATCAAGCGGGCGAAGTAACGAGAAACGGCGCCGCCGCCGCTGGCATCTGTCAGCGGCGGCGGCGCGTTTGGGAGAGGAAGTCAGCGTTTGCAAACTGTGAAGAAATTAGTTGCGGTAGGGGCCGTGGTTCCCGCCGCCCTCGTGTCGCTCCTCGCCGCGTCCGCGCCGCAGGCCGCTCAGGCCCAGCAAGGCCCCGCCCCTATTGACCCGGCAGGGCTGAAAAAGGCTATCGCCGCCCGCAAAGGCAAGGTAGTGGTCGTCAACTTCTGGGCGACATGGTGCGGTCCGTGCGTCGAGGAGTTCCCGGACCTGGTCAAACTGCGCGGCGCGAACAGCGCAAAGGGACTGGAGTTGATTACGGTTTCGTTCGATGCCGCGAAGGACGCCAAAACCAAAGTCGCGCCGTTCCTTGCCAAGAACAAACTCGCGACCGGCACGTACATCAACAAAAAAGGCATGGACCTGGACGAGGGCTTTATCCGCCTCCTCGAACCCAAAAAGCCCGCCGACGAGGCCATCGCCCTGCCGCGCACGTACATCTTTGACCGCTCCGGCAAACTGGTCAAAGTCATTAGCGGCGGTCAAAAGTTAGCCACGTTCCAGAAAACGGTTGCGCCGCTCCTCGCCAAGAAGTAACAATAGGGTAATTTTTGAATAACGAAAGCCCGCTTCGTCCTTGTGTGACGGAGCGGGCTTTTATATTTCGCCATTTACCGGAGCCACAACCGCTGGTAGGTTTCCCATTCTGTATCATCCGTCGTGTAATCGCCGAAAATCGCGACGCCGTCAAAAACGGCCGTGTCAGCGTTAGGGTCGGCTAATCCCTCGCGCACGCCTTTAAGAGCGAGATAGATATTTTCCGCGTGGGGATGGTGCGACGCCCCGCCGTCCTCGTATGTTGGAACGCCCAGCAAAACGCGGCACGCGGGGTTGGCCCGCGCCACGGCGCGCGTGACATGAACGGCCTGCTGGCGCACCAGCCAAACGTAGTGGCGCGGCAGGTACAAGCCGGAGTCGTAGATCATCACGGCGATCTGGTCACACGTCGCCGCTATCTTTCCAAAATACGCCTCGCTCCAGCCCCAATCGCGGAGCGGGCCGGGCAGCCACATCGGCGTCGAGAGGCACAACATCGCCCCTTTGGGTAGCGCGCGGCGGGTTTCCGTCAGCAGGGCCAGAAGGTCCTTATTGCCGTCCTCGCAGATCTCGTAGTCCCATTGAACGCCATCGAAACCGCAATCCCGCACCAGCCACAACGCTTCCCCCACCATCGCCTGTCGCACGGTCGCATCGCCGATGTCCACGCCGGTTAGCCCGCGCTCGTTCCCGACATACGCCCACGCGATAAGTTTGACGTCCGGGGCGCGCTGGCGCAACGCGCTCGTCAAACCACGAACCGTTCGGGCGTCGGGGCGGTAGCGGATCGTCCCGTTTTTCTTGATAAAGCGCGTGTGGAAGTACGCATAGCGCATCTGATGTGCGGTCAGTTGCCGGGCAAGCGCGTCCGGCGTTTCGGCCTCGGTTCCCCGGTACCACGAGTCACGGAGCCATGTACCGTTACGCCCCGTGTTGAACGACCGCCCGCCGACCGGGGACCAAACCGGATACAGAAAATAATCCGCCGTGAGGAGAACCAGGAGCAAACCGATAACGGCGGCTATCCCGCGACGCCAACGCTTCCCCTTCCGTTTTACGCTATAAGTGGTACTCGGATTATTCACTCAGCAAATGGTTCGCGAGAAGTTTTTCCATTTCCTGATTGCGATAATCAAGGAAGGCTGGAACATGGTCCATCGTTCCTACGGGTTCACTCCAATCGAACGCATCTAAGGACCAAGCCCCGGATTCGGGAGTCCGTATTGACAAATGGGGTGGTAGTAGGTTGCAGAAACTACCGTAAAGGTGCATAGACTGACGCTGTATGAGGTTGCGTAGCGGTAGAGCAAAATCCGTTGGTCGTATCAGGCCGACGGGCGTATACACCGTATTGGTGACACTTGTGTAAAGGCCAAACAACGCAGGGAATGTGGTTGTTTCTTCGAGAACATCAAATTCTTCCTGCGCCCGGTTCTTATATTGTTTATGATCTGCAAGGTGCGCAAGCGCGTAACCGTTAGGACCTTGATTCTGAAATCGTTTTCCGCGAAGAACGAAACTCCAAACGGTTTTCGGGTAGTGATTGTCATCGAGTACAAGCGCGTCTTCAGGTCCTTCAAGCGTAGCCAATCTACGGCGATACTGCGCTATCTCTGTACTGCCAGCGTAGCGACGCACACCGGGAAAGGCGCAAGAAGATTTTTCCCACACATAGAGCGATGGGTCTACGCCGCGCCTCTGCAAACTTGTCGCCCATTCTTCACGGTGAATTTCGTTATCCTCAACGACAGCCCGAACAATATCAGGATGAAGAAAGCGAACATAGGGAACAGTAATTCGTGCGAGTTGGAGTAAATCACCTTTAGTTGGCAAAGTCCATTCCGGCCATGCAGAAACGCTTTTTGGTATAGATGGCGCTTGGGGAGACGGCTCACGCACAACCACTGTGCGCTCCTCACGCACAACTGCTGTGAACGATGGTGATTGCGTTCCCGAAGGCCAAGCCTCGCTGAAGTCTTTGTAACGACGTACTGCGTTCGCAAGTGACGCGGAACCATTTCGCACGTTCCCGATTATTGGAATCCGATGTCGCACAGGCGCACCATTTCGCTCATCATTAGCGGAATATGCGAGAGCCGCAAGCAAACTACTCAATCCATCATTAGCGAAATGCTGATCCAAACTGCCCTCGGCTCGCTCCACGCTCCTACACCGAGTTACCGCATCTCGACGAGGATTTTTTGTGAGTTCGGTGCATTGTTGCAGCCACTGTGCAAATTCGGCGTCGCGCATGGATATTTACTTTTCTAACTTCGTAAGTCTACGAGAACCGTTTGAAGACGATGACGGCGTTGTGGCCGCCGAAACCGCTGTTATTGCTCATGGCGGCGTGGATGACGGCTTTGCGGGGCGCGTTCGGCACGTAGTCCAGGTCGCAGTCGGGGTCGGGGGTTTCGTAGTTGATGGTGGGCGGCAGGGTTTCCTTGGCAATCGCCAACACCGTCGCGATAGCCTCAATCGCGCCCGCCGCGCCCAAGAGGTGGCCGGTCATGCTTTTGGTGGACGAGACCGCGAGCTTGTACGCGTGGTCGCCGAACGTGCGCTTGAGGGCGGCGGTTTCGGCTTTGTCGTTGAGCGGCGTGGATGTGCCGTGGGCGTTGACATAGTCAATCTGGTCCGGCGTCAAACCCGCGTTCGCAATCGCCGCCGTCATCGCGCGGACCACGCCGTTGCCGTCCGGGGCGGGTTGGGTCATGTGGTACGCGTCGCCGCTCATGCCGTAGCCCGCGAGTTCCGCGTAGATTTTCGCGCCGCGCGCCTGCGCGTGTTCGAGCGTTTCCAGCATCACGACGCCCGCGCCCTCGCCGATCACGAACCCGTCGCGCCCTTTCTCAAACGGACGCGAGGCGCGCGTGGGGTCGTTATTAAACTTCGAGGTCATCGCCTTCATGTTGCCGAAGCCGGAAACGCCGGTCGGTGTGATCGCGGCCTCGGAGCCGCCCGCGAGCATCGCGTCCGCATCGCCTCTGCGCAAAATTTCCAGACTATCGCCGAGGGCGTGCGCGCCGGTCGCGCAGGCCGTAACGACCGTGGAGTTCGGCCCTTTCGCGCCGGTTAAAATGCTCGCCCAGCCCGCCGCCATGTCCGCGATCATCATCGGGATCAGGAACGGCGACACGCGCGACGGTCCCTTTTCGATCAGAACGCGCATCTGCTCTTCCAGCGACGCCAACCCGCCGATGCCGGACCCGATGATCACGCCGACGCGCTCGGCGTTGTCGTCGTTGATGATCAGGCCGGAATCCTCGACTGCCATCTTGGCGGCGGCGACGCCCATCTGGGCGTAGCGGTCCATGCGCTTGGAGTCTTTGCGGTCCATCCAAACCGACGGATCGAAGCCCTTGACCTCGGCCCCGATTTGAACATCGTAGGCGGCAGGATCGAAGTGCGTGATGCGGGCGACGCCTGATTCACCGGCAAGCAGGCCGTTCCAGTAGGCTTCCCAGCCAATGCCGAGCGGGGTGACGGCTCCTAAGCCGGTGACAACGATTCGTTTGGTGTTGCTCATAGAACGAGAAGAATTCCGAAACGCGCGCCTGTAAAAAGACGGCGCGAAACTCAGGGTAAAGCAAACCGCCCCGAAGCCCGCGCCAACGAAGAACGTTGAACGCGGACGAACGGGGCGGTTTAGCATTGACATTGCGACATACCGCGCGTTTTTAGGCGGCGGCGGTTTTGCCGTCAATATACGTTACGGCGTCGTTGACGGTCGCGATTTTCTCGGCGTCCTCGTCGGGGATTTCGATATCGAATTCCTCTTCAAGCCCCATCACGAGTTCGACGACATCGAGCGAATCGGCTCCCAGATCGTCCACAAACGACGCCGGGGCCGTAACCTCGTCCTCGCTCACTTCAAGCTGCTCGACAACGACCTTTTTCACGCGGTCAAAAGTAGACATTTTAGCACAGTCCCTTATGGAATAGTTATTAGCAAGAAAGTCATTAGCAAGACAGCCAGAAAGCAAGAAAACCCTGCACAACGTCAGGTCTGTCTTTCTTGCCATCTTGCTACTAACTTTCTTGCTTTTCTTACAACCGTTATACCGTCATTCCGCCGTCTACGGTCAGGGTTTGACCGGTAATGTAAGCGGCGGCATCGGAGGCGAGGAAGGCTACCACGGCCCCGACATCTTCGGGCGAACCTAATCGTCCCAAAGGAATTTTACTCAAAAGCGTTTCGCGGGTTTGCTCGCCCACGGCGTCCGTCATTTGCGTGTCAATAAAGCCCGGCGCGACCGCATTGACGGTTACATTGCGGCTCCCAAGCTCGCGCGCGACCGTTCTTGTAAAGCCGATAATACCCGCTTTCGATGCGGAATAGTTCGCCTGACCGGGGTTTCCGATCTGCCCCATAATAGACGTGACGTTGATAATACGCCCCGCCCGCTGTTTTATCATAACCTTCGCGGCGGCGCGCGTGCAAAGGAAGGTTCCCTTAAGGTTCGCGTCCAAAACCGCGTCCCAATCGTCCTCGCTCATGCGAAGCAGTAAGCCGTCCCGCGTAATTCCGGCGTTGTTGACCAGAATATCCACGCGCCCCAACTCCGCCTTCGCCCGCTCGAACAAACCGTCCACGCTTTTGGCGTCGGATACGTCGCAAAGGTGCGCGATTGCCTTGCTTTTGCCCAATGCGGAAACGGCGTCCGCGACCGCCTGGGCGTCAGCGATATTGGAGCGCGATGTTATCAGGACGTTTGCGCCCTGAGACGCAAGCGCGAGCGCAATGCCGCGCCCGATACCCCGCCCGCCCCGGCCCGCCCCGGTAACGATAGCGCATTTACCGACAAGCCCGAAGCCGAGCGGTTGCGGCGTCGCTTCGCTGTTTACGGTTTCTTCGCTCACGATGCGCCCAGCGCCTCCTTTGCAGCTCGAAGCGTTTGCGTGTCGCTTACTGAGTAGGTCTTGGCGTCGGGCGCGATACGCTTTTGCAGGCCCGACAGTACGCTTCCCGGCCCGCACTCGATAAAGGTTGTGCAACCGTCCGCGACCAAACGCGTTACGGTTTCGGTCCAGCGCACCGGACCGGCGACCTGCCCCCAAAGATGCGCTTTCACTTCCGCGGCTGTGGTTTCGTAGTCGGCGGTGACATTCGCGATAACCGGGATAACCGGGTCGGAAACCACGGTTTGTTCGAGCGCGGCCTGTAAAACCTCGCTTGCCGGTTCCATCAGAAGCGAGTGAAACGCGCCCGATACGGCAAGCGGCAACACGCGCTTCGCGCCGCGCTCTTTCAGCAAGGCGGTGACGGCCTCGACCGCGTTTACCTCGCCGCTGATAACCACCTGACCGGGGGAGTTGAAGTTCGCGCACTGCACCACGCCCACCTGAACCACCTGCGCGCACGATTCCGCCACGATGGCATCGTCCAAACCTAACACCGCCGCCATCGCGCCGGGTCGGTCGTGCGCCGCTTTCGCCATCGCCTCGCCTCTCAGGGCGACCAGGCGCGCTCCGGTCGCGACATCGAGCGCGCCGGACGCGACCAGCGCGGCGTACTCGCCGACCGAGTGACCAGCGACCGCGGACGGGGCGGGCAAGCCCGCCTCAATGCAGGCGTGAAGCGCGGCGACCGAGACCGCGAACAGGGCGATCTGCGTATAGCGCGTATCTTTGAGGGTTTCTTCCGGCCCGCTGAAGCACACTTTGGAAACCAGCATTTCGCTTGCGGCGTCCACGGCGTCGAAAACGGCGCGCGCGGCGGGCGAGTTTTCGTACAAATCACGTCCCATCCCGACCGCCTGCGCGCCTTGACCGGGAAACACATACGCTATCTTGCTTGTCACGGTTGCACGCTCCCCCACCGAACCACATTCGATCCCCATGTCAAACCCGCCCCAAAACCGACGGTAACCACTATATCGCCCGGCGCGATGCGCCCGGCCCGCCACGCCTCGCACAGCGCGAGCGGGATACTCGCCGCCGAGGTGTTGCCGTAGCGGTCCACATTCACGAATACTTTCTCGTCGGGTAGGTTCAGGCGCTTGGCGGCGGCGCTGATGATACGCACATTGGCCTGATGCGGGATGAATAAACTCACCTGATCGGCGGTCAGCCCGACATAATCCAGCGCCTGTACGGCGGACTCGCCCATGATCTCAACCGCGAACTTATACACGGCCTTGCCGTTCATCATCATCGCGTTTTGCTTTTGCTCGATCAGCGCGGGCGTCAGCGGCAAGCGCGAGCCGCCCGCCGGGATGTTCAGGAGACACGCCCCCGCGCCATCACTGCCCAGCACGCTTCCCAAAATTCCGTCCCCGTAGGCGCACGGCTCGATCACGACCGCCCCGGCCCCGTCGCCGAAAAGCACGCACGTGTTGCGGTCTTCCCAGTTGAGAACCTTGCTCATCGTTTCCGCCCCGACCACGAGAACCCGGTCGTAGCGTCCGCTTTGCACGTACTGCGCGGCGACATCGAGAGCGTACGCGAAGCCGGAGCAAACGGCGGCGACATCGAACGCGGCGGCGTGTTTGGCCCCCATCATCTCCTGCAAGATCGAGGCGGTTGCGGGGAACGAACCCCTATCGCCCGTGCAGGTCGCGACAATAATCAGGTCGAGGTCGGCGGCTCCGACGCCCGCTGTTTGGAGGGCGCCCAGCGCGGCGGGAAGCGCCAGATCCGACGTCGCCTGCTCGGGGGCCGCGATACGGCGCTCACGGATACCGGTTCGCGAGAAAATCCATTCGTCGCTCGTTTCCACAAACGCGGATAAATCATCATTGGTCATCACGCGCTCCGGGACATACATCCCCAAGCCGGTGATTTGCGCGCCGCGAAGGGCGCGCGGTTCGGACAACATTACGCCGCGCCTCCTGCCGCTTCTTGCTTCAGGGCGATGCGAACCGCCTCGACAAACCCGGAGCGCGCGGCCTGCGCGGCAAGACGAATGCCGGTCTCGAACGCGCGGGCGTCGCTTCTGCCGTGGGCGATAAATGTGATACCGTTGACGCCTAAGAGCGGCGCGCCGCCGAACTCGGTGTAGTCCACGCGCCGTTTGAGCAAAAGCAGAGCCTGCAAAAGCGTGTCGCGGGCGGCGGGATCGGAGGCGGCCTCGGCCTGAGCGGCGAGAAGGGAAAGCGTCATCCGGGCCGTGCCTTCGGCGGTTTTGAGAAGGACGTTGCCCACAAAACCGTCGCACACGACCACGTCAACGGCTCCCTCGAAGACATGGTTGCCTTCGATGTTGCCGATGAAATTGATGCGGGGACGCGCGGCTTTGAGCAAGCCGTGCGCGGCACGGGTCAGTTCGTCGCCTTTGCCTTCCTCCTCGCCGTTCGCGAGCAGGCCGACGCGCGGATTGGCGACGCCTAAGGCCTGCCGGGCGTACACAGCCCCCAAAAGGGCGAAGTGGAGAAGATGGGACGGGCGGCAATCTACATTCGCGCCCGCATCCAAGATGACCGCCCGCCCCCCGGTGTCGGTGGGCATGAAGGTAGCGATAGCAGGGCGTTTGATGCCTTCGATGCGGTCGAGGGTTTGCATCGCGGTGACCATGACGGCCCCAGTGTTCCCGGCGGAGAACGCGGCCTGAACCTCGCCGCGCTTGACCATCTCGGCGCAAACCACAATAGACGAGTCGCGCTTGTCGCGCAGGGCGTCTATCGCGTGTTCGCCCATTTCGATGATCTGCGACGTGTGATGCACCCGAACCGCGCCCGCAACCAGCGGGTCCGCCCCGGAGGCGGCGATTTCGGCGTGAATTCGGACGGCATCGCCGACCAGAACCATCTGCGCCGCGTCGGTTTCGCCGCCCGCCTGCGACGCGGCGACATACGCGAGAGCGCCGCGCACGGCCTCGGCAGGCGCAAAGTCGCCGCCCATTGCGTCCACGGCGATCTTCAGCGACGCGATCGGCGCGGCGTCGAAGTCGTCGGTTCCCGGAGCGGTAGGTTCAGGCAACAGCGTTTATTCCGAAGGTCAGAGCGCCGCCAGCTCCCGCACAAGCGGCAGGACAATCGAGGCGCGAACAATAACGAACGAATCCGAACAGGCGCAAGACCGCAACCTCTTACGAGGTTGCAGTAGCCTCATCGTTTTTCGGGGTCATCCAGGTGCGACCGTTGTAAAAGCCGCAAGCGTTGCAGATGAAAAATTGCTTCTTGGGGGCGTGGCAACGCGGGCATTCGCCGACGCCGGTAAGATGAAGCTTGTAGTGCGTGCGGCGCTTGGCCTGGCGCTGATGGGAATGGCGACGTTTGGGAAGTGGCATTTTTGTATTCTATCCTAACCTTACAAATTAAAGCGCGCGTCGCCCAAATCAGCGATGCGCGCCGGAACGTTCTGAACGCTCGGAAACCGTCGTTTATCGTACCGCGCCGCCGCTCTCTTCGCCACTGTATTATCTAACGTTTAGTGGGTGCGTTCCGTTTTGTGGGTGCGCTCCTGCCGCGCGGCACCCCCTCACGCCGGGGGAGGCGCCAACCTAACGTTGGATCGGTCATTTCTTTGGGCGACAGGTTATCTTGTTTATCCGCCTTGCGGATAAACAAGATAACCTGTCGCCGAGGCAATACCCGGTCCAGCGTGTGGCTGGTCCCCCCTGGAAGAGGGAGCCGCGCGGCAGGAGCGCACCCACAAAACGGAACGCACCCAAACAAACGTTAAACAACCTCCAAAGCGTCGCGGTCGGGCAAGGGGGGGAACGGCGCGTGGGGTTCGGCTTGGTACCAGAAGGCGACGCTTGCGATGTCGTCTTGGAGCGGGAGGTAGCGGCCTTTACTGCGCCAGCCGAGGGCTTGGATGGTCACGCGGAGGTCGGTTTGGAAGCGGATCGGGTCCAGGATATGCCAGCGGTACATCCCGAAGCGTTGTTGCACGTTGTAGTGACCGTCGCCGCGAATGACCTGGGGCAGGCCGACGTACGGCGTGTTGAACTCCTGGTATTCGAGCGTTTCCACGCCGTACTGGTTTTTCTGGCGGACGTCAAAGTCGTACGAACCGCAGAAATAATCTTCCGTGCCGGTGCCGCAGATCGTTGGGTATTCATCGTCGCCGTCCAGGAAGAATTTGATTTCGCCCTCGCCCCACCAACCATTGTTGTTCACGCCCCACGCGAGGTAGGTCCCGACATAGTGACCGTGACCCCGGACGCCCTCGATAATCGTGTAAACGTCCTTGTACGGGAGCGGGTTGACGCGGCGGAACTGGGCGTGAAGGTACGCGGCATCGTCCGGGACATCGGTCAGAACGTAGTTAATTTGGTAGTACAGGATGACATCGTCCACGCTGATATTTTCCATCGTCATGCGGCATTTGCGGCGGAACGGCATTTCCCACCAGCAGTTGAAGGCCGAGCCGGGATTGACGCAAACGGCGAGCGAGTTGACGTGGGCGTACTGGCCCCAGCCCATACAAAAGAAATCGCCGACCGGGCATTCGATAGACGGCGTTTCCTCGTCGTCCCAGTACACGCGCAGGATCAGGTTGCGCCAGACGCCGGTCGGCGTCATCCAAATTTGCTGGATCGCCCCCGGTCCTTCAATCTCGGCGACGGTAAACGTGGTTCCGGCGGCGATTTTGACGGATGGCGAGATCTTCCACGGCGGCCCGAGTTCACGGGCGGGACCGGACCCGGTTCCTTCGGTCGCCCGCCCGCCGCCGCCTTTTTCGCCGGTGAAGTTTTCCGGCGAGATCGAGCGCGTTTGCGCGTTGGACAATCGCGACAGGTTCCCTAAATGCAGGCCCATTCCGTTAAACATCGTTGTGGCGGTCCTTGAAAGCGGGGTCGCGTCGTGCGCGCCGTGTTGCCGTTTCGCGCCCCAACCGCGCAATTCCTGCCCTCGGCTAATAGATGAGAGACAATTGCGAGATGTTTTTGATGTCGTTCACAACTGGTAGGTTGTGCGGGAACCGGTTTCACGACGGTTTGTTGTACATTGCGCCATTCCATTGCAACTTATAAAGGCGCTACCAATATTGCAACAGATGGCGCAAATGGCTTCTACGCCGTATACTATATTCATAACCACATACGGAAAGCCCGAAAGTGACGAACGACGGCGAAAGGCAAACGGCCTTTTGCGGTCGTTTTTTTGCATTCGGGGCTTCAGGGCGGATGGGTAGATGAAACAACAAAACGCAGCGGAGTCTCCCCTTCCCGCCCCGGCGCGCTACTTTCCGGTTGAGCGCGGGCGGTACGAGGTCGCGCCGCGCCTTCACTGGATCGCGCAGTCGTTCGGCAACGGCGCCGCCGACGCCCGCCTGTTTCAGTTCGACTCCGAATTTCCTCGTTTTCGCGCGAACAAACTCGCCTGCCGGGCGGAACGGTTGGACAAATACGTTTTGGCTTGCGACTTCTCCCCCGCCCTTGCAGAATCCGTGGCGCGCCTTCTTGCGATGCGGCTTGTGGTTGAATACCCTGACTTGTTTACGCTCGGCATGGGCGACAACGGCGCGGGCGTGCTTCAATGCCATTTAACGGGCGAAGTGTTAATTTTCGGTAGCGGTATGGCGCTCGAAGCGGGCGCGGAACGCCCCGCCGTCACGCCGTTCTACGCGAACGCCTTCGACGCCCTTTGCTCGCAGGTGTCAGAGGACATCGCGGTGATCCACGCCCCGCCCGGCGAAACCGACCGGATTGTCGCTTTGCATCTGTGCGCGCCGTCGCACTGGAGCGGTGAGGAGAAGATTGGTAAGTCATTCATCGCCACCCACGACGACGTACCGGGCTTCGAGAAGATTGCCCGCGCTTCCGGGCCTCTTTTGGAAACGCTGGTTCAGCGCGGCCCGTTCGTGCGCTTCAACTGGGGAATCGAGTTCACGGACCGGCTGAACCAGCACACCGAGCCACCCCTTATCGCCCTTGCCGATTGGAACCCGCGCCATTTAGCCCTGAATGCGTCCGAGGAGCCGTTTTACCTGCGCGTGGAGCGGCAGGTGTTGTGGGGTCTGCCGGACGTGGACGCGTTCGTGTTCGCCATTCGCATCTACCACACGCCCGCCCGCGAACTCCGCGCCGACACGAGCAAGCGCGCCGCCCTCGCGAATGCTCTTCGTACCATGCCCGATGCGACGCGAACCTACAAAGATCTTGCCGCAACCGCCGACGCTATAGCGGACTGGCTGGGGGATTAACGCAACTTCGCCTCTGAGACTACTCCCCAGCGCTTTGCCAATTTCAGCGAGCCGTTAACGGCACCAACACAAAAGTAGCCGATGACGAGTGTTGTGGGCGTTCCATAAAGTACCCCGACAAGAAGACAGGCCAGAAATTGGTGGCTTAAGGACGCCCAGGTAGCATTTCGTGGCAGAACCCCTGTAAGTGTGCCAATAATCGCGGCAACAAGCCACGACAAGAGCATCATTTGCAAAGGCGCCCACCACGACATCCGCCGCGCCTCGTCCTCGTCCTTGACACGCAACCGTATCAGCGCATAGATGGCCCATGCCGCGTATGGCATAATTCCAGCCAACAATGTGATAAACAGAAGAGGGTTACCGCTCAACGGGGAAGTAGCCGCGAGAATAAGGACAGGTATCGGCAACAAAAGCGACCAGCGGTAGTAACTGATGGCGGTCATGGCGATGCACCTTTTCTACGCGCGTCAAAACAGGCAAGGCAAGAGCGCGCGTCCCTTTCATTCTACACAGGCGCATTAACCCCCTGCAGAGCGAACGGCCTATTTATCGGTTTCAGCGGCGGCGTCGCGGCGGGGAACCTCGATGCGGGCGAAGTCGTGGGCGAGGTCGGTTGCGGGGAATACGGCGCGGGCCTCGGCGAGAAGAGCGTCCATTTGCCCGGCTCCTTCGGCCTCATAGCGCGGGGAAAAGTGCGTCAGGACCAGATGGCGGACGCCGCCCGCGCGAGAGGCGACGGTCGCGGCGGAAACATTGGTGGAGTGCGCGGCGCGGTCTGCGAGCGCGCGGTCGTCCTCGCGGTACGTGGATTCGTGGATTAAAAGGTCGGCATCGGCGGCGAGGCGCACCAACTCCGGCGCATAAATGGTGTCGCCGCTGAACACGATCTTGCGACCGGGACGCGGCAGGCCAACCAAAGCGGCCCCGTCCACGCTACGACCGTCCCCAAGCGTGATCGTCTCGCCCGCCTTGAGCCTGCCGAAGAGCGGCCCCGCGGGGATACCGAGCGCGCGGGCCGCCTGAACATCGAACCGGCCCGCCTGCGGCTTTTCCGTGACGGCGTACGCGTACGCCTCGCACCGGTGTCGACCCGGCGCGCACGAGACCGTAAACGCATCGTCCTCGAACACGACGCCGCCTCCGCCGGGAACCGCATGAACCGTGACCGGGTACGCGAATCGGGTTCCCGTGGATGCGAGCGCCCCGCCGATATACTCGTCCAGCGCGGGCGGTCCGTACACGGCGACCGGGGAAACCCCGCCTTGCGCGAGCGAGCGGGACGCGAGCAGACCAAGTAGCCCGAAAACATGGTCGCCATGCATGTGGGTGATGAACACGCGCGTGAGTTGCGACAGTCGTATCTGCGGGGCGCGCAACACCTGATGCTGCGTTCCTTCCCCGCAATCGAAAAGCCACAACTCGCCCCGCTCCGGCAACTGCAAAACAATCGCCGAAACATTACGCGTACGTGTGGGCGCGCCCGATGCTGTGCCTAAAAAAGTGACGTTCATACCCTAATCCCCGTCACTGTACCATATGGGGAAGCAAGAGAGTTGATAGCAAGAGGGCAAGAAAGTCAGAACCTGACAGGTGACACAGAGCCTATCGCTAACCTTTAGATTCTCCCTATCAACTTTCTTGCTATCAACTCTCTTGCTCTCTCGCTACTCTCAAAAGCGGCGGGCGGGTCCCATCTGGAAGAAGTGGTCGCCGCGATCCCACGCGCTGGTTTGCCAGTTGTCTACCGTATCCGGGTCGGGAAGCCACTCGGGGAGATCGAGCGCGAGCGCTTGCGACATCGCGTGGAGGTAGGGTTCGTAGAGCGTGCGGAGTTCCTGCAAGCGCACA
>CAXUMS010000009.1:59526-60939 GCA_964252165.1 uncultured Armatimonadaceae bacterium
GGCTCCGGGGGACGCATCGAAAACCAGGCCCGAATCGGCGAGCAAGGCGCGGAGGCGGGCCAGCTCCTCGGGGGGCATTCGCTTGTTGGTTTCGGTCGGCGGCGTATCGAAGATCAGCGCGAGATCCACGGACGCGTGCCGGGCCATCGCGAAGGTTAATTTCGCCTGCCAAACCGGGCCGTCCGGGACGCACGCAATCACGAATGCGCACACATCCAGAATCGCGCCCAGGCAGCCGAGCCACGATTGCCGGTCGTGTTGAGATCGGTAATACATCAGAACCGGGTAACTGAGGTGACTTTCGAGCAGTTCCGCCGACCAGCGCTCCCAATCGCGCATCAGGTCGCGCAGATCGCCCATATCGGGGCAACCGCCGTAGCGCCGGAGCAGTTCGCCCGCCGATGGCGGCGACGACGCGCGGGCGTCGAGGAGCGCGATCTCGACCTCGCGCTTGGAGAACGCCCCGTAGAGAACCGGCAGGTAGCCGATAACGATGGCGAGAAAGCCAAAGCCCAGTCCGGCTTCCGCATCAGTGATAAAACGCGCCGCGTCAGTTACCGGCGCCACATCGCCGAAGCCGAGCGTAATAAAGGTGGTCGCCGATAAATAAAGATAGGTGCCGAGGGTGATAGTGGATTCGGGGGCATGGAGCGGCGAGTTTACGGCCCAGTGGAGCGTTGCGAAGAAGAAAACAAGCGAACTCGCCCACAGGGTCAGGAGCAATAGAAGCGATAGCGGCCCGAATATGGCGAGGAAGTTATCGCGAATAGTGGTGGGGAGCCACAGGGCCGCGCGACGCCAGAACGCCCAAGTCGCACGGTAAAAGATACGCGTCAATCGGAGCGGCGTTTGCACGCGGCGCGGAAGCACGAGCGTCTCAAAGGCTTCAATAACAATGAAGATCAGCGCGAGAACGGAAACAACAGCGACAAGCGTTTTCACAATAACACTGTACACCAAACAAGCATCAAGAGTTCGCGCTTGGATTCCCCATGCCAATCCCCCCGCCGCGTTTGGCGCGGACGGCGTCTTGCTTGACATCGTACGACGACCATGATACCCTTCAACGGTTTTTTAGCGACTTGCTCGCTCGAAAACGCCGCGCCCACGTAGTTCAGTGGTAGAACACTTCTTTGGTAAAGAAGAGGTCATGGGTCCGATTCCCATCGTGGGCTGCTCCGACTGTTTGACGCATCGCCGTGTGATAGCGGCGATGCGTTTTTGTGACAATAGCGCGTTTAACGAAAATGGCCGGTTCGCCGCGTTTTCGCTGACGCCACCAATACATTTGAGCGCATCGCTCGGGCTACCGACACAAAATGGCGTGGCTCGCGGAACGCTCTGGAGTTTTAAAGAATTATGGGTAAGGCGAAGTTTGAGCGCAGCAAGCCTCATGTGAATGTGGGTACTATC
>CAXUMS010000010.1:0-58947 GCA_964252165.1 uncultured Armatimonadaceae bacterium
GCGGCTTGAGCGATTTAGTCAAACGACAAGTAGACGGCCCCGCCAAAACAACAAATTACAACTTGTTCAGCAGGTAATCGGTCATTACGGTGCGGAGATGGCGGGCGAGGGCGGGGTCGCCGACGCCGTGGCGGGAGCGCGGGTAGAGTTCGAGGTCGAAGTTCGTTTTCTGGGCGCGTTCCAGGGCGTAGATAAACTGGATCGTGTTTTGCATATGAACGTTGTCGTCCATCGTGCCGTGGATGAGGAGGAGACGACCTGTTAAACTGGCGGCGGCGGCGGTGGGCGACGACGCTTTGTAACCGGCGGGGTTGGCGTCCGGCGTGTCCATATACCGCTCGGTGTAGATCGAATCGTAGAGCCGCCAATCGGTGACCGTCCCGCCCGCGATACCGAGTTTGAACTTGGGGGAATGCGTCAGGGCGTACGACGTGAAATAGCCGCCGAAGCTCCATCCGTACATCCCGACGCGGGTTTTATCCGCCCAGGGTTGCTTTAGGAGCCAGTCCAGCCCGTCTGAGGCGTCGGCGAGTTCGCCCGCGCCGAAATTTTTGTACACGGTTTGCGTGTATTTAGCCCCGCGCCCGGACGCCGACCGGTTATCGCACATCCATACGATAACGCCGTGCTGGGCGAGGTACTGCTCCCATGGGGAAACCACGCCCCATGCGTCGCGCACGGTGGGCGCGGCGGGGCCGCCGTACGTGGTGAAGAAAACGGGGTACTTCTTGGCCGGGTCGAAGTCGGCGGGACGGAGCAAAACGCCGTCCATCTCGAAACCGTCGCGGGCCGGAACCCGGACGAGTTCCGGGCGAACCCGTTTGTACGGGGCAAGCGCGGCCAACACGCCCGCGCTCTCGCCCAGCGTCCGCACGGTTTTGCCGGTCGCGCCGTCCACAACGCGCAGTTGCGGCGGGGTTTGCAGGTCGCTCCGCGTGTCGAGGAACAAAAAGAAGTCGGGCGAGAAGCGGGCGGAATGGGTTCCGTCCCGCTCCTTGGATAAGCGAACCAGCGGCCCGGTTCCATCCACGCGGGCGCGGTAGATATGAGGCGCGATTCGCGAATGTTCTAAAGCGGAAAAATAGACGAACTGGCCTTTGGGGTCCGCGCCGTAAACATCGCGCACCTCCCAGTCGCCTTTGGTCACCGGCGCGAGAACGGCTCCGTTTGCGCCGACATGGTAAATATGGCGGTAGCCGGTGCGGTCGCTTTGCCACAAGAACGAGCCATCGGGCAGGTACACGGGTTCGCCCGCGACATCCACCCACGCGGGCGATGTTTCCCGGAATAAACGCTTCGGCGGGGCGGTCGCGCCGTTCTCGTTCATTGTCGCGATATTGAGATCAAGCCATTTTTGAACGCGGTTCTGGACCTGGTAGACGACCGCGCCCTTTGGGGTCCAGCCGAACCGCACGATCAGGCGGTCTGTTTCAGGGTACGCGGACAAATCTACGGGTGACGGCTTCCCTGCGCCGTCCGCCGTCACTGTCCACAAACTCGCGAGCGGGTTGGGCGCGCCCGCTTTGGGATAATCCTCGGCCTCGGTTTCCTGCGGCATGGCGACATGGTCCACAATCGTGAACGGGCGAACCGGGGTTTCATCGAGGCGCAAAAACGCGATACGGCGGCTGTCGGGACTCCATTTGTACGCATCGGTTTCGCCCCTGCCGTACACCTCTTCCTCGTACACCCAGTCTAGCCGCCCGTTGTAGATCTTCGCGCCGCCGTCGGTGGTCAAACGGCGCGGCGTGATGACTGCGGGCGGGGCGGCGCCAAACCGCACCGGAACCGTCCACAAATCGAAGTTTTGCACAAATGCGACCTGGCTTCCGTCCGGCGAAAACTGGGCGTTGGTTTCCGCAAGGGCGGGCGTTTGCGTCAGGCGGATCGCTTCCGCTTTGGCGAAGTCATACGCCCACAAATCGCCGCCGTAGGATAAAAGCGCGCGGGTTTCATCCGTGCTGAGATCAAAAGCGTTTTGAAACGAGGCGCGGCGCGCGTCCCGCTCCGCCATTCCGGCCCCAATCAAAGCGGCCTGCATTTTCGCCGCATCGTGGAAGGGCGTGCGCGCGCCCGTGCGCGCGTCCACGATTTGCATCAAATCGCGGTCGTCGAACTGAAGATAATGCGCCCCGTCGCGGAGCCAGCGCAACCCGCGCGGCAAATCGCCCCCGCCGCCGATGCCGCGCATCGTATCGCTCAGCGTGAACGGTTGCGTTCCGGTTTGCTGAAATGGCGGCAAAGCGGGCGGGGCTTGTTGCGCGTGCGCGGGAACCAGGGGTGAGAACAACGCAAGAAGGGCGAAGAAACAAAGAACGGGCGGCGCAACAACCGCACGCGGTGGCACGGCGAAACGAGAGGAAACGGCGGGAACGGTCAAAAGAAAAACGGTTCCTTTCCGGGAACAAGTGAAGTTTTATTATAAGGGGGCGCGTCAAGCGTGGCAACTTGGGGTTTGCGCCATTTGACGCCCATGCCGCTTTCTCGTACAATTCAAGCCATCAACAACACTACGCCAACAGGTCCAACAGGAAAAGGGCCTTTACAATGCGACCATCGCGCAACTCCAGCAAGGCGCGAAACGAGCCACGACATCGGAAGACGCCGCCTACGCCCACATGAGTATCGCGGCCTGCTACCTGGCCCAGCGTGACCTGAAAAACGCCCGCGCGGCCTACCAAGCTGCGGTCACCGATCCCCATGTCGTTGCCAAAGACAAGGCCCAAGCCCGCGCCGTTCTCGCCCAAATGGACAAACAGGTCGCCGCCGGTAATCGTTAGTTTTGCATTGGTTTATCGTTAGCGTCTGCTTGGCGTGAGGCAAACGACAAACCAAGACAAACGACAAACCACCAAACCAGCAAGAATAGATGTAGGGGCGATGTCTACGCTGGTGAAGCGTTAGGCGGCTTGGCAAGGGTTTGTTTTGCGCGCGACGTTTCCGGGCGGCGGACGGGCGGGTACGCTCATCAATAGATTTACCCGCGCTGACGTAGCAAACAACACGAAAAACGGCGCGGACGATTTTGAAAGGTGATTGATTCTTATGTTGACATCTAAAAGCCGTTTTTACACGGCGACTTTATTGACCGCCATTCTCGCGCTCGCTCCGCTGACGCTCGCCTCCGCGCAGGAAAAGAAAAAGGACAACGGCATCCTTGCGAAGACGGGACGCGCCATCGGGCATACCGCAAGCAAAGTGGGCAAAGCGACCGCGTACAGCGTCCACAAAGACGGCAAGGCGGTTGGCTACAGCGCCAAGAAGGGCGCGAAAGCGACCGAGTACAGCGCGAAAAAGACGGGAAAAGCGACCGAGTACGGCGTCCGCAAAACCGGCGAAAACACCAGCGTCGCCACGCACCGTGCGGTTGGCAAGAACTCCGTAGAAAAAAAGCGCGGCAAAAACTACAACGAGGTCGTTACGCCGGACGGCGACCATATCAAGGTGAAAAAGCAGTAGACGCGGCGCGTCCTTTTATAGTTGGAAAGGCGAAAAAGCGAACCGAGAATCTTCATCGGCTCGCTTTTTTTCGTTTATCTATCCGGTTTTTTTGCGTTTGTCGTGGAAAGCGTTGTCGGACGCCGACATACGGGAACCGTAAAGTCGTTGCCGAGGGGCGTGGTTGCAGAGTGGCTCAAGCCCGCTCGGCAACGACGCCCCTCGGCAACGACGCCCCGATAATCTCGCCGTATAACGCCAACACGCTTCATTTCTGGGTATACTTGTTTGCCTCATGCGTGTTACACGGCTCGAACTTTTCCACTTCCGCAACTACGTGTCGCTCCGCCTTGAACCCGGACCGGGTTTGAATATCTTTGTCGGGCCGAACGCACAGGGGAAAACCAACCTTCTGGAATCGCTGTACGCGCTCGCGACCACGAAATCCGCCCGGGCGGGCCGTGATTCCGAGATGGTCGGGTTCGGCGCGGATGCGTGCCGTATTGTCGCCCGGATCGCGCGCGAAACGGCGTCCGGCGATGTGGAGTTGGAAATGGCGGTCGCATCGGCGACCGGGTCCGGGGTGGGGGCGGAGCGCAAGATTGTCAAGATCAACCACGGCAAACAGCCGCGCGTCACGGATTTGATCGGTAGTCTGAACGCGGTTTTGTTTTCTTCAATTGACCTCGATATTGTGCGCGGCGAGCCGGACGAGCGCCGTCGGTTCTTGAACTACGAAATCTCGCAGGTTTCGCCGGGCTATGTTTTGTCGTTCGGGGCGTACAAGCGCGCCCTGGAACAGCGAAACCGGCTCCTCAAAGACATCCGCTGGGGCCATGCCGGGCCGGAATCGCTTTCCGCATGGAATGAGCAAATTGTGCGGCACGGCGCGAAGCTAATCGAGCGGCGACGTGCGTATCTGGACAAGTTGGCCCATCACGCCGCGCAGGTTCACCAAACGCTAACCGAGAACGCGGAAACGCTCATTGTCGAGTACGCCCCGTCGTTTCCCCTGGGCGATGCGGTCACGGGCGATGACGTAACGCACGTGTTCAATGAGCGGTTGGGGGCGGTGCGCCGCGATGAGATGCAGCGCGGGACCACGCTTATCGGGCCGCAACGCGACGATGTTCGCTTCCGGGTCGGGGCGGACGCAAGCGGCGCGGTGGATGTAAAAACGTTCGGCTCGCAGGGACAACAGCGCACGGTCGCCCTGTCGCTTCGGCTGGCGGAGCGGCGGTTGATCGAGGAGATGGTGGGCGAGCCGCCCGTGGTTCTTTTGGACGATGTGCTGTCGGATCTGGACGAAAAACGGCGCGCGCAAATCTTCGCGCTCGCCATTGAATCGTCCGGCCAAACGTTCCTGACCACGACAGATTTGTCAGCCCTGCCGCGCGAGGCGATAAACAAAGCCGCCGTTTGGAATGTGCGCGCGGGCGTGGTCACCGGCCAAAACAGCGATGATGACGGTAGCGCGCCGCCGTTGTAGCGTCCGCCGCGCCTTCTCGTTCACCCGCCCCGCACGATCAACTCCTTCGGGCTTTGCGTCAGAATCTCGCAACCGTTCTCGGTCACCACTACGTCGTCCTCGATGCGGACGCCGCCCAGATTTTCGATATACGCGCCCGGCTCGACCGTGACGACCATGCCCGCCGCGAGCGTGATTTTCGACGTTTGAGCGAACGCGGGGCCGTCGTGGACCACGCGGCCCAAACCGTGGCCGAGCGAATGCCCGAACGCCTCGCCGTAGCCCGCGCCGGTCAGCGAGTCGCGCGCGATCTGGTCAATGTCCTTGCCCGCTTTGCCCGGCGCAATCGCGCCAAGCGCGGCGAGTTGGGCGGTTAAAACCGCATCGTAGAGTTTGCGCTGCTCGTCCGTGGGTTCGCCGCCGATAACCAGCGTGCGCGTGATGTCCGAGCAGTAGCCGTTGAGTTCCGCGCCGAAGTCGAGGAGCAAAAACTCCGGCTCGCCGGATGCGCCAAGAACGCGCGCGGACGGCCTGCCGTGGATGAGCGCGCTTTGCGGCCCGCTTCCCACAATGCTGTCGAAACTAAGGCGTTGCGCCCCTCCGCTCTGGCGCATGAACGTTTCCATTTGCCACGCGAGTTCGAGTTCGGTCATACCAGGCCGGACGTTCTCGCAAACCCACGCGAAGCAATCATCGGCAAGCCGAGCGGCCCGGCGAATGGCCTCAATTTCGTTGGCGTCCTTGATCCGCCGTAGCGCCTCCGCCAGATCGGTTTTGGCGACCAGTGTAACGTTTTCCGCCCCGCCGTTCCCTTCGTTGTCCGGCTCGAGCGCGGTTTGGAGATCGTCCAAACCGGCGACCGTCAGGTGCGCCGACTCGAACCCGACCGTGCTAATATCCGCGCGCTTGGCGATCTCGCCCACGGCGGCTTTGGCGAGGCTCGATCCTTGCGGCATAATCACGCGCTCCCAGCCGGGAACCTCGCGCGACGATTGCAAAGCGTAACGTCCGTCGGTGAAGAAAACCGCATCGCCGCCGCGTGTCAGCAACACCAGCCCGTTCGAGCCGGAAAAGCCGGTTAAATACCGGACGTTCTCCATGTACGAGATAAGAACCGCGTCCACCGGCGTATCGCCGTCGAAGCGCGTTTCGGTTAAAGCGCGTCGAAGTCCCTCGACGCGATGGGGATAAATAAAATTAGACATAGGTTTGGGGAAAGCGAGAAAGTTGATGGTAAGAAAGGAAGGGGAAGTTTAAGTGGCCCCCTAGCCCCCAATAATGGGGGTTAGGGGGCTTCTTTCTCATCTCCGTCCCTGCGCCACGATGGCGCGGGCGGCGTCGAGGCCAAGCAGGTACGAGGCCGTCCCGAAGCCCGCGATTTGGCCCACGGTGGCGGGCGCGATAACCGAGTGGGACCGGAACTCCTCGCGGGCGTGGATGTTCGATATATGCACCTCGACGGCGGGCAGGCGCACGCCCCGGATCGCATCGGCGATAGCGTACGAGTAATGGGTGTACGCGCCCGGATTGATCACGATAGCGTCGGCCCAGTTTACCGCATCCTGGATCGCGTCTATAATCTCGCCCTCGTGGTTGCTTTGCGAGATACGCACCTCGACCCCGATCCGTTTGGCGTGATCGCGAATTTTGCGGTTGGTGTCATCAAACGTGTCGGCGCCGTAGATGTCCGGCTCGCGCAAACCGAGCAGGTTCAGGTTCGGCCCGTGGATGACCACGATTTTAAGCGTTCCGGTCGGCGTGATTTGCATAGAAAAGTAAGTCCTTCGGACAGGTGTTAGGAGAAGGTGTTGGGTGTTAGGTATTGGGTGTTGGGAAAGGAAATCAGCCAAAAGCAATATATTTTATGGCAACCCATTTAATCCCAACACCCAACACCCAACACCCCCTCATCCGATTTCCTCGCCGTTGGGGCGCAGGTCAGGCAAGCCGTCGTTGATGGGATAAATGTGGCTACACTGGACGCAGACGAAGCGCGGAACCGGGTGTTCGTCGAAGCGGAGCGGCGGGCGGTTCGCACAGCGCGGGCAGGCGATCAGGGCGAGAAAATCCGGGTCGAGGTTGGCGTGGTCGCCCGGCGCGCGTAGGTACTGCGCGGGTGACGTTTGGGCCGGCGCCGACCTGTCCTTCTGAATATTTGACCCTGTCGCCGAGCCTTCATCGTGGTTTTGTTTCGGCATAAGCGACGGTTCGGTTCGCCGCGCGCGCGCCGCATTCCTGCCGGAACAATCTCTTTTTCCATTGACGACATGTTTTTGCGCGAAGAACGCGCGCGGCGCGCCGATAATCAAAGCGCGCGGAGTAAAATAAAAATACAGCCAACGATGATTAAAGGAAAACGCCATGCACGATCAGCGAGCGTATGACGAAATTTATGGGGCGGGATCGTACTCCGCCACTACCGCCGGAAATTACGCAGGGTACCCGCTCGGACACGAATTGCCCGCCGCGCTTCGGAGCGCGGTCGGCGATGAATTGGACAACAACGAGCGGCTTTTGTGGACGGGCCAACCCGACCCCGGCCCGCAGGCGCGGTCCGCGATCCCCGCCGTTTTGTTCGGGATTCCGTGGACGCTGTTCAGCCTGTTCTGGGTTATCATGGCGGCGACCGCGATGAACCACAGCAATCTCGGCCCGCTCGGGTGGGGCTTTCCGCTGTTTGGGGTTCCGTTCGTTCTCGCCGGTTTCGGCATGCTGTCGTCGCCGTACTGGGCCGCGCGCGCCGCAAAGAACACCGCGTACGCGGTTACCGACCGCCGCGTTCTCACCGTGACGCTGAAGGGCAAGGGGCGACGCGTGGAACAATGGGTTCCGCAAAATGTCGCCGATCTGGAGCGAACGGAAAAAGCGAACGGTTCCGGCAATCTAACGCTGGTGAAACACTGGACCAAAGACGGCGATGGCGACGCGTGCGTGAATATGGTGCGATTTACCGGCATCCCCGATGTGCGCCGGGTCGAGCGCCTGATCCGCGAAACATTCTTCGCCCGCCCGGTTCCCCTCCCCGCGCCGCATGTTTACACCGACCCCAACGCCGCCGCACCGCTATACGAGAATGTCGGCGTCAATGCGCCGTGGTGGACAACGCGCCGGTAGCGGCTTTGGTCTTCGAGGGGCTGGTTTTCGAGGGGCTTCAGCCCCTCGAAAACCAACGCCTGTTCTTTGACCTTCCACGCTACTTGGCTTGCTCACCTTACGCGAGACGCTTCTTGCAACCGGTGAAAGCCAACCGGCGACGCTTCGGGTACAACGTGGGATATGGGCGACAAGGACAAAGCGTTATGGCGTTGATACGACGCCACTACCAGATATTTATTGACCGTGCGCCCGATGCGGTTTTTGCGTTCTTCGCGGACCCGCGCAACCACGCCCGTATCTCGCCGTCCGGCCAGGAAGAAGAACTGCGCCTTGAAACTATAGCGGGGACGGATGGGGGGGAAGCCGGAACGGGCCTGTTCACCGACGGCGCGCGGGCGACATTGCGGGCGAGCGGCGCGCTGGCCCGCCCGATGACGGTGGAGGTCGGCGAGTGGAACCCGCCGCACGGCTTTATCTTGCGGCAAGCGGCAAGCGGCGGGAACGGCGCGTTTACCGCGTGGGCGCACCGGCGCAAACTGACGCCGTTCCAAACCGGAACCCTGCTCCGCGACGAGATCGAGTACGCGGTCGCGGCGGGGCCGCTTGGCGCGCTCGCGGACAAGGCGTTTCTGGGCGCGCGTCTCGATAAAGCCTTCCATCACCGTCAGGCCGAGGCCAAACGCTTGTTAGAGCGCATCGGACGCATCAAAGGCCGTGATTAGGTGTTGGGTGTTGGGTGTTGGGTGTTGGGTGTTGGGTGTTTTGAGAATACCGATTAGCCCGGCGACACTGGCGTAGCCCGCGCAGGCAGGGTTCGCCTTCTTAAGACGCGGATTCACCCGCCGGTGCAAAACGGAACCAACAAACCATTCGGTATTCTCAAAACACCCAACACCCAACACCCAACACCCAACACCCAACACCCAACACCTAACCGCTCCGCGTTCACACGAGCGCTTTGAGCATGGCGACGCAATCCGGGTCGAGCGCGCCGCGCGCGGCGTCGGCGTCGAGGCACGCGAGGGCCTGATCGAGCGGTAGGGCGGAACGGTACGGGCGCGACGCGGATAGGGCGTCGAAAATATCGGCGACCGCGAGCAGGCGCATATCCAGGTCGAGCGCGTCCGCCCCGACGCCCCGATGATAGCCGCTCCCATCCAGTTTTTCGTGGTGCGCGACCGCGATTTGCGTGATCCGCCCGAACGACGGAATGCCGCGCAAAATCTCGGCGGTGTAGTGCGTGTGCTTTTTGATCAGGGCGAACTCAGGCTCGGTGAGGCGCGCGGGCTTGTCTAAGATCAAGTTGGGAACCGCGAGTTTGCCCAGATCGTGAAGAAGCGCGGCGCGCCGAAGGTCGGATACGCGGGCGGCGTCGAAGCCAAAGCCGCTTGCCATCCGAAGCGCGTAGCCGCACACCCGGGACGAGTGCGCGCTGGTAAACGAGGATTTGGCATCCACAATAGCGCTGAACGCATCGCAAACCGCGTCCAAATGAATATCGGTGAGGGTATCAAGAAGAGCGGACGGCGTGGTTTGCTCCAAAAGCGCGCGTGGGCGAACCGCGACATCCTGCCACCAAAGAACGTCGTCCTCGAACGCGGCGGCGGCGGCGGCCAGAGCCGGGTCGAACCAGGTTCCGGCCCGCTCGCGCGCGATCTCGTAGGCGCGGGCGACGCCCCACGTTTTGGCGAACACCTCCAGCGTTTGCGCCAAACACGCGATACGCGACAAGAGCGGGATGTCGGGGCCTTTGATTTGGTGCGGCGCGCCCTGCCCGTCCCAGTGTTCATCGAGGTGATAAATCGCGCTTGCCACACGTTCGCCCAAGCCAAGATCGGTCGCGACCTTCGCGCCGCGCGTACAGCGCGCCTCGGTTAAAACGTCCATCGCGCGTCCGGGCATTCGCAACAACTCGCCCAGTTTTTTCATCCGCTCCCTCATTCCGGCTTGCGGGGCCGTGTTGCGAAGCGCGTACTTGACCGCCTCCGAAGCGCGCCGCCAATCGGTGACTTTCGCGTCGCGCTTGGCATCGAGTTCATCGCCGCCGAAGATCGCGAACATGCGGGCCGCATTCGACGAGCAACCGGCGTCCTTCAAAAGCAGGGCGAGGTGAAGATCGGCCCGCTCGCTCGCATCAAGTCTGAGAATCGCCCCGATCCGGTTCCCGATCAGGCACGCGCGCACGGAATGGCCCATCGGTTGCCCCTCGGTCAGGTCCAGCGCGAACGACAACGCGGACAACAACCGTCCCAGTGACAAACCCGCGTTTTCGCCTGACAAACCCGCGCACGGCCCCTGCGGCGAGGAGGCTTTGCTGGGCGCGTTCAAGGCGTCCGCGCCCCTACCCAACGAAAACGCAGGGGGCAAATACGGGGGCGTGGCGGCGGGGTTCAGGCCGGGCGGAAGCGACAACGGCGACGCGTCCTTTTTTGGCGCGCAGGGCGAATCGAACGGCGAATCAGGGAATGCGACAACGGCGGAAGGGGCGATAAGGGGGTGCATGGGCGAATTTGCGGCTTTCCAGGAACAATGCGCTTATTTGCTTTACGCCGAGCGCGTCGTTCCCCTCCGCGCGATGTGGGGCATACCCCGGTTTTCCCGCAAATTTCGTGCCGTGTTCGTTCCCGAAAACAAGCGCGCTCGCTTTCTTGACAAAGATTAGCCGATGCCCTACGATGACGTATTCCCGCCGCTCTTTCGCCCCCTGCGGCGCGCCGCCTTCCAAAGGGCGTGGGGTACGGCGATTGTTGTTTATTCCGCCACGGCGCGTGTTTTTTAAGGAGCCGGTTTCAGGTTTTATGTCGTCCCCTTCTCCCGTCGCCGCTCAGGCTAATACTCCCCCCGCCGCCGCGCGCTGGGGCGTTGCGCTGGGTATTCTCGTTTTTCTGGTCGGCGTCGCGCTGGTCGGCTATGTGTTCGCCGAGGCGAACCGGTTGTTCCACACGCCCCCTCCCTCGGTTCCCGCCGCGCTTCCCGCGCCCACCCCATCCGGCGCAGGCGCGGACGCCGCCGCTTCGAGCAATGCGGCAAGCGGGGCCGCGCTGGAGATCGGTCGCTCGCTCACGCAGTTCCTGCAACAATTGCTGGTTTTGCTCGTGATGTGCGTGGCAGGCTCGGTGATCGCGTCGAAAGGCGTGCAACTTATGTTCGCCTCGGCCCGCGCGGCGAGGCCGGAATAGCGGCGTTTAAGAAGCGCGTTTCCCCACCTCTCAACCGTGAAAGCCTTAGTCGTTGGTTGCGCCGAGCGCGCTTAACAACAACTCGTCTTCGGGACGCAATCGTCCGCTCGACATCGGTCCCACGTTCACTAAAAGCGTGGCGTTTTTCCGCTCCGCTTCTTGTCGCCACTGCCGAACTTGGGCCGGGGTCGCGACCGAATGATCCCACGGATGCCAAAACCAACTGCCCGACGCGAAGTCGCCGGGCGGCCCTTGTTGCGACAGTGTGGTTTCGATCTGGAGCGGCAAAAACACATCGCTCCCTTGCCAGCGCCAAACGGTTTGATCCGCACCCGCCGCGCTTGTCGCTTTTTCGCCGGGGCGCGCGTCCACGGGGAGTAGCGGTACGCCGGGAAAGCGCGTGGTCGTGTTGTTTAGCACGATACAGTCCGGTTGCAGGGATTTGATATGGGCGTAAAGCGCGTCCCAATGCCAGCGCGCCGCGCCCTCGCTCCGCCAGGCGTTTTGAAAAGCCGCCACCGCCGCCGCTGAGTTCGCCGCTTCTTCATCGCTCCCGTCGCCCCATCCCGTGCGTTGTTTGTTCCACATTCCATCAAACCAAAGCTCCGCGACCGGGCCGTAGCCGGTCAAAAGTTCGGTTAGTTGCGCCTGCATAAAGGCGGCGTACTCGGCGTCGTCGCTATCGTGCGACGGCTCATGGCGATCCCACAGCGAATAATAAAAGCCGACCGCCAGACCGTGTTTACGCGCGGACGCCGTAAACGCGCCCACAACGTCTTTCCGGAACGGCGTCGCCCGCACGCTGTAATCGGTGCAGGCGGTAGGCCAGTTGCAAAAGCCGTCGTGATGCTTTACGGTTAAAATGGCAAATCGCATCCCGGCGGCGCGGGCGGCGCGGCACCAACCGTCGGTGTCGAGTTCGCGGGGATCAAAAACGGACGGATCGAGCGAGCCGTCGCTCCACTCCGTATCGTAGAACGTGTTGATGCCGAAGTGAACGAAAAGCCCGAACCGCAGATCCATCCATTTTTGCTGGGCAAGCGTCGGCTGAGGGGAAGGCGAGGCGAGATCGGCGTTCATTTCTTTTCTTCTTTCACCAAAGGCCAGAACCGCGACATATTCAGAAAATCGGCCCCGCCGAGCGGCTTGTTGTCCACCATGACGACCGGAATACGGCCCCAACCCGCAAGCGGACGCGGAGCCGAACGGTTCGGTAACGCCGCCACAGGGGAAACCAGATCGCCGCTTGGCGCGGCGTTGGAGTAAAGGGGGTGTAAAAACGGCGGCGCGGTTGCGAACGGGCGCGGTTCATCGGTTGGGGCGTCCGGCGCAATATATCCCCAGTCGAAAATAGGCTCCACAGGCGGCGAGGCGGCGTCAAACGCGTACCGCATCGTGATCACGTTACCGGCCAGATTGCGGTAGGTAGCCGCCCCGCTCGCGGCGAGTTTTTCGCAGTCCAAGCGCGCCTCAGATCGCACGCGGTTCTGAAAAACGCCAAAGTCGCTTTGTTCGCGCAGAGAACCGACCTCGACCGCAAAACCGTTTAGCGCGCCGGGCGTCACCGGAACGCTGAGCCGTCCGGTTGTTTGAATCGGCGCAGCTCCGGACAATGTTTGAACGGCGAGAAATGTATCGTTCAAGCGCACGAAAACGCGCCCGGCGTTTTCGTCCGCCGCGTTGTCGGGAACTACAACGGCTTCTTTGGGCAAAAGGAGGTAACTGGTTATCGGCTCGTTCCGGAGCGGGGCGGGCGTGGGGCCGTGACTGGCTTCCTCGTCGCCTTTGCGTCGGAAGCGACGCCGGAAACTATCGCGCCACTGGTTTTGCCACAGGGCGGTTATGGCGTTCGCGTTTTGCGTGCGCGCGGACGCGTCGGGGGGAACAAACGTCATCTGCAAAACCACATTTCGGAACTGCGCCCACTGCGTATACGGCCCGCGCCCAACGCCGTCGTCGCCGCGCGAACTGTCATTGCCGATCACGGTCAGCGCGCTTTGCTCGGGCAGGGGCGAGCGAGCCACGATTTTCATGGGCAGGAACTGCTGGGTTGCGCCGGTGTATCCCGCATAGGGCAGATACGCGCACGAAACGGCGTACGCGCCGCCCGGTCCGATATACAGGGTTTCGCGCGATTCCCCCTCCCGGTCCAGCAGGTACGACGGATGGCTGTTGTAGTACGCGCGTCCCGGTTTGAAGAACGGGTCGGTTTTATCGGCCACGCGCGCGAGCGCGGCGGGCGGGCGGTACGAAGCGAGCGCGGCCCAAACCGCATTGGTCGCGCCGCGCGGCGCAACCGGGCTGTCACCCCACCAGAGAAACGCGATCTGATCCCGCTCCGCGTCAACCGAGTCATGCCGCGCGCCGCGACTTTCCGGGCGAGCGCTGACGCCGCTAAAATAGCCCAGCGCCATATCGGCGGCGTAGGCGTCGAGAAGTCTGCGGCAGGCGGCTTTAACGGTCGCGTCCCGCGCCCAGTCGCTACACAAAAGCGGCCCGCGCAGGGCGTACCCGTAGTATGTGGAACTGTTCCATTCGCCTGTCCCGCCGCGCGGAACCCGCGCGGCGCGGTAGAGAATATAATCGCGCGTCTGCCGCATCCCGGTTTGGGCGCGTACATCGCCGGGATGGTCGGCGAGCCAGTTTTGGCACAGAAGGTACGCGGCGAACCGGCTCATGGCGACATGATTTTCCGTGCCTTCGCCCGTAAACAAGTTGTAGTTCACGCCTTCCGTGCGCGCGAGCAGGGAGCGCGGATGGCCTTCAAAAAAGAAGCGGCGATCTTCCGGCGAAACCAGGCCGGGATATTGCATCAAGCAAGCCGCCGGACCGTCGGCATTGAAGTGGAACAAATCGGGAAACGTGAACAACGCATGGATGAGTTGTCGCACCGTGACGCGCGGCGACACGCCCGGCACGCTTTGCTCGCCGGACGAATCCGCATCGAGCAGGGCGAATATCTGGTTCCAAAGGTACTTGCCGGGGTCCGGCGTGGTGAACGTGATGGTTCCATCCGGCGCGACCTTGAAGCGCCGTGCGGGTTCGACCCGCGCGGAAACGAGAAACCGCGCGGCGCGCTCGGAGAACCCCGCCGGAGGAGAAGCGGTTTGGGCGCAAGCGGCGGCGCGAGGCGTCGGCAAGGCGGAGGCGACGGCTAAAACCGCGATCAAAGGCGTTGCCGACCGGACGACGCGACAAAAAAAGGGGGGAACAAGTCCGCGACAACGCGGTTTGGAGCAGGTCGCTTTCATAACACGCTATTTCGCCTTTCCTTAGAACACCTATAAGAAAAATGAATCCCGGTAAACTTAGTTTATCATACCCTTGACAGCGTTTATCAACGCGATAAACTCAGTTCACCAGATTTATGGCTACCAAGCAACGAGCAACCATCAGCGATGTCGCGGAACGGGCGGGCGTGTCCCGCTCGGCGGTTTCCGGTCACCTCAACAACAAAGGGCGGATTGGCGAGGCGGCACGGGCGCGCATCCACGCCGCTATCGAGGAGTTGGAGTTCACGCCCAACGGCTTGATACGGGCGATGCAAAATCGCCGGACGCTGGTGATGGGACTACTTATTGGCGGCCTGGACGCTTTGAAGCATCGCTCCGACGACTCGTACACCCTGCCGCTTTTGTCCGGCGTGTACGAGGCCGCCGACAAAATCCACCACGACATTCTTTTGTACACGGGTTGGCCCGGACGCGCGGAGCGCTCTTCCGGGCGCGATTTTCTGGATGGGCGCGTGGATGGCTTGCTGTGGATCGCGCCCCCGCCCGATTCCGCCGCGGTGGAGCGGATCGCGGTCCGGGGCGGGCTACCGGTCGTCACGCTGCTTTCGCGCCATGTCCCCCCCGGCGTCGGCTATGTCAATGCCGACAACATCGGCGGCGCGCGGCAAATCGTCGCCCACCTCGCCCAGCAGGGACATCGCCGTATCGCGTTCGCCGGGCCGGTTCACGCATCGAATTTTCGGGATCGCCTGGACGGTTACGCGCAAGGGCTTCAAGAGGCGGGGCTGATCTATGACCCCGCCCTGCTCGCCATAGGCCCGGAACTCGCCTCGCATGACCGGGACATCCGCGCGAGCGGAACCGCCGCGTACGGCGCGGTTTTGGACGGATGGCTCGCGTTGCCGCATCCTCCCACCGCCATTTTCGTTTGCACCGACCAATGGGCCGCCTGTATGGGACAGGCGGTCTTGAGCCGCAACCGGCGGATACCCGGCGACATTGCGCTTGCGGGCTTCGACGATTCCCTGCTCGCCGAAACGGTTTTCGGCGGCTTGACCACTATCCGGCAGCCGTTTGAAGAAATCGGCAGTCGCGCCGTGGAGCATCTGCTCCGCTTGATCGAAGGGGAAGCGTCGGATAACTGCCGTTCCACTCTTCCGGTTACCTTAATCGCCCGTGCGACCACGTAGCGCTCCGCTTCGGCGGCGCAGTCGCCGCTCGGATCCGGCGTCGGCGTCCGCAAGGCGGATTAACCGCTGTTGGTTAGATATTGCTATGTTGCATAAGCGCGACGCCCCGTTATCCTGCGGGGCGTTCGCCCACACCGCTTGGGGAGGTTTGTCTGTTTTTGTTTTCATCGTTCCGCTCTGTCACATCGGGGGCGTCCCGAAACCGCCGTGCATCCGCACGCCGCCGCGCCTTCGCCTTGATCGAGTTACTTGTTGTTATCGCTATTATCGCGATTTTATCGGCGATCTTGTTCCCCGTTTTCGCCCAGGCCCGCCAAAAAGCCCGCGCGACATCGTACTTGTCCAACCTGAACCAGATCACCAAAGGCGCGCTGATGTATGCGCAGGACTACGATGACACGCGGCCCGGCAACACCAATAATTCGTTTCCGCCCGCGCCGAACAACACGCAGGTTTTCTGGTGGCAGGTTCTCCCGTCGTATATTCAAAGCGGCGTTGTTGATTCCACAAACGCGTACAACAGCACGACCAACTCCAGCGCCGCCGGGGGCGTTTTCGCTTACTCGTCCGCCAAAGACAGCGAGAACCTGCTCGGCGGCGCGCCCCGCGCCTTGAACTATGTTCCGGTAGCGACTATTGTGGAATACAACCAGGTTCCCAACGGACAAACCGGGGCGGGGAGCGCGCAGGGCGGGTCGCCGCTCGCCGCCGTGAAAAAGCCCGGCAGTACGGCATGGATCACCGACAACGGGGCGGACAATGTCAATGGAACCAAAAACAACCCGAATCTCGGCTTTTTCACCCGGCTTCTGGGCGGCGACCGAACCATCTACAAGGGCGTGATTGATGTCGGCGGGTCGGTCAGCGCAACGGACCCGACCGCGAGCAACAACGCGGCAAGCGCGGTTTTCAACGTCAACGAAAAGCCGCTCAACATCAGCGGCGGCGGGTGGCGCATTTCGTTCCGGCACAGCGGCGGCTCGAACTACGGCTACATGGACAGACACTGCAAGTGGTCGAAAGGCGAAACCGTTTTCAACAGCGTGCAAGCCGCGCAAAAAGCGGAAACGCCGGGCAATCCATCGTTCACGTCTATGTTCGATGTGGAACAACCATAAACGCAAATCCCGCTCTTTTTCGCAACGCCATCAAAAACAAGAAGACCACGGACAATAGTCCGTGGCCTTTTTGTTTTAACGGCGAACTCGGTTTCGCACCATTGTGTTAGAGTAGCGGCGGCGTTCATGAAGCCAGTGAAATGGCTCCTGCGCCATCTTTGTAGCGGATTCGCCCAAACGCGCCGTTTGGAACCGATCCTTCAAGTCCTTCAAGCAACAAGCGATCATGACGTATCGGACCAGTGGCATCGGTTGTCACAACATAGTGTTGGCTTTGCCATACAACTCGACCATCTTGAAAAGCCTCTTCGTTCGATTCCTGACAAATACGCAACGAGGGATAAAGTGTCGTCAACGTGAAGGCGTCCTTTCGACGTTCCCTCAAGGGACCGTAAAGACGCTTTATCAAGTAGAAAGGTATATCATCTTGCGATGCCAGCGGCGCACCCGCGTGAAAGGCGAAAACGCGAGGAATGGTCCCGGTATTGTCAAAAATAGCCGCTCGGTCGGCGTCCTCCACAATCCGCGGCAAAAGGCGCATACCGCGCTGGTATCTACTTCGGATTTTATTCGGGGGTTACCGAGTGACCTCCCGCCTGGACGCGCCCCGCTACACGAGTGACGTTAATTTCTGGATTTTCGGTGGTAACGAAAAGAACGACAATCTCAAAACCGGCGGCGCGGCAAAGCCGCATATCGAGCAAGGCGCTGGGATGAGAAAACACCGTCTCAAAGGCGTGGTGAGCGTGCTTTTCCCGGAGCCATTGGGACCCGCGAAAAGAAGCAGGCGCGGCTTCATTCGAGGTTTTGTCGCTCTTGTACACGGCGGTTTCGCTTACGCGTGACCGGAAGGATTTCCACCGAGCCGTCGCTGTTTTGGCGTACAACACGCTTCCCCTCACCCGTGACCAAACCAATCCCCTGCGCTAACAGGTCACGCCGCGCCTCCTGAGTGGCTCGTGAGCTGGCCTCACGCAGAAACGTAATCTCGTCCAGATCGCCAACCGACACTGGAATATAGGGAATTTCTTCAACCGGACGCATGGCGCGGCGTTCTTCGGAATCGTGTGACGGCGCCATCGCGTCCTTCGTCCCAGCAGAATGAGTTTTCATAAAGCGTAATGGGCCTTTATCATCGTTATTGTACCGTTCGGGTCAATAAGCGGATTATGTTGACGCCGCTCCCAAGCGTGACTACATACACCCGTTCCACATTTCGCCGGTTTTCACACCCGGTTATATCTATAGTTTCCGGGCGGATTTCCGACAATAAGGGCATACGCGCTTTGTCAGGCGGCGGCGCATTACGGCTTAACGTGATGCGCGCTGTTCGCAACGCGGTTTTGCGGGATTTGTTTTCTTTTTTTTCGTATCGCCGCGTCCGCAAACCGTGGGTAAGCCGCTGGGAGGAAATTTTCGTGTCCGCCTTTGCATCCTTGTTTGGTAAAGAAACGCTGATTGGCCTTGATATAGGCTCCGCCAACCTGAAGGCCGTGCAGGTAGACGCCACCCGCGACGGTTTTCGCGTGATCCGCGCCGCCCAGCAAAAAACGCCGCCGGGCGCGGTTCGCGACGGTATCGTGATGGACCGCGAAAGCGTCGGCGCGGCCCTTAGGCAAATGCTCAAAGCCGCCAACATCTCGGCGACCGGCGCGGTGATGGCCGTGTCCGGCCCGACCGTGGTCGTGCGACAGGTGCAGATGCCGCGTATGCCCGAGGCCGCATTAAGAAAATCCATTCGCTTCGAGGCCGGGAAACTGATCTCGTCGAATGTCGAAGACGCCGCGCTCGCGTTTGAAATTCTGGGCGATGTCGAGGACGAACCCGCCCAGATGCACGTGATGATTGTCGCCGCGCCGCGCGAGATGGTGGATTCGCGTATCGGCGCCTTGGAGCGCGCGGGCCTGGAAGCCGTGTGCATTGATGTCGAGGCGTTCGCGCTTCAGCGCGCCTTGATCGAGTGCAACCGCGCGCAGTTCGGCGACGGCGCGTTACGCGCTCTCGTAGACATTGGCGCGTCCCATACCGAGGTGACGATTGTCGCCGGTTTGCAGTTCGCGCTTACCCGCTCGATCCCGATTGCGGGCGATACGTTCACCGACGCGCTGAAAAACCAGTTGCGCGTGGACATCGCCGAGGCCGAACACCGCAAAGGCGAAACCGACCTCCGGCGCTTGGTGGACGGCGGAAGCGAAGCGGAGTTGGAAACGCCGCGTATGTTGCAAAGCATCTTGGATGAGTTGCTCCGCGAGGTGCGCCGCTCGATTAACTACTACCAATCGCAACTGCCGGAAGGCACCGGTTCGCAACCGCTCGCCGAGATTATCCTGTCCGGTGGGTCGGCCCAGATGATCGGTCTCGCCCCGTACATGAACGCCCGCCTCGGCGTGGACACCCGCGTCGGCGATGCGTTCGACAACCCTTACATAGACGCTTCGCCGGAAGCGACGCCGTGGCTACGTGAACAAGCGCCGCGCCTCGGTATCGCGCTGGGTCTCGCGGTCAAGGAACACCTGACATCAACCACGGCGGGAGCCAAGATTTAAGCAAGAGAGTTGATAGCAAGAAAGCGAGAAAGTCAGAACCTGACGGTTGACGCAAAGCCCTCCCTTCTGACTCTCTGGCTTTCTTGCTCCTAACTTTCTTGCTTACTCCGCAGGAGTAGAAACAATGCCTAATCTAAACTTAATCGCCGCGCGGCGCGAGGAAAAAAAGAAGGTCGAGCGGATAACGCGGCAGTTGTTCCTCGGGCTTACCGCGTCCGCCATCTTACTCGGTGTTACGGTTTCTCTTATGGGAGCGCGACAAGTTGTTCTGGGGAGCCAGCTTAAACAAGCCGACGAAGCGATGGCGAACCTCAAACCAATCATCGCCGACATCAAAAAAACCAAAGAAGAAACCGCTGAACTTACGCCCAAAGTGGCGACGCTAAAATCCGCCCAGCTCAACACCATGCGCTGGCGCGGTGTGCTGCAGGTCGTTTCGCAGGCCGTACCGTCGGAAACGTGGCTGTCCACCTTGCAATCGTCCGGGACGTCCGAGGACGCCACGATCCAGTTGAGCGGCATGACCACATCGCAAACTCGCGTGGGTCAGATGATTACGCAGCTGCAAGGCAACCGTTTACACCTGTTCGATAATGTGACCCTGCGACAAACGCAAAACAACACCGATGCCGCCGACCCGGTTCAGAAAGTGTCCTTTGACCTGACCGCGCATCTGACGCCGATGACGGCCCCGCCGCCCCCGCCGCCCGCTCCGAAACAGGCGGCGCAGGCCGCGCGGCAAACCGGATCTACGGGAAAAGGAGGCGGCGCAAATGGCTAAGTTCTCGCTCGGAAAATCGAAAACGACGGACACCGTGGAAAACAACGGAGCGACGAAGGACGCGGCGGCAAAATCCAACAAACCCGCCAAAACGCCGTTTACGCTGAAGCCCTCCAAGCAAACGTGTATCGCGCTTGGCGGCCTGATGGGCGTGGTTCTGGTTTCCACGGCGGGCTTGTTCACATGGCAGAAAGGCCAGATTGAAGACCTCAAAGTTCAGGTGGCGGAAAAGGTCGGCGCCGTTAAGGAAAGCGAGCAGATCGCCCGCGAGCTGACGGCGGTCAAGGCGACGTACGAAACCACGCGCGGCGAATTGCGCTTTCTGGAAACCTCGGTTGCGGCCAACGAATATATCCCCAGCCTTTTGCAGCAGGTGGAAACGCTCGCGAAGTCCGTGAACCTGAAGGTGGACGCGGTGCGTCCCGGACCGCTGGAAGCGCCCGCGCCGATGCCCGCCGACAAAGAAGCGCGCAAAACGTGGAAACCGCAACCGTATAGCAAGCAGCCGATTGAGCTTCAGGTGCGGGGAACGTACTGGAACGTGAACAAGTTGTTGTTCCGCTTGACCAAGTTCCAGAAAATTCTCGCGGTGGAATCGGTGCGTGTCGCGCCGCCCGCCGCCGTGTACGGAAAATCGCCCACGCTCACCGTGAACATCAATCTCACCGGCTTTATCTTCCCCGACGCCCCCGCGCCAGTCGCGGCACCCGCCGCGACGGCAAGTAGCGGCGGCGGCGCGGCTCCTAACGCCGCTCGAAACAAAACGGCCCAAGCCCGCCCCGGCGGAACCGCGTCCAAGCCCTTATCCCTCGCCGGTCCCAAAGCGTAGAAGACGGAACCTCCGCGCAGGAAAGCGTTTCCATGAAACAAGTTGACAAGAAAGATATGCCCAAACTGATCGCGCTGATCATCTTCGCGCTCGGTTTGTTCGTCTTCGCAGGAATTCAGATATTAGCGCCGCAATCCGCCCCCGCCGCGCCCGTTGTCGCTGAAAACGGCAAGCCCGGCGAGGCGGCGACGCCCAGTACGCCGCTCGCGGCGCCCACGATTACGCCGGCGGCGACGGTCGCGGACCTCGCCAATGTGACGCTGATGGAAACCGGACCCGACCCGTTTTTGCCGTCCGGCCCCGCCGCCCCGGTAGACCCGAATGCGGTCGCCCCCCTTGCGCCCATCGTTCCCATTGGCGTTTCCGCCCCGGTGCGGAACGCGAACAATCTGGAGCGTCTGCTCGGCCTGAAGAACAAAACCGGTCGGCCCGACGGTTTCGCCGGTGTGATGGACTCGATCAACAACGGGCCGGGCGGCGCGGCGGGAGTGGCGGTGACGCCGTTCGTTCTTCCCACCGCTCCGCCGCCCGCCTATGTCCTGACCGGCGTGGTCACGTCCGAGGGCGCGGGTCGCTATTCCCGCAACTCGGTCGCGATTTTGCGCGGCGGGGCGGGCGAAACCGCCGAGCGTCGGTTTGTGAAAATCGGCGACGAGATCGGGAACGGCTACCGGGTCGTTGCGATCTTCGCCAGCGGCATTGATATTAAAAGCGGCTCGCGCACCATTACCCTAAACATGGGCGCGCCGAAAACCCAGAATAACAACGGTCCCGCGCCCGCAACCACTACCAACGCGGCGGGCGTCACCGGCAACGTCATCACCAGCAGCAACGGCGGCGCAACCGTCGCCGCGCCCACCCCCGCTTCCATCGCGGCGGGCAAGTAAGGGGACAGAATTCTCGTGCAAAACAACACAGCAAACACCAGCCGTCAGCGGCTCTACGCTCTCGCTTTCGCGCTTTTGGGCGTTGCGGGAACCAGCGTAGCGACAATCTCAACCAGTGCGGACGATGTCGCTCAGGCCGCCGCAAGCCAGCGTGGACAGGCGAAACGCCATCGTACGCATCATCGCGACACCGCCCCCCGCCCGACCCGTTCAAAATCCGCCCCGGTTGTCGCCGGAAACGCCGATAAGAGCGCGGCCAAGCGCTCATCGGTTGCGGCCCATCCCGCCGCTACGGTCAAACCCGCGCCGGGCGTTATCAAGGCGTCCGCGCCGCAGGCGAAAGCCCCCGCCGCGCTTGTCGCCGCGACCGTGAAAGCCCCGGTCATCACTCAAGCTCCCGTCGCCGCGTCGCCCCGGTCCGCGTTTGTGGACTTCTCGTCGCCGTCGTCGGTGGGCGTCAATGGCGCGCCGACCGCCCCGGAGAAGTCGAGCGGACGCTTAATCCAGCCCGGCGCGGTCGTCACGCCCGCAGGCTCGGTTCACATCGCCGCGTCGGTTCACCCGGTCGTCGCGCCGGTTCGCGCCGTGGTCACGATCGCGGAAAAAAGCGTTGTCGCGGCGTCGCCCGCCAAACCCGCCCCGGTTGTCGCCGCGCGCAAAGCCGCCCCGGTTGCGTCGGCCAAGAAAACCAAGACCGGCAAGCCGGTTCTGGTTCCCATCGGCGTTGCGTACGCAAGTCGCGGCGCGGCGGCCCCGCCCGCCTGGCTTCCCGTCGCCGCCGCCGCGAATGCGTCGCAGGGTCGGGACACCGAGTTAATGACCCCGTCCGGCGGTTTCGGAAGCGCTGAGCGGCGCGTGTCGCTCGATTTTGTCGCCGCCGACATCAACGATGTGCTGAAAGCATTGTCGCTTCAAAGCGGCGTCAACATCGTCACCGGCGCGGATGTCAAAGGCATTATCACGGTCACGCTGAAACGCGTCGCCTTGTCCGATGCGCTCGACATGGTCGCCCGCTTGTCCGGCTTCCAATACGCCGAGTTCGGCAATGCGTATGTGGTTGGCACGCCCGCATCGGTCGCGGCGATCACCCAGCCGTCGTACAAGCCCGACCAGATGGTGACCGAGTTTATCCCGTACCGTTACGCCACTACCTTTGCGGTAACCAAAGCGCTGGGCGAGCGTTTCCCCGGCATGCGCCTGCCCGACGCGGG
This sequence comes from uncultured Armatimonadaceae bacterium, assembly GCA_964252165.1. Classification (GTDB taxonomy): domain Bacteria; phylum Armatimonadota; class Armatimonadia; order Armatimonadales; family Armatimonadaceae; genus CAXUMS01. The sequence goes on from CAXUMS010000010.1 coordinate 22,977, forward strand.
CGACAAAAACGAGGTCGTCAACCCGGCCACGCCCCGGCTTCTGGTTTTGTCCGACACCAAAGATCGTGTCGCGCTCGCCCGGACGTTTGTGGAGAAATTAGAGCAAGCGGTTTCCGGCCCGTCCAATATCTCGGGAACCGACCTGTACGTGGTCAAGTACGCAAGCCCGGATGATCTGGTGCGCATTCTCGCCCGGTTCGTTCCCACGGTTTCGGCGACCGCCGGACCGACGCAACGGTTCAACAGCGGCTCGTCCGGCGCGAGCGCGTCGTACTCGACGCCGTCCCTGAGCGGGTCGAGCGGCGGCGGCGGCGGAACCGCGAACCCCGCCGGTGCGACCGCGTCGGCCAATTCAGCGAACGTCCTACTCTTATCCGGCTCGCCCGGCGATCTGGCAAGGGCGCGCGAGGTGCTGGCGCAGGTAGACATCCGAATCCCGCAGATGATGTTCGAGGCGCGCGTCGTAGATGTCAACTCGGACGACGCCCGGCAACTCGGTTTGCGCTACGACTTTTCGCGCACCGTTCAGGTCGGCAACAGCGAAGAAGCCCGCAAGATCGGCACTATCGGGCCGGGCGGCACGCTTCCCGCGAGCGGCGGTCAGGGCTTCGGGGCGATCTTCCGCTCGCCTTACACCATTGGCGTTAATCTGGACGCGCTCGAAACCAACAACAAGGCCCGCACGCTCGCAAGCCCAAACCTGTCCGCTTTGGATGGTCAGCCCGCCGTGGTATTTATTGGCGATCAGGTTAAGTACGTCATCAACATCCAGCAAACCCCGCAAGGGCAGAACATCCAAACCGAAACCGCCACGGTCGGTATCACGCTCAAGGTGACCGGTAAAGCGTCGCCGGACGGCACGATCACGCTGTACGTCCACCCCGAGGTTTCCACCATCTCGTCGTTCCTGACGCTCGCGAACGGCATTTCGTTGCCGCAGATCGCGACCCGGTTTGTGGACACCACGATTCGCGTCAAGGACGGCGAAACCATCGGTATCGGCGGCTTGATTCGCGAGCAGGACATCAAGAACATCCAGAAGGTTCCGTTCCTCGGCGACATGCCGTTCCTCGGTCAGCTGTTCCGCTCGGAAACCAAGCGCAAAGGCCGTTCGGAGATTATGGTCTTCATCACATCCCGCGTCATTAAGGATTAGCGAGCAAGCGCGGCGCGACCTTTCTACGATTTGTCGTTAAGTCGTTCATAAGGAAAAGGAGAAACCGCGCGGGCGCGGGGGCCGAAAGCCCTTGCGCCCGCGCGGTTTTGCCACGTTTACGGCGCAACGCTTCCCGCTGTCCCCACGTCTTTTTGCGCGTTGGGCGCGGTAGCGGATTGGGGCGGGGCGCCCGAAGCATTTTGTATTGGCTTGGCAACGGGCCACGGGAAGTGCGGGTACTTTATCCGCAACGTCTCCATGCGCTTGCGCTCCGGGTCGAACACGGCCTTCGCCGCCGACGGCGGCAGGCGGCGCGCGGCCTCGGCGTTCGCGGTCGCAAGGTTGGTCCCGGCGAGGTTCGCGCCGTTCAGGTTCGCGCCGGTCAAATCCGCGTTAGACAAAAACGCCCCGCGAAGATCCGCCCCGGCCAAAAAACAGTCTTGCAACTGCAAGCGGAGCGGCGTTCGCGCGCTGTCGGATGCGGGCGGCGGCTTGGGAAGCGCGGGCAACGGAACCGGAAGCGCTTGAAGCGCGTCCGCAACCGGGGCGGTAGCGGACCCGATTGTCGCGGCGGCATTGGAAACGACGCTTGCGGCGTCGTTCTTTGCGGATGCGCCGGGAGGCGCTTCGAGCGCGCAAAGCGCGGTCGCGAGCGCCTCCCGCACGTCCGCGAGATGGGCCGCGCGCCCCCGCACAGTGGCAAGCAAAGCCGCATCGGAGGCGCGCCGCGCGTTCTCGGTCATCGCGGCGCGCAGGCGGGTCTCGATCCGCTTTTCGGCCTGGAACGCGTCGGTCGCCATCACATCCCGCAGCGTTACCATCGTGGTTTCCTCATCGGACGTGAACGGCGCGACAACCGCAAGAGTCGCAAGAGTCGGGCGCGCTTGGACGTTGTTCGCGGCGGCGTAATGGGCGAGGGCGTCCGTTAATGCGCGCTTGGTTTGTCGGTTCGTGTCGGCCAATTGATTGGCAAGCCCGTATTGCCATTCGCGGTTTCGCTTGTTCCGGGCGAAGTCGATCAGTTTCTGCAAAGCCATGACTAAGGCCGCACGCGCGCCGGGGCTTTGTTCCATCGGCAAAGCGACCGCGAGTTGCACGTAGGCGGGCGCGAAGTGCGGATAGTTGGCGTCGCTTGGGGCGTCGCCGGTCGCGGCGGGTTTGGGGGAGACGTCAAGATCGGCGAGTTGCAGGGCCGCGATAGCCCGCGTTTGCTCGTTCGTGCTGGCGAAGCGCGTTTCGGTTTCCGCGAACTGCGTGTTCCACATTTCCGTGTCGAGCCGCGCCCGTTGCCACTCGGCGTCGTTGCGGCTTCGCACCGCCTCCGCCATAAATTTGCGGTCGCTTTGTTGCTGATTGAGATACGACGGCAGCAATGCCGAAAACGCGGCGAGCGGGGCGAGCGCAGCGGCTATCGGCGTCAGGGCGTAGGTCCAGCGCGGCTTGTCCGGCTCAATGGGTTCGTGGAGCCACCGGGAGAACCGCCCGCCCGCCTTCACGGCGGCCCAAAGCAGGCATCCGACCACGACAATCGCAACAACGACGACCCACGGCGATTTGAACACGAGCGTTGGATCTCCTTCTACGAAAGCAAGCCGCTTTCCTAAAGATTACACAACGAGCGCCCGCGGTCGCTTCAACCCCAAGCGGCCTCCCATAAAGCCGGAGTCCGATGTTGGCATCGCGGGACGGCCCCCACCTTCAATGCCAATTTGGTTCGATTAAAAGGTCGCGTCCATATCGGCGTAAACGATGCGCTCCGCTTGTTTCAATGCCAATTTGGTTCGATTAAAAGCATGACTGATGCGTTCACAAAAACGTATCAGTTTGGGTTTCAATGCCAATTTGGTTCGATTAAAAGGATGAGCCGCAAGAGGGCGGCGCGACCATCAACCATGGTTTCAATGCCAATTTGGTTCGATTAAAAGCCGCCCCCAATGAATGTGGCTTTCAAGTCTTTTAGCGGTTTCAATGCCAATTTGGTTCGATTAAAAGGCGATAAACGTTTGCTGGAAGTTTTCGCCGACTTTGTGTTTCAATGCCAATTTGGTTCGATTAAAAGGCGCACATTCAACGCATTCCGCCCCGCCTCTTTATTGGTTTCAATGCCAATTTGGTTCGATTAAAAGGCGTGAAAATGACCCGCGCAAAACTTGCCGAGCGCATGTGTTTCAATGCCAATTTGGTTCGATTAAAAGTCAGCGGTCGGGGGTTCGATTCCCTCCCCCTGCATTGTTTCAATGCCAATTTGGTTCGATTAAAAGCGGTTTCGAGAGCAGGACCGACCCGGCTCCGCCGAAGTTTCAATGCCAATTTGGTTCGATTAAAAGAGTTCCCAAACCGTCGCGCAAATCGTGTCCATAAAGTGGTTTCAATGCCAATTTGGTTCGATTAAAAGACAAACTCAAAGAACGCATGGCGGTTATCGAAAAACTGGTTTCAATGCCAATTTGGTTCGATTAAAAGTCCCCAAATATCGCGAGTACGCGCGCGGCCTTCAACGTTTCAATGCCAATTTGGTTCGATTAAAAGCTGTTCAACGAGGCGAACCTGCTCAAATGCTTAGGGGTTTCAATGCCAATTTGGTTCGATTAAAAGGCTTCTTGCGCCGAAAATTAGGTGAGATTGTGGCCGGTTTCAATGCCAATTTGGTTCGATTAAAAGGGAGATTTGCGGCAAATCACCGCCCCGGTCCACATCAGTTTCAATGCCAATTTGGTTCGATTAAAAGGCGAGGCGGAAGGGCGCGCAAAGCTCGGTTTGCTGTTTCAATGCCAATTTGGTTCGATTAAAAGCTGCATTGGGCGCAGATGGTGACGAGGCGTTGATTGAGGGTTTCAATGCCAATTTGGTTCGATTAAAAGGGTAAATCTTATAAAGGGTGTCGCGCGCGGTTGCTTGTTTCAATGCCAATTTGGTTCGATTAAAAGCTGGTCGCCGCCGAGCCGGTCCCCGCGCCCGCCGCCGCCCCTGGTTTCAATGCCAATTTGGTTCGATTAAAAGTCTGGGCGTCTCGCAATCGCGCGCGTACCAACTGGCCGTTTCAATGCCAATTTGGTTCGATTAAAAGGCGCGACGCCGCAAGGCTGTACGTCCGTGTCGCCGCCCGTTTCAATGCCAATTTGGTTCGATTAAAAGTTCCTCGTATCCCACCCCGCCCGGCGAACGTCCCAGAGTTTCAATGCCAATTTGGTTCGATTAAAAGGTGATTATGTCGGCGGGCTTGCGTCCGTTGATGCGTGTTTCAATGCCAATTTGGTTCGATTAAAAGACAGTCAAAGCAAAAACAAAAGATGCTTGACAACGGTTTCAATGCCAATTTGGTTCGATTAAAAGCCGGATTTCTCCGTTTACCTGCCGGGGCGTCAGTTTTGTTTCAATGCCAATTTGGTTCGATTAAAAGGCAAGCGCGGCGTCCGCGTCAAAGGCGATATTTAGTTGTTTCAATGCCAATTTGGTTCGATTAAAAGTTGCGCGAGCGTTACCGGGTCAAGTTCGGCAAGCGAGGTTTCAATGCCAATTTGGTTCGATTAAAAGACCTCGGCGCGCGGGGCGGGCCGTCTGCGGTGTTCGGGTTTCAATGCCAATTTGGTTCGATTAAAAGGCGTTTTGGGCAGACAGGCCCCTTTTATCATCACCGGGTTTCAATGCCAATTTGGTTCGATTAAAAGGCGTGGCGTCGGTGGTAACCGGCGCGAGATCAGGGCGGTTTCAATGCCAATTTGGTTCGATTAAAAGCGACGAAAGACGATACGCCCGAGATCGCCGCGCATGTTTCAATGCCAATTTGGTTCGATTAAAAGAGGCCCCGCTCGTAGGCGGTACGTCAATGACCCTTCGTTTCAATGCCAATTTGGTTCGATTAAAAGAGGAGAAAATAAACGGCGCAACGTCGGAACTGCTGAGTTTCAATGCCAATTTGGTTCGATTAAAAGACATCGAGCAAAACGTCGATGCAGGCGGGACATCTACCGTTTCAATGCCAATTTGGTTCGATTAAAAGCACTTAGCCTAAGCGCCGCCGATCTCGCCAAGGCGTCGTTTCAATGCCAATTTGGTTCGATTAAAAGGTCAACCGAAACAAAAGCGTTCGGGTTGTGTTCTAAAAGTTTCAATGCCAATTTGGTTCGATTAAAAGACGCGCGGCAGAACGCCGATATACACATCAAGGCGTCGTTTCAATGCCAATTTGGTTCGATTAAAAGTCCTGGCGTCGCCGTCCTCGCGTGGCTCCCTCGCGGGTTTCAATGCCAATTTGGTTCGATTAAAAGATCCGCGATTGTCGCAAAAGTTGCGCGGCGAAGCGGGTTTCAATGCCAATTTGGTTCGATTAAAAGTGGCTGTTTGCCGTGGACAACGGCGTACTGGATTTGGTTTCAATGCCAATTTGGTTCGATTAAAAGGAAGATCTGGACACCCGACGAAACCGGGGCATCGGAAGTTTCAATGCCAATTTGGTTCGATTAAAAGTGCGCGTTGTCGTCCGCGATTTCAGCAACAGGCAAAGGTTTCAATGCCAATTTGGTTCGATTAAAAGTGTGCAAAACTACCCCATGTAGCCGCGTCGTTTGTTCGTTTCAATGCCAATTTGGTTCGATTAAAAGACGTATTTCACAAAGGATGTGCCGCCTACTTGTTGAGTTTCAATGCCAATTTGGTTCGATTAAAAGTTCGTCTGGGCGGCAACTACATCACCGGCTGGCACGAGTTTCAATGCCAATTTGGTTCGATTAAAAGTATTTCCCTTCAAAAATCGTTCCATATGCCCCGGCGCGTTTCAATGCCAATTTGGTTCGATTAAAAGATGCACGGGATGTCGCCGAAACGACAGACTGTTCCTCGGTTTCAATGCCAATTTGGTTCGATTAAAAGTGACGCTATGAAACACGAAGATTTATGGGCGCAGGCGGGTTTCAATGCCAATTTGGTTCGATTAAAAGCTGTTTGGACTGCGATCTGCGCCCTGCCTGGTTGGTTTCAATGCCAATTTGGTTCGATTAAAAGGTCGCGCCATTGCCACGCAGTGATCGTGGACCTGTTGTTTCAATGCCAATTTGGTTCGATTAAAAGCTACCGCCGCCGCGTTGTTGTAAGCCGTCGTGCGAGGTTTCAATGCCAATTTGGTTCGATTAAAAGCGGTTCGCCGCTTCCCATGTCGCCGCGTCCACCAGGGGTTTCAATGCCAATTTGGTTCGATTAAAAGCCCGTTGCCGGTCCTCCCAGTACCACATAGGGCGTTGGTTTCAATGCCAATTTGGTTCGATTAAAAGAGGAGGGGGAGGTTGTATTTTTGCGCGCCCGACAATGTTTCAATGCCAATTTGGTTCGATTAAAAGTATGTTGAAGGCGATTATTATTCGCGCACCCTCGTTGGTTTCAATGCCAATTTGGTTCGATTAAAAGCATCGGTGATCGGCAGGGTCGTCGCAATCTTCTGCAGTTTCAATGCCAATTTGGTTCGATTAAAAGGTACGCGGCTCGCTCGCGCTTCAGGCGGCGGGCCTGTGTTTCAATGCCAATTTGGTTCGATTAAAAGACCACGAACGAACACGCGCCGATGATGCGCCGCTTCGTTTCAATGCCAATTTGGTTCGATTAAAAGGAGGGAACGCCGCAGGGAGTTGCTGCGCCCGGTAAGTTTCAATGCCAATTTGGTTCGATTAAAAGATTCATTCCACCCGCGTTGTTTGTCCGTATACGAAAGTTTCAATGCCAATTTGGTTCGATTAAAAGTCAAAATCTACCACGACCGGGGCGTTCAGGTTGCGAGTTTCAATGCCAATTTGGTTCGATTAAAAGGCGGCATTGACGCCGCGCTCGGGGGCGACTTTCAAAGGTTTCAATGCCAATTTGGTTCGATTAAAAGACCGATGACGACGTGCAGGTGCAGGATATGGAAAACGGTTTCAATGCCAATTTGGTTCGATTAAAAGCCAACCGGTGAAACGTTCGCTTGTCCGCGATCTCCTGTTTCAATGCCAATTTGGTTCGATTAAAAGCGCGTTCGCCGAGCCGTCGGGCGTCGTCGTCAATCGTTTCAATGCCAATTTGGTTCGATTAAAAGTCGCAGAGACGAGCCACGGCGACGTTATCGCCTTTATTCGTTTCAATGCCAATTTGGTTCGATTAAAAGACGCGCCGCCGCAGGGCGCAATGTTCGCGCCCATTGGTTTCAATGCCAATTTGGTTCGATTAAAAGTGTTTGAAACAGTTAAAGGCGACATCAGCGTTATGAGTTTCAATGCCAATTTGGTTCGATTAAAAGCTGTGTCGCGGTATTGGAAGCTGATAGGCGAGTAGTGGTTTCAATGCCAATTTGGTTCGATTAAAAGTTTTCGTCCATGCAGGCGTCATTGAAGCACGTCCTCGTTTCAATGCCAATTTGGTTCGATTAAAAGGTCAGTTCGCGACGGCAGCGGTATCTGTTCCCCTCGGTTTCAATGCCAATTTGGTTCGATTAAAAGCAAGCGGACAACGCGCAACGGCGTCAGATAGATCTACGTTTCAATGCCAATTTGGTTCGATTAAAAGATACTATGAAGTTCCCGACTTAAACCACACTTTCAGGTTTCAATGCCAATTTGGTTCGATTAAAAGGTATCACGCGGAATTTGGCGCGGTTTGTATTTCTTGGTTTCAATGCCAATTTGGTTCGATTAAAAGCGGGGCGAAGGTTGGGGGCGGATCGTTCGCCAATTGTTTCAATGCCAATTTGGTTCGATTAAAAGAGCAGATGTTGTCGATAGCGGGGCCAAACGCGCAAGATATAGTTCGATGTGTTAACGTGCATTTCCTTTGTGGGACGGAAATGCGCAGGAAGCGTCAATAACGTTAGAGAAAGGTTGTCGGGGGTAGTCACAGGGACGGGGCTACCGGCGACCGACGACGCTGTAAGAGGCTTCTGGTCTCACGCCTGCGGTTGCGTCGCGCGGTTGGGATGATTCGGTAACGCGGCGGCTAAAAGAAAATTTTATGGCGGCGCATGTGGATGCCGAGAAGCAGGCCGATGCTGATCAGGTTGGCCCAGCTCGCCGAGCCGCCGAAACTCATCAGGGGGAGCGGGACGCCGACCACGGGCATGATGCCGCACGTCATGCCGATATTGACGGTGAGGTGGAACGCGAGCAGGGTAACGATGCCGCCCGCGATCAAACGGCCCAGCGGGTCCTCGCACTCGGCGACCGTGGTCATGCCCCGCCACAAAATCACGGCGTACACGGCGAGCAGAGCGCACGCGCCGACAAAACCGCCTTCCTCGCCGACCACGGTGAAGATAAAGTCGGTGTGGTTTTCGGGGATAAAACGCCCGTTGGTTTGCATCCCGTTCCCCACCCCCTGACCGGTCGCCTGACCGCCGCCAATAGCGATCTGGCTTTGGATGACGTGGTACCCCTTGCCCTGCTTATCGCTCTCCGGATTCATAAATGTCCGCACCCGGTCCTTCTGGTACGGCTTCAATACATTGGCCTGCCACGCAAACGTGAACAAAAGCGCGCCCGCGACCGCAAGACCGCCCAGATGCTGCCAGCGCGCGCCCGCCAAAAAGGTCATGCCGGTCCAGATGGCGATGAAAACTAGCGCGGTTCCCAGATCCGGTTGCTTGGCGATCAAAAGCGCGGGAACGGCGACATGGGCAAGCGTGAGCAGCAAATTCTTAAACTCGGCGATCCGAGGACCTAAGTGGGTCAGGTACGCGGCGAGCGTGAGGATAATGCTGACTTTGGCGAACTCCGACGGCTGTAACTTGAACTCCATGCCGGGAATCGGAAGCGGTATCCAGCGAGCCGCGCCTTTGGCGTCGCCGCCCGCAAACAAAACGACAAGAAGCAAAACCAGATTGGCGCCGTACAAAAAGAACGCGTACCGGGGCGCGCGGCTGTAGTCGCGCGATGCGATATACGCCATTAAAACCAGGCCGACAACAAAGTACGCGCCCTGACGAACCGCCATCATCGGGCCGAAACGCGATTCGGTCGCGCCGTAAATGGCGACCAAACTACACCCCATCAGGCACGCGACCGCAAACAAAAGCGTCTTGTCTATGTTTTTACGAAGGCGCGGCTCGAATAAGATCATGGGCGGTGAAAGGAAAGGATGAAGGATAAAGGATGAAAAGGGGGAAGCCCCCCGGAGGCCCCCTAACCCCCAATAAGGGGGGGACCAGAACAACCAGGCGGCGACGCCTTTACCTCACGAAACAATGGGTAGCCTTTGGCAACAGGCTCTTGTCCCCCCCTTATTGGGGGTTAGGGGGCCTCCGGGGGGCTTCCCCCTTTTCATCCTTCATCCTTTTACTGAAAAGCAGGGAACACGCGCGGCGGGCGCGAACTTCAAAAGGTGATTTTACGATTTCGTTGCGGGTCGCGGCGGACGCGCTTCCTCGCTTCCGCCACGGCGTTCCCTTTCATTATATCGCCGGGCGCGATGGCCGCCCCGTTGCCAGCAACAAAAGCGCAGGCTCCAGCGTCGCCCGCGTCTTTGAAGCCGGTGGCCGCGCCCACGATTGTGCGGCGGACGCTTCCGTCCGGCCTTCATGTGATTCTGGCGCTGAAGCGGGACACGCCGCTGGTCGCCGTTGACTTGCGCGTCCGGGGCGCGGGACCGGCGACGGAAACGACGGACAACAACGGCGTCGCCCATTTTATCGAGCATCTGGTCTTCAAAGGAAGCGTTGATCAAAGGCCGGGCGATGTGGACGCCGCAATCGAGGCGCGCGGCGGGGAGTTGTCCGCCCGCACGACCCGCGATGCGACCCAGTTCGCGACCGTGGTCCGCGCGAGTTCGTGGCGCGCGGCGACCGCAATACTTGCCCAGATGACGCTTCGGCCCGCGTTTCGCGCGGCGGATATGGAGGCGGAGCGGGCGGTGATCTTGCAGGAAACCGCGACCGCCGAGGCCGAACCGCTCCGCAACGGGCTTTCCCGGCTCGCCGCGTCGGTTTTCGCGCCGGATAGCCCGTACCGGCTCCCGCTGATGGGGCCGGAAGAAAATATACGCCGGTTCACGCCGGGCGAGGTGCGGGCGTACTGGCGCGCGCACTACCAACCGGCCCAAATGACCCTGACGCTGGTCGGCGATGTGAACCCCGCCGATGTTTGGGCCGCCGCCGATACGCTGTTTCCCGCGCCCCAAACCGCGCCGACACCCATTGACGCCGCTGTGGTCGCCGCGCCGCCTGTCGCGCCCGCCGTTCCCCCGCAACATGGGCGCGCTTTGGTGATACCGACGCCGACGCCGGTTGCGCCCTCGGCGGCGCCGCCCCATGCGGAAACAAAGGAAGAAACGCCGCCTGTAAACGCCGTTGTCACGGATGCCAAGCCGTCCGATGCGCCTCCTGCGCGGGGAACGGGCGAGCCGCCCCCCGCGCCGACCGTTCCCGCCGCGCGCCGCGATTTGGTGACCGTGCTGATCGGGTTTCGCGGACCGAGCATTGCGCGCGCGCCGGACGACGCCGCGCTGATGGAGGTTCTGTTGCCGCTTCTTGCGACCGGGAGCGGCGATAGCGGCGCGCTGGGCGCGCCGCTCGCGCGCAATGGAACCGCGCTGTCCGTGACCGCCGATTTTCTTCCCCAGCGCGACGGGGACGGTTTGTTTTACATCGCCGTGACCGGGCGACGCTCCGAAGGGCCGGGGAGCGACGCCAAACGGCTGGGGGACGCCGTGGTCGCGGAACTTGCGCGGGTGGAGCGCGACGGCTTCGACGACGACGCTATCACGCGGGCGCGCCAAAGCGCGCTGGGCGCGCGCGCGTACGCCGAGGGGGCCGTGGAAACGTGGGCGTCCCGGCTCGCGGTTCACGATGTTTGGGGTGCGAGCGACTACGATGACAAACTTGTCGCGCGCACAAACGCCGCAACCGATGACGCCCTGCGCCTCGCGATGCGCCGCTACCTCGCCCCGCAAAACCGGACGGTGGTTGTGGTAGGCGCGCCTTTGTCGCCCGCCGCCGCCGCGCCGCCGCTTCTCGGTGACGCAACCCCGTCGCGCGACGACACAGTCGGCGCGCCTTAAAATCAGATGAAGCGTTCTACCAATTATCACCTTACGTGCGGCGGGCTTGCCGCAACTTTGTTCGTCACCGCCGCCTGGGCGAGCGCGTCGTCCGTTCGCGCCCAAACCGCGATTCCGCTTTCGGCTCCGCCGCTCGCGCCGCAATCGCAAAACGCCGCTGACAAAGCGGGCAAGCAGGAGGACGGCGACGATAAAAGCGTTTTAATCTCCACAACGCCCGTTGTTGTCGCGCTTCCCGGCGGGGCGCGTTTGGTCACGCTGTACGAGCCGAACTCGCCTTTTGTCACTATGGATGTTTTCTTTCGGGCGGGAACGCCCGAAGAAAGCGGGAACGAGGGCGGGATCGCATCGCTGATCGCGCGGTCGTGGTTCGGCGCGACGGATAGCCGAACAGCGCGACGTCAACAGCGCGGCATAGATGAGCAAGGCGGCGGCGTGGGCGCGGTGGCGTGGGGCGAGCTTACGGAGTTGTGGTCGGTGAGCGGCGCGAGCGAAACCGAAGTCAAGGAAGCGGCGCGTACCCTGCTTCTGAACGCGGTCGCATCGCCGCAGTTCGCCGGGGACGCGGTCGAGGAAGCGCGAACCGAACTGCTCCGCGATCTGGCATTGGGAGCCGACAACACGGGCGAGGCCACGCTTGCCGCATTGAAACGACGGGTTTGGTCGGTCGCGCCGTACGGCGCGCCGCCGCTGGGAACGCCGGAAAGCGTCGCCGGTATCACACCCACAATGGTACGCCGCTTTTACGCGCGCTATTTCCGGCCCGAGCGGGCCGTGTTCGTGGTCGCCGGGAACATTACGCCCGACACCGCCCGCGCCCTGGTGAAGCAAAATCTGGGCGCGGGCGGCTGGACCGACACGCCGATGGGCGCAAAGAAAACGCCGCCTCCGCCCCGGTTCGCGCCGGAGCGGATTGCGCCGGATCTTCGGCCCGTTTCGCTCGCGCGCGGCGGCGGGGCGGGAATGGTCGCGGTCGGCTATCTTGCGCCCGGAACCGAGAACAACGGTAAAAACTACGCCACCCTGCTTCTGCTCGATGCGGTTCTCGGCGGCGGCAAATCCGCCCGCTTGTTCCGCGACCTGCGCGACGGCGGCATGGGGGCAGTCACGGGCGGCGGCGTGACAAGCGGAGAGGCGGCGACGGTTGCAGGCGTTCCCGTCGCGCCGCCCGGAGCCGTTGAAAGCTCCGCCCCGCCGCCGCCTGTAAGCATCAACGCGGGCGAAGCGGCGGCGGCGACGCCGCCTATCGGCTACGATATTCGCACCACGATTCAAGCCGGAACCGGGCAAAGTTTGTGGGCGGTGTACGCGGTGGGCGCGCGCGACGCCCGAACGGTCGAGGCGGAGATCAAGCGCGAACTCGCGCCGCTCGTTGATGGCTCACGCCCCGTTACCGATGCGGAACTTACTCGCGCCCGCGCGTTCTTGTTTCGGGAACGCCTTCAAAAGCGACAACGCTTGAAAGAGCGCGCGTTCCGCACCGGCTGGGCCGAGGCGATGGGGTTGGGGGCGGCGTGGGAAACCGACTTCGAGACCATGCTTACCGCCATTAACGCAGACGATGTCAACCAACTCGCGCGCCAACTTTTCAGCGCGCCGTCCGCGACCGTCAGCGCGCGGTAGCGTTGCTTGGGCCTATTTGAACGTCGGTGCGGCGACTGCTGCGGTTGATGTATCGTGAGGTTGAATTAAAGAACGTGGGTTAAAACCCACGTCTGTGGGCGTTTCACGCCGGGCGTCCTCGCGGACGCAAACAAAAATGAGAGGAAACCTCGTCTTCATCTTCCGAGCGCGATAACGTTTTGCGACCGGAGGTCGCCCGGCGCGAAACGCCCACAGACGTGGGTTTTAACCCGCGTTTTTTGCGAAATTTCGCACCCGAGCCGCGCGCCCCGCTTAACCTACGCGACCGCCGCCGACAACGCTTGTGGCGACAACGCCTGCTCGGTTTGCGGTTGTTTCTCGAACTGGGCCGCGTACAGATCGGCGTATGGGCCGTTCCGGGCGAGCAGGTCGTGGTGGCGTCCGCGCTCGATAATCTGGCCGTCGCGCATGACTAAGATTTGGTCGGCGGAAAGAATGGTGGACAAACGGTGCGCGATGGCGAACGTGGTCCGGTTCGCGGCGAGTTTTTCCAGCGCGCCCTGGATCAAGCGTTCGGACTGCGTATCGAGGGCCGAGGTCGCCTCATCTAAAATGAGAATGCGCGGGTTTTTCAAAATCGCGCGGGCGATAGCGATTCGCTGTTTTTCGCCGCCGGAGAGTTTGTAGCCGCGCTCGCCCACCACCGTATCGTAGCCTTCGGGCAGGCTTGCGATGTGGTCATGGATCGCGGCGGCGCGGGCGGCGGCTTCGAGTTCGGCATCGTTCGCGTCGGGTTTGCCGTAGCGCAGGTTTTCGCGAATCGTATCGTGGACCAGGTACGTTTCCTGCGTCACCACCCCGATTAGCCGCCCCAGATCGGCAAGCTTGATCTGTTTCACATCGTGACCGTCAATGGTGACGCGGCCCGTGTCGGCGTCGTACAAGCGCGGAATCAGGTACGTCATCGTGGTTTTGCCCGCCCCGCTCGCCCCGACCAGCGCGATCAGCTCGCCCGGTTTGGCATCGAACGTAATACCGGACAGCGTCGGGTCGGCTTGGTCGGCGTCGTAGCGGAAGCCGACATTCTCGAACGTGACCGCGCCCTGCACCTCCTGGGGCGCAAGCGAGATTGCATCCGGGGCGTCGGTGATCTCCTGCGGCAGATCCAGGTACTCGAAAATCCGGTCAAACAGGGCCAGAGCGCTTCCGATCTCGACCTGCACATTGAGCAGGCTGGTTAAGGGGAAGAACAAGCGGCTTTGCAAAGCCGTGAACGCGACAATAGTTCCGATGGAAAGTTTGGCGTCGCCGCGCGCGATTTGCAGGTAGCCTGCGAGCCAGTAGACCAGAACCGGCGTTAAGGAGAACGTCAGCCCGATCAGGTTGAAGAAGTAACGCATGATCATGGACGATTTGATCTGCGTTTCGGTCAGGGCCTCGTTCTCGCCCACGAACTTGCGGAGCGTGAGTTCCTGCCGCCCCGATGTTTTCGTCAGCAGGGTCCCGGAAACCGACAGCGTTTCCTGCATGGTCGCCGAAAGGTCGGCGTTCTGCTTGGCGGAAATCTTGCGAATAGTTCCCGCGTAGGTTCCGATACGCGCGGCGAGGGCGGCGAAAAGCGGCAATACGCCGACCGCGAGGAGCGTCAACCGCCAGTCCAGAATCACCATTGCGACAAGCGTGGACAATACCGTGGTGACATTGGATAACACATTCGCGGCGGTGTCGGACAAAACGCCCTGGACGCCGCTCACGTCGCTGATGAGCCGGGACTGGATTTCGCCGGTGCGGGTGGACGTGAAAAACCGGAGCGGCATATTTTGCAGATGGTCGAAAAGCCGGGTGCGAAGATCGCGCATAATCCGCTGTCCGACCACGACCGACAGGTAGCCGTAGCCGAGCGCGAAAACCGTGCTTCCGAGTGTCGCCGCGAGGGTGAGAAGCGTGTAGCGCGCGATTATGGGCAGGTTCCCTTTGCCCAGGCCATCGTCAATAATGATGCGAAGGAAGTAGGGCGACAGGAGGCCGAGCGCGGCTGACGCCAAAACCGCAAGCGCGATCAAAACGACATCGCGCCGGTACGGCAGGAACGACTGCATCACCCGCTTCGGCGTTTCCGGTTTGACCTTTCGCTTCTCGTCCCCGCCGCCCGCCGCTCCGGGCCGCCCGCCGCCCCCGCCGCCGCCCATACGAAACGCCATGATGTACTCGTTCTTCCCTCGTCCGCTTGCGCGCTTGTGTTCGTACGCTTATTGTACCGGGCAGGAGGCGGCGGCGGTCGAGGCGAGGAGTGGTCGTGTAAAGGCTAATTGGAACAAGATGCGTGCGCGCGATAGTCAGTAGGGCGGAGGGCGACCACAATGGGACAGTAGCGGCGGGACGGCATTTCCCTCTACCTTGTTCTCTTGCGGCACACTGAAGAGAACTGATACTGCCCGGCGAGATTGTGCAAGGTGTCCGGCGATGCAATGGTGATCTATTGGGGACGTGACAATGCCCCGACAATTTAAATGATCGCGTTCAATGAATCATTTGTTCAGGAGTCTTTTTTCTATGCCTTTCCGCCTTTATCAACGGTCGCATTGTGTTGCTTTATTGGTCATTCCTCCTACTATCTTCACAACAATTTCTTTGTCTCTTCCCGTTTCCGCACAAGAACAAAATCCGCTTGTTCAAACCGGCTCTATTGGGATTAAGAAGACCAGCACACCGAAGTCAAGATATAAAGAAGTTCCCTTTGTACCTGTCGAGAAATGGGTGGGCGAAAAATTTGTCTTCAAGCCGCTAGAGAATCTCGACAAATCGAGGGGTTATGATAGATTTCACGTTAAAGGGGAAACATATTCTTCAGGGAAGGAACTATACGCGGAGCTATTAGGAAAAATAGCGGAAGTGGTTTCTGTCACTCCAGCCAAAACGGGCGAAGGTGACTATGATAAAGGTGATTATGATATCGAGTTGATAGTTGAAGAGACGGGCAAGAGTTATATAGGTAGAACGGCATATAGTCGTCTTGAAGGGATTGCTTTAGTAGCTGATATAGAGTTTGCCAGAAAGAAATTCATTGGAAAAACATTATGGTTCAAATCGCTGTTCTTAAACACATACAATGCTGAAACAGATAGTACATCATTTGAAATGTTGCCTAAATACTGTAAGGTTTATGTTAAAAATGTTGTAGTATCTGACGATGATTGTCCTTGTCGTTTAATTGTGAAGACGGAGCATGGGCAAGAAGGCTACAGCGACATCGTTTTAAGTGGTACGAACACAGATGAGTGGCGGCTGTATTCAGACGGAATTGACCGCGATTTTATGGAGGTCAATCCGCGTAAGTTGCATCCGTGGACTCGCAAAGTTTGGGAAGCCATCGAGCGTCGAAGAGTTCTGATAGGCATGACCGAACAACAAGTTAAATTTGCGTTAGGTACACCTGATCATATCAATAGGACAAAAACCGCGCGTGGTGAACAAGAACAATGGGTTTACGAGGTGCGCGGGATACCTAAACGGTATATCTACGTCACCGGTGGAAAAGTGAGTGCAATTCAGGAATAAGCAGGATATTTCACCACATGGCGCGCGGGTTGCCGGACAGGGCGGAAACGCGTTATCCTGAAACCGGAACCCGTGACCAAGCCCCCTCGTAAATCATCTCCGCAACCGCCGCCTGCCGTCCCGCCGCGCTTCCCCTTTTTATCCTTTATCCCTTATCCCTTATCCTTTCTCGCCGTCGCCGCGCTCGCCGTCGCCGCGTTTTGGCCCGTGGTGAGCGGGGCGCAGACGCTGTTTTTCGGCGATGTTGGGTTGTACTTCGCGCCGCTCCTGTCGTTCCAACGGTCCGAACTGCTCGCGGGGCGCATCCCGCTGTGGAACCCGTACTTACTGTGCGGGACGCCGTTTATCGGGAACCCGCAGGCGTGGCCGTTACACCCGTCTTCTCTCCTTCTGTACGTTTTCGACGCGCCACGCGCGTGCGGGCTGATCGGGGTTTTGTCCACGGTCTGGGGGGCGTGGGGGACATTGGCGTTTTTGCTGCGGCGTGGCGTGGGAGCCGGGGCGGCTTTGGTTGCGTCGGTCGCGTGGGCGTTCGGCGGCGCGTTCGTGTCCAAATACCAGTTCCCCAACATGGCGCAGGCGGCGTCTTGGCTTCCGTGGCTTTTGTGGGCCGCCGATGGCGTGGTGTTGCGCGCCCAAACCGGTCGCGCCGTGGTTCTCGCTGTTTGCGTCGGCTTGTCGCTGTTGTCCGCCCACGCCCAAATGTTCTTGTTGCAGTTTTATCTGGGGCTGGCGTTTTCGGTGTGGCGCGTGTTCCAACTGCCAACATGGGACGCGCGGCGACAAACGCTTGCGTATCTCGTGGCGGGTTTTCTCGCCGGCGCGCTTTTGGCGTCGGCGCAACTGCTCCCGGTGATCGAGCAGGCGCGGGCGTCCGTGCGCCCCAGCCTGCCGCTCGCCAAAGCGAACCGCTTTATTCTGCCGCCGTACGCCGCGCTGACCAACTTTGTCGCTCCCAACTTCTACGGCAACCCGGCGACCGACGCATCGTATGTGGCGCGGGGCAACTTCTGGGAGCCATGCGCGTATACGGGCGTCGCGCCGTTCCTGCTTGCCGTTTGGACGACGATCCGCCGGTTCCGCTCGTCACCCGATGTCCGCTTTTGGACAATCGCCGCGCTTTTGTGCGTGTGGCTTGCGCTGGGCCGCGATGCGGGCTTGTTCGCAATCGCGTTCTACGGGTTGCCCGGTTTGTCCAAGTTCCACGACGCCGCCCGCTTCCTCCACCCGGCGACGTTCGCGCTCGCCTGCCTCGCCGCGCACGGTCTTGACGCGCTTGGGGGTTCTGTCACCGTCGCCGCGCCGTCGCTACGGGCGGCGCGGTTCCGCCGCGGCGTCTGCTCCGCAGTGATCTTGGCGGCGGTTTGCGTTGACCTTTTGCCGTTCTCGCGCACGTTGAACCCGCTTGTGAATCGGGATGTTTGGACCGGGAAGATGGCCCGCGGAGGCCCCCTAACCCCCAATAATGGGGGGACAAGAGAACCTGCCGCCGCGTTCTCTGACCGCATAGCCCCCCCATTATTAGGGGCTGGAGGGGCCGCTTCTCCTTCTCCCCCTTCATCCTTCATCCTTCATCCTTCATCCTTTCCCCCCCAACGCCGCCTGTACCACACCGACGAAACCGGCGTTTGGCGGCGGTACGTGTTCTACAAGTCGTATGGAGGCGTTTCGCAAACATCAGACGTTCGCGCGTTTCTCGGTTCACTTGCGCCGAACACGCCCGCGCAGTTTGGTTTATACGACGCGAACGGCTACGAGCCGGTGCGACGCGCCGACATCGCCACTCTTCTCGATGCCGCGAAAGCGCAAACCAAAGCGTGGGAAACCGCCCGCCGCTGTGACAGCAACGCCCCGGCTCCGCCGATCTTCGCCGCGCTGGGCGTGGGCGCGACCGCGAACGCGCGCGGGGAACTGCGCCCACTCTCCATCGGCGAGGCCGGAGGGCGGGCGACCTTCTGGACCCATTGGCGCAATGCCCCAACCGCGCGCGCCGCCGCCGCGCGCGTGGCGCAACCGGACTGGGACGGCGTTCCCGTTGTGGCTCGGCTTGCCGCCGCGCCGGTTCGGGAAAACGCCCAGGCGCGTTCGGTTCCCCTTGTCGCTCAAAGCCCGGACGGCCCGGACGAGGTTACGGTTGCGCTTCCCGCCGCGCACCCGGATGGCGTTCTGGTTCTCGCGGACACGTTTGCGCCCGGCTGGACCGCGACCGTGGACGGGCGGCCCGTGGCTATCCGCTCGGCGAATGGGGCCTTCCGCGCCGTGCCGGTCGGCGGGGCCGCAAAAAACGTCATGTTTCGATATAATCCTGTGGCCTGGCGCGCCGGCTTGTTCGCTTCGTTGCTTGCATTGGGTATTATAACGGCGGCGTCGGTACGCGTCGCTTTATCGAAGTTATAGATCGGAAACGTCACAGAACGAACGCGCAACGGTGCGTAGACCGGCTTTTTCGTTTCGATCCAACTTCCCCCATGGAAAACGGAGTTTTTGTAAGCAATGGCTGATTTGGTAATTGACACACGCACGGCGAACGGCAAACCGGTTCTGGGATTGTCCGGCGAGGTGGATTCGTATAACGCGCCCCGCCTGCGCGAAAAGATGCTCGCGCTGATCGAGGCGGGAACGCCCGACCTGATTATCGATATGTCGGGCGTGGATTATATTGACTCGACCGGTTTGGGAACGCTTGTCGCGGGCTTGAAGCGCGCGACCGAGCAAGGCGGCAGTATCCGCCTGATTTGCCCCAACGAGCAAATCCACAAGGTTTTCACGATCACCGGTCTGGTAAAAGTGTTCCCGATCTTCGACGACGAAGCCGCCGCACTGGCGTAGGCGACCGAAGATTTAACCGCAAAGGCGCAAAGGCAGGTAAAGGAAAACGAACGAAGGTTAAAGACCCGCGCGCGTTTTCCTTTGCCTTCGCTCGTGTTGGGAACGACGCGGGGCTGTGACTATTTGCATCTGCGAGGAGATACGGTCGTGCCTCGTTGGGTCAACAAAAAACGAGCGAACCTATGGTTTGGCGAATAGGGAGTGGTCGCTTTATATCCATAAATGGTGGGAAGGCTACAACCGACGAAGAATGTCTTGATTCTGTCGCTCTTGCGCTTCCTCTTCCTTTTCACGTTTTAAATTGTACTCTTCTTTTTTTGCTACAAGAAAAGGCTTTTGTTTCTCGTACTGATAATCGTTAATATGCTTGTATAGATATACTATGCCTGTATAACCATATTTCCGGTACGTTGAGTCACGACTATCAACTTGCAACTGGCTGTTAATGCAACCTATTCTTACAATCTCCATATATACACTCATTATTTGATTGCCATCAACCCAAAGCATAAAACCGTCATTACGATTGACCGTTATTACGCCGCCACCATCGGCGCGGACGCTATAACGATTAGTGCCATTAACATTGAAACTATGGTTCGGATGAATCGGAGGAAAACGGGGGTCCGGCTCATTGTAAACCCATCTTTCTAACGGTATGGCAAAGGCTTTTGCTACTACTTGCTCAACAAAGTTACGTTCTGCTCCGCTACTGTTGGCGATTATCTTCTCCACTTGGCGGGCGCGTTCCTTTGCCGTTCGCAACAACGGCGGAGCGTTTCGCTTTGTTCTTTGGTTCTCGGCAGGAATACCCATTGCGGACGGCGAACGGCTTATTTATTCGTGGGCGACGCGGCCCCTTGTGCAACAACTTTGTCCGCCCTTAACAAAGAGGGCTATGCGGAGTGCGCTTAAAGAACCACGACGATGACCAAGATTACCCTTGACCTTGACGTTCCTGATGACCTTGCGGCGCGTGTCGCCGATTTGCCTATAAGTACAGTAAACCGCTACGCTGTCGCCGCGCTCCGAGACGCCGCTGACACAACAGACGAGGAAGCGGATGACGTATGGACTGAGGATGAAAAGCGGGCTGTTTATGCAAGCCTTGCTATATCATTCGCCGAAGCGGATGCCGGGCAGGACATACCTGCCGAAGAGGTCTTCGCACTACTTGATGCGAGAACGGCGCAGAGTAAGTGAAAAGCCTCGCTCTAACGTTTACGCCGCAGGGCAAACAAACGTTGAACGACGCCCACAAGTGGCTTGCATCATTTTCCTCGGAGGCCGCCGAACGCTTCGCTTTACGCATGTCCGAGGATTTAACGGCGTTACGCATTGACCTTGCAATAGGACTTACCAAGCCTTCCTTTGATGGGGATGCTTCCATCTATTTCGCTCGTAAGGCCTATCTGCTTCGTGTACGAACCGGCAAAGGAAGCGGCAAACGCCGCGCCGCCGCGACATGGCGCGTGTTCTACGAATTGGTTGACCGCAACGGTGATGGCGAAGCGGACACGCTACGCGTACTGGGCGTGTATCATGGGGCGGCGCGCCCGCTCGATGAACGCATCACCGATGAGGGTGAAAATAGCGACAATGACGAGCGCATTTAGTTATATTGAAATTTCCTGATTGTTCTTGGAGGATTTGAACCTTTGCGTTTATCACGAGAAAAGTTACTAAAAGTTATGCTTCCCGGCGCGCTCGCGGGGGCGTCGCTGTTTTTGGCCGGATGCCCCAGCGGCGGCGGCGGGACAACGGCAAGCACAACGACTACGGGCGGCACGACCACTACAGGTGGCACGACAGGCGCTACCGCATCGAGCGGCGGTGACATCAAGATCGGCTTGTATGCATCGCTGACCGGCGCGAACGCGACATTTGGAACCGACTGCAAAGAAGGCGCGGAACTTGCCCGCAAGGAAATCAACGCCGCAGGCGGCGTGGACGGCAAGCAGATCACGATGGAAACGCTGGACGATGAATCCAAGCCCGAATCGGCGACCACGGTCGCGCAACGGCTTGCCGGTGATTCCAGCGTGGTTGCGGTGCTGGGCGAGGTCGCGTCGTCTATCACCAAATCGGCGGCCCCGGTTTTCCAGGCCGCCAGCATCCCGATGGTCACGCCGTCGTCCACCAATGTGGATGTCACCAAGATCGGCGACCATATCTTCCGAACGTGCTTTATTGACTCGTTCCAGGGCTATGTCATGGCGAAGTTCGCCAAAGACAACCTGAAAGCGACCAAAGTCGCCGTATTCCGCGACCAGAAAAACGATTATTCGGTCGGTCTCGCGGACGCCTTCACGGCGGAATACAAAAAGATGGGCGGGAGCATCGCGACCGATGTTTCCTACAAGCAGGGCGACAACGATTTCCGGGCGCAACTCTCGCAGATCAAGGCCGCGAACCCGCAGGCGGTTTTTGTGCCGGGTTACTACGGCGACTTAGGCCCTATCGCGCGTCAGGCCAAAGAGCTGGGCCTCAACGTTCCGATCTTGGGCGGCGACGGCTGGGATTCCGATGTTCTCGTGAAGGGCGCGGGCGGGCCGGGCGGCGCGCTCGAAGGGGCGTACTTCTCCAATCACTACAGCAAGGACGACAAAAGTCCGCTCGTGCAATCGTTCGTGAAGGCGTACCAGGCCGCGTACAACAAGCCGCCGTCGGCGGTCGCCGCGTGCGCGTACGATGGCATGAAACTGCTCGCCGATGCGGTAAAGCGGGCCGGTTCGCCGGACCGCGATGCGGTCACCAAAGCGATTCAGGACACCAAAAACTTCGCGGGCGTCACCGGCACGATCTCGATCAATGCCGACCGCAATGCGGTTAAACCGGCGACGGTGCTTCAAATCAAGGGCGACGAGTTCACGTTCAGCGCGCAGATCGCCCCGCCCGGCATGAACCTCCCCGGCCCCCAAACAACCGCCTCGCCCGGCGCGGCGGCGTCCCCGGCGGCGACACGGTAAACTTTGCGGGGGCGGCTTTAAACCCAAAGCATCGCCCCTTCAAGTTCTTCTTATGAGCGATTTTCTACAAAAAGTTATTATCGGTCTTCAACAGGGCAGTATCTACGCCCTGATCGCGCTCGGCTACACGATGGTGTACGGCGTTCTGCGCCTGATCAACTTCGCGCATGGGGACGTTTTCATGGTGGGCGCGTATGTCGGCTTTTTCGCCGCCGACCGCTTGAAACTCCACGAACAACCGTCGCTCGCCGCCGCGCTGATCACGCTACTTCCCATCCTGCTCCTGACAATGCTGGTGTGCGCCCTGCTCGGCCTTATCATTGAGCGGCTTGCGTACCGGCCCCTGCGACGAGCGCCGCGCCTGACCGCGTTGATTACCGCAATCGGCGTGTCGCTGTTTTTGCAGAACGGCGCGCAAATCTGGTTCAAAGCCAACCCGCGTTTTTTCCCCAATGTCACCCCGCAGGGCCAGCAGGCGACCATTAATCTCGGCGGCGCGGTGGTGTCCAAAGACCAGTTGGTTTTGGTGGTCGCCGCCGCGCTACTCATGGCGGTGTTGTGGTACATCGTGCAGAAAACCCGCATGGGCAAGGCGATGCGGGCCGTCTCCTTAGACGCCGACGCCGCCTCGCTCATGGGTATCAACACGGACGCCGTGATCTCGTTCACGTTCGCGCTCGGCTCGGCCCTTGCGGGCGCGGGCGGTTTGCTGTTCGCGGCCTTGTCGTACGCCAAGATCGAGCCGCTGATGGGCGTACAGATCGGCCTGAAAGCATTTGTCGCCGCCGTGGTCGGCGGTATCGGCTCCATTCCCGGCGCGATGGTCGGCGGCCTCCTGATGGGCCTGTCCGAATCGTTCGTGCGCGGCTCGTCCCTGTCCCGCTGGACCGAGGCGGTCGCCTTTGTCCTTCTCATTATCGTTTTGCTTTTACGCCCCGCCGGTATCTTAGGCAAGTTCGCTCCCGAGAAGGTGTAACAAAAACGAAGAGGCGCAACCCGACCTATCGACAAGCGCCCGAATCGCAGACGACCCTTTGGCTTTATTGGGCGAATGCTGGCGATTTTGCGAACCAACCTATCGCCCAGATGAACGCCCCCGGCGCAAAATCGTCAACATTCGCCCAATTACATGATGCAACGCCCGGTTGCCGCCCCCCGCGCAGGGGAGCCGCCCGGCTTGAGGGCATCTTCATCCAAACGCTCAAAATGCAATGAATAAACTACTCGCCCGCGCGCTCGGTATCGGCGGAACCGTCGCGGTATTACTGCTCCTGTCGCTTGTACTGACGCCGGATGCGCTGTCCCATGTCAATCAGGGCGCGGTGATTTTCCGTATCATTATGCTGTCCGGCATCGCTATTATCATGGCGGTGTCGCTTAACCTCATCAACGGCTTCACCGGTCAGTTCTCGATCGGCCACGCGGGCTTTCAGGCCATCGGCGCGTACAGCGCCGCCGCCCTCACCGTATACGGGCATGACCGCTTTTTCTCGTTTCTGCCCAAGAGCGGACCGCTTCAGCCGGGCCTTGCCGGGTTCTTTCAAGGCGCGCCCGCCATGCTTGCCGCGATGCTGATGGGCGGCCTGCTCGCCGCCGGTATCGGCTATCTGGTCGGGTTGCCGTCACTCCGGCTCAAGGGCGATTATCTGGCGATTGTCACGCTTGGGTTTGGCGAGATTATCCGTGTCGTGATCGAGAACACCGATAAAATCGGCGGCTCGCGCGGCTTCAACGGCAACCTGGATGCGGGCGTTTTGACGCCGCGCCTGACCAATTTTTTCTGGGTCTACGCCGTGGTCGCGCTCGTCATTCTCGTTTCGCGCAACCTGCGGTTTTCCGTCCACGGCTTATCGTACCTATCAGTCCGCGAGGACGAGATCGCGGCCCAGGCGATGGGCGTGGACACCACCAAAGTCAAGGTCAAAGCGTTCGTGCTTGGCTCGTTCTTTGCAGGCGTCGCCGGGGCGTTGTTTGCGCACTACGAGTTCACGATCAACCCGTCGAGTTTCACGTTTGTTCGCTCGTTCGACATCGTGACGATGGTGGTTCTGGGCGGGCTTGGCTCGATCACGGGCGCGGTCCTCGCCGCCGTTCTGCTCACATCGCTCCCGGAGATTCTGCGCTCCGCTTTGGGGGGGATAGCGCAAGATCCAACAGCATCGGGTTCTACCGCACTCGGTCGTTTCCTCGGCCCGGTTGTCGCGGACTTGGAAAAGTATCGCCTGCTCACGTACGCGTTTCTGTTGGTCGTGCTGATGCTGGTGCGCCCGCAGGGGATTTTCGGGCGCGGTGAGTTGCGCCTCGATACGTTCTTCCGGAAAAGCAAACGCCCGGATGCGACGCCGTTGACGTAGGAGGTGTTGGGTGTTGGGTGTTGGGTGTTGGGTGTTCTGAGAATACCGCTTGGTTGGCGCGTTTCGTTTATGCAATTGGTTTGGTATAGCCAGTAACACCCAACACCCAACACCCAACACCCAACACCCAATTGTTCACGGCTTTCTGGTTATTCCACGCGCAATCTGTCGTTTGCGAACCAAATCGGTTCGGAAGGTGTGCGCTCTTGTTCTAACACCACCGTGGTGCCATCCGCGCCGGTAAGCAGAAAGGTTCGGTCTACGGTCCGAAGCATCAGGAAAAAACCGTGGCCCAAACTTCCCGCGCCGCTCCAGCCTTTTTCCAAGGTCGCTCGGTGCAGGTCCTCCTCGCGGATACCGGTTCCCTGGTCCGTGATCCAAACCTGAACCATGGCGTCTTGGGGATCATAGCGGACGTAGCCTTCGCCGCCGCCCGCGTGCCGGACCGCGTTCATGCTGGCCTCACCTACCGCAGTGAGCAAATCCAGCCCGCGCTCCTCCGGCAGATCAACGCTGGCGTTGATTTCGGCGACGCTTTGGCGGAGCAGGCGAAGCGTCCGGGCGGTGAGGGCGATGGTTTCCCCCGCAAGGGGGAGGGGGAGGGGCAAATCCGCCGCGGTTTCGCACAAGCGCAATTTACCTTCAGTGACGCTCGCCAGCATTTCGCGCACGAAACGCCGTTGTTGCGCCGCCTGCGCGCGCAGGGCTTCTTGCGCTTCCTCGCGCGCGAACTCACCGCCGATCCATTGCACCATCAGGCGCACCAGATCTTTGTCGAAATCGGTAAACGGGATCGGGCGCAGGGTCGCTCCAACAAAGGAAACCAAGCCCCATAGATTATTGTCGCCAGTCCAAACCGGAGCGGTAACATACGCTTCGCCGCCGAACGCCAAGTAGGTAGGATGCGCGCGCCATGCCACGTCGTCGCCCGCATTTGCGACCGCAAGAGGCAACACGCAGTCCGAACCCATCTTCATTTCCGCGCAAAACGCTTCGGTCATCGAGGACGTAAAACCAACCGGAATCGCCTCGCTCTCGGAGGCGATTTTGACAACCTCATAAACGCCCTTATCGCAGTCCATTCGCGCCAGAACGCCCACGTCCAAACCCAGCCATTCGCGCCCTGAGGCGAGAAGGCGGTTCACTTTTTCCTCAAACGTCAGGTCGGTGCGCGCTGTTAGCTCATATAGCGCCTTGACTCGTTCCTCGCCTTGTTTCAGCGCATTTTCCGCGTCGCGCTCCCGCGTTACATCGGTGTTCGTGCCGCACCAGAGAACCACATTCCCGGCGGCGTCGCGGGTCGGAAACGCGCGCGACAAAAACCAGCGGTATTCGCCGTCCCGGCTTCGGAGCGGGAACGTGTCCTCCCACGCGCGCCCCGCCGCCACATACGCGCGGAACTTGTCGGCTACCGCCTCAACGAAGTCGGGGTGATGGACCCTTTGCCAGCCCCAGCCCTGCATCTCGGAAAATGTCGCGCCCGTATAGTCGAACCAGCGGCGGTTATACCAGAAGATCGCGCCGGAAGGATCGGCCATCCACGCAAGTTGGGCGATATTATCCGCGAGCGCGCGAAACCGTTCCTCGCTTTCGCGCAAACGCGTTTCCGCCTCATACTGCGCGGTAATATCGCGCTGGGTTCCCCAGGCGCGCACGAGACGCCCGTCCTCGACCACGCCCGTCAGCGAGTTGGAAAAGTGACGGATGCGCCCTTCCTTATCGGTTTCCACCGAACGCGCGTTTTCCAGTCGGTAGCCCGAGCGGATAAACGCGCGCAGGTACGCCTCGTTCGCCGGGTCGCTTCGCACCAGAAGGTCCCCTAAAAGCGCCCCGCGCATCTCCTCGCCGCGCGCGAAGCCGTACATACGCGCGAACGCGTCGTTCGCCTCGGCGAGATAGCCGGACCGATAAAACGCAGCGATTTGCTCGTCCTCGGAAAGCGAAACAAGAACAGGTTCGCCTACCTCGCACCGCCAAATCCCCTCGGCGCTGTTGTCGATAAACGCCTGATACCGTTGCGCTTCAAGCGTCATTTAGGCTACATCCTTCCGCTGAGCCAGCAGCAAACAAACATCGTCGCCGAGCGAGCCGCTTGCGAACGCTTTCGCGTCCGCGACAATTCTCTCGGCGATAAGCGCCAAAGACGGGGAACGGGCCGCATTTTGAAACGAGCGCAAAACCCCCTCGACACCGAAGAAATCGGGCGAGCGTTTCGCTTTCCGCGCTTCGGTCAAGCCATCCGTGTACAAAAGAAGAATGTCGCCCGGCCCAAGTTGCAGAGTGACCGTGTTACCTTCCCAGCGGGGCAGTGCGCCCAAAGCCGGGCCGGACGCGGTGATCTCCTCGGTTTGGCAAAGGTCGGCGCGGTAAAGAACGGGCGGCTCAGCCCCCGCCGCGCACACCTGAACCTCGCCGGTTTTCCGGTCCAGAAAGGCGAGCGCGCAACACAAAAGGCCGGTTTGCGGCTTACCATCCAGCGTTTGACGATCCAGGAGGTGCTGATTCATTCGCTTAAACGCGCCTGCCGGGGCGTCTTCCAAACGCAGATAAGCGCGCAGGGAAAACTTGTAGTCCGCGACATCAATAGCCGCGCTAAGCGATTTCCCGGTCGCATCGCCCACGATCAGCGCGATTTTGTCCTCGCCTAAATTGACCACATCGTATAGGTCGCCGCCGATTAAAGATTCGTCGGTTGCGGCCTCGTAATATGGCAGAAGGTCAAGATCGGGAAAAGCGTCTTCGGGCGGCGCGAGCAGAAGCGAGCGCTGGAGCGTTTCCGCGATTCGCCGCTGTTCCCCTTCCGCCCTTTGCGTCGCCTGAAACAAGCGCGCATTTTCTATCGCTAAGGCCGCGCGCCGCCCGATCTCTTCGGCGAAATACAAATCTTCCGGGGTATATATGCGTTCCGATTCTTTGGTGGCGACAAACGAGATCGCCCCGAAAACGGTTCCGCCCGCGATCAGCGGCACAATCATCGCTGACGTAAAGCCGATCTCACGCAAAATTCGCCCGTGTTCCTCATCGCGCGCCGCGCCCGCGAGCATTTCTTCCGTGATAACCGCCGCCCATTCGGATTTTCCGGTTCGCAAAACGGCGGCGACGCCATGCGGGGCGTCGGGCAACGTCGGGTAGCGGCGCTGAAGTTCCCAGCCCCAGGCCGCTTTTTCGGGGTTCACGTGTTCCACCGCGACCCGTTGCGGCGCCCCCCGGGCGTCCGTGACATCCACGCCGCACCAATCCGCGAAGCGCGGCACGATTAAGCGCGCAATCGCTATCAGGGTGTCCTCGTAGCGTAGCGATTCGCTGAGAACCCGGCTCGCCTCGGACAGAAGCGTTTCGCGCTCGGCCCGCGCCCGCTCGCGCGCGTACGCGTCGGCGAGTTTTCGCTCCGTCTCGCGCCGCTCCTCGACCTCGTCTTGCATCGCGCGGTACAAGCGCGTGTTCTCGACCGTCAGCCATGTGCGCTCGACCACAATGGCCAGCAATTCCTCTTCTTCCGTAGTCCACTGCTTCGGAATCGTGGAATGAATTGCAAGAAACGCGACCCAGCGCCCTTCTTTGTGAAGCGGAGCGGCCAAAAAAGCCCGGAAATTAAGCGCGCGGAAGGTCGCTCGGTCCTGCTCATTCAAGCGTATGTCGGCTTCCGTGTCTTCACTTTTTGTGATATGGCCCGCTCGTAGACTTTCGATGATCGGCGGTCCGAACGAATAGGGCGGGTAAACGCCCTCAATGCTCGCGACGCCGTCGCCCTGCGCAAAATCGCGGTACACCGTCAAATTTTGAGCGTTCTCGTCAATCTCGCCATACAAACAGCGGCTGGCATGGGTGAACTCGCCAACCGTTTTCGCCGCCTCGTAGAGTACGTCTTCCGGTTCGGGGATGGCGCGGATCCGCTCGGTCAGATTGGACAAAAGCCGCTCGCGCTCTTCGGCTCTCTTGCGGTCGGTAATATCGCGCGAGAATGTCAAAACCGTCACGACCTCGCCGCTCCCGGACGGATCGAACTCCGGGACGATGTCCCGCTCGAACGCGCGCTCGCCTCTTCCCGGCGTGACGGTTAGTATCCCCTCCATCCGTACCGGCTCGCCCCGCTCGAAAACGCGGCGCAAAACCGTCTCCCACTCGGCGGCGGTTTCTTCGGGAAAACCCGCCTCGCGCAACGTTCTCCCGACCGCCCGCTCGTACGGGATACCAGTCGCAATCTCGAATGCGGGATTGACGAAAACGAAGCGCAGATCCCGGTCGTAGCGCACCAGACTGTCGTTGGTGGTGTTGACCAGTGCGGCATGGTTGCGGGCGCGGGCGGCAAGTTCCGCTTCCGCCTTGCTCAGCGCTTCCTCGGCCCGCCGGGTCAGCGTAATATCAAGCGACAACGCTTGTATAAACTGCGGCGCGCCGTCCGCATCGCGAATCAGGGACACGCTACTGCTGACCCAGATTATCTCGCCGCTTCGATGTACATACCGCTTGTCCGTTTGAAACGGCTCGCCGGTTTCGATTAGCCGCTGAAGCGCGCTGAGGTTGGCTTGAAGATCGTCGGGATGCGTGATGTCCTGCATCCGCATTCCGCCCAGCAATTCTTCGCGCGAATAGCCGACCGTTTCACAGTAGCGGTCATTGACGAGAACAAAGCGGCCCGTAAGATCGGTAAGACGGATTCCCGCCGCCGCTTGATTAAAAACCGCGCTGTAGCGTCGCTCGCTGGCGGCGACCTGTTCTTCCATCCGCTTGCGCGCGGTCGCGTCCCGCAGGATCTTGCCGTAGCCCAGCAGGTTTTTCGATGCATCATAGAGCGGCGTCATCGAGCCGTCGGCCCAGAAGCGGCTTCCGTCCCGTTTTACATGCCAGCGAATATCCTCGGAGCGCCCTTCACTGCGCGCGCGCCGCATTTCCTCCTCCGGCGCGTTCTGCGCGCGGTCTTCCGGCGTGAAGATAACGGCGGCGGACTGGCCTAACCACTCGTTTCTGGAATACCCGAGAACGTTCTCAACGCCCGGATTCCACGTCGCGACAACACCGTCAATGTCGGTCGTGAAAACGGCGTAGTCCAGCATGTTATCGATAAGCGACCGAAGCGGGTCGTTTAGGATGGGCGCGCTTTCATCCGTCGCGACGGAAAGGCGCGGCGCCACGTTGTTTTCAAGATAATCAGAAGAAGCGTCGTTGTCGGAGCGGTCGGAAGGAAGCATATAAGACAGTATAGCGTTTTAGCGCAGTAGGTGACAGTTTGTAAACGGGGTTTCGTGAACGGTGTTTTGCGGATGCGGTGTTTTTGGACGCGTTTTGTGGACGCGGGTTAAAACCCACGTCCAAAAATACCGCGTCCGTGTCATCGCTTAAATGCCGTGACATCGGAACACGCCGTCCATGAACTATAATCAGAAAAATATGAAGACAAAAATTGCCGTTTGCGCCCTTGTTGCGCTTCTTTCCGTTTCCGTCCCGCCGAACAATCAGTCCGCCCGCGCGCAGGTAAAAGCCCCTGCCGATGCGCTCGGCGGTGACATAATCACGATAACAAGCGGCGTCGCGGTGAACGGCGTTTCGCGCGGCGGGCGGGTTCCGTTCGCCCCCGACGTGGTGCAAAACCTTGTGGTGCGCGGCGAATGGCGCGGCGCGAAAGCGGGCGACCGCGTCGCCGTGCTGAGCGGAACCGCCGCGCCGCGCGCTTGGGAGGCGATCAAGGCCGACGCGGACGGCTGGTTTACCGGAAACACGCTGTCCGGCGGCGGGTACTTGTACGCGACCGTGGACGCGCCCGAGGAGCGTACCTGTTTGCTGGAGGCGACCGGCGACAGCATGGTTTACGTCAACGGTGAACCGCGCGCCGGGGACCCGTATTTATACGGTTCTTTGCGCTTGCCCGTCCGTTTGCGAAAAGGCGCGAACACGTTTTTGTTCGCCACTGGTCGCGGACGACTAAGGGCGCGCCTTCTTCCCATCGCCGCGCCCGTGCAGTGGAACACGGACGACGCAACGCTTCCCGACCTTCGGGCGGGCGAAACTAAACCGCTCTTGCTCGCCGTTCCGCTTATCAACGCGACCGACCGAACGCTGACCGGGCTGACGGTGCAGGCGCGCATCGGGAACGGCGCGACCGTGGAAACGGTTTTGCCCGCGCTTCCGCCGATGACAGTGCGAAAAGTCGGTTTTCGCGCCGCGCCGCCCGCGACCCTGACCGGGGAAACCGCGACGGTGCAGATTTCGGTCGCCGCACCGCCGGGCGCAAACATTCCCGATGCGAACGCGACCCTGACGCTCCGGATTCGCAAACCGGGCGAAACGTATAAGGAAACCTTTCAAAGCGGGATAGACGACAGCGTTCAGTATTTCGCGGTCAATCCGGCCCGCGCGCCATCGCCCGCGAACGCGCTGGTTTTGTCGCTCCACGGCGCGAGAGTGGAGGCTACCGGCCAGGCGGACGCGTATGCGCCCAAAGACTGGGCCACGCTGATCGCGCCAACCAACCGGCGCCCGTTCGGGTTCGACTGGGAAGACTGGGGCCGCCTGGACGCCCTTGAAGTTTGGGCCAGGGCGCGCGCGGAGTTTCCGCACGACCCGGCCCGCGTTTTCCTGACCGGTCACTCGATGGGCGGGCATGGAACATGGTCGCTCGGCTCGCTTTTCCCGGATCAATTCGCGGTTATCGGGCCGAGCGCGGGCTGGATCAGTTTCGCAACCTACGCCGGTTCTCCGTCTCCACAGACGCCCGCGCCGGACGCCCTGACATCGCTGGTGAACCGCGCGGCGAATCAGCATGACACGCTCGCATGGGACACGAACCTTTTACAAGAGCGCATTTACCTCATCCACGGCGACGCCGACGACAATGTGCCGGTGATGGAAGCGCGCCGGATGCGCGCCCGGCTCGCCGCGATGCATCACCCGGCTGTGGAATGGCACGAGGAAAAAGGCGCGGGCCACTGGTGGGATGACCCCAAAACGCCCGGCGCGGAATGCGTGGACTGGCGACCATTATGGGCGCGGTTTGAAACCGAGCGCTTGAAGCCGGGCGAATGGAACGACATGGACTTCATCACGGTCAATCCGGCTATCTCCGCATCGGACCGCTGGGTCCGTATCGAACAGCAGGAACGGTCGCTGTTGCCGTCGCGCGTCCGGCTCGCCTGGAACCGGGGCGATGGCTCGGTTACCGGGACCACGCAAAACGTCGCCGCGCTGACAATTTTGGGCGCGCGGGCGCCCGGCGACACGCCCCTGCGCTTTGCGGTCATAGACGATCAGCGGGTGGAGTTGAGCGGCCCCAGGGCGCGCGGCGACCGAACCCTGCGGCGCGATAGCGCGGGCAAATGGCGGATCATGGCGAAGCCGATTGCCACCGAGGAAAAAACGCCGGAGCGCGGCGGGCCGTTCAAGCAAGCGTTCCAGAACCGCTTTATTCTGGTCTACGGAACCGGCGGGTCGGCGGCGGAAAACCGCGCCTCGTACGGGCGCGCCCGCTTCGATGCCGAGGCGTTTTTGTACCGGGGCAACGCCTCGCCCGAACTTATCGCCGACCGCGACTACGACGTGTCCGCGATGCGCGACCGGAGCGTTATTGTCTACGGCAACGCCGACACCAACCGCTTGTGGAACACGTTGCTCAAAAACAGCCCCGTTCAGGTGCGGCGCGGAAAAGTCCGATTTGGCAATCGGGAAGCGACAGGGGAAAATCTGGCCTGCGTGTTCCTGCGCCCCAAGCCCGGAAGCCGCGTCGCGTCGGTCGGCGTGGTCGGGGCGACCGGGGCGGAGGGGGCGCGCTTGACCGAGCGGCTGTCGTACTTTACATCCGGGGCCGCGTTCCCGGATTGGGTGATCGCGGATACCAGCGTGCTGACAAACGCGCGGCAAGGCGTGGTTGCGGCGGGCTATTTCGGCAATGACTGGCGTTTGGAAACCGGTGAATTTGCGGGGCGAAGTCCGGGCCGGTGAACTGAACCTAACCGGAGCGGATTGCGTCCATATCGCCATGCGGGATGGCCCGCACTTGAAAAAGCGCAGTCCAAAAATCGCGGCGCGCTTCAAAGGATCAAACGACCATGACGATCATAACCAAACGGAACAAAATCGCGGCGACCGCGGGCGCGGCGTTTATCATAGGAATTACCGGGCTGACGTACGGCGGCATCCAAACCGCAAACGCACAGCAAACGCGCCGCCCGTACCAGAACGAACGGCAACCGAGAATCAACGAAGCGATTCAGTCGCTCGAACAAGTGCGCACCGATCTGCGGCGCGCCAACCGCGACTTCGGCGGACACCGCGCCAAAGCCGCCGACCATGTGGATAAGGCTCTCGTAGAGTTGCGTAAAGCCAAACTTTACGACGACACGCACGGCCCGCGCAAATAATATATAACGTGGGTTTAGCCCGCGTTCACAAACCGCAAAAGCCCGATGAGAAGCCTCTCGTCGGGCTTTTGTTTTTGTCTGTTCTTTGCCTATTCATCGGGTTCGTGGATGCGCGGCGGCGGCGGCCTTAGAAAACGTGAGTTGGGTTTACGCCGTGTTTTGTTTCTGTGCGGCATCTTCACGAGTGGCTCAAGCCCTCTCGCTCCCGGGCTAAGAAGCCATGATCCCGCTGAAGCGGGAAGCGGAGTAGACGAGTCGTTTAGCCGTTCCAAACCGCCGCGAACGATCCCAAACGTAAAACAATCCTGCAACACGAGCCGCTTCCGCTTCCCGCTTCAGCGGGATCATGGCTTCTTAGCCCGGGAGCGAGAGGGCTTAGCCCCTCGTGGCTTAACCGCTTGGTAAATCGAACGCCCTTTGTTAAGGCAACTCACGTTGTCGCCCCTCAGAGCGCTCGGGTACACTAACAAAACTATGCCTTCCCCGCTTTCCCTAGCCGCGTTTCCGCTTGTCTGGTCGCTTTGGTCGCCCGCCGCGTTCCCTGTGACCGCGCCCCCAGCCCCGCCCGGTTTCGTCAGGCGTGGATACCCTATATTGAGGCCGGACACGAAGTGGGAAGGCGTTTTTTCACCGCACGTTCCAGCACCCCCATCAAACTGCGCGGCGCGCAACTCGCCGAGTTCGTTCACCACGTTTTGGCGAGCGTCGGCGATCAACCGACGCTGGCAATGATTGAAGCGGTTGGCTGGCGCAACAGCCGTGCCAAAGATACGGACGGCAAAGTTTGGCCGCAACTTGCCACCCCCAACAAGTTAAAACATCACGACGCCCTTGATTTCTCGCACACGTCGCAGGGAAAATACTATGACCGCGCCGACCAAAGTGTGAAGGGGCTTCTGGGCGCAATACGATTGCGCGGCGGCGGTGAAGCGCCGCACTATGTCCCAAATCGCGCCACATGGGATGCGGAAGATGACATTCGTGAGTTGCAACATTTGAGCGGTTTCTGCGACTGGACGGCGCGCCCTTTACTGCATTATTTCTCCGCAGGCAGAAGCCCTGAAACCGCCCGCTCGCAGGATAACAAAGCGATGGGGCAACTCTACAAAACGGAAATGGGCGAGGGAACGGTATGGAACATGCGCGGCGGCCTGTATGCGGCGCGCATTACGTACCGTCATCCCGGGATGGTGGAGATGGTCCCGTTTTTCGTCCATCCCGACTTCGCGAGCGACGAGAGCAAAACCGCTCTTTGCCGGATTCCCCATTATTTGCGCTTTTCGCCCACGTGGGCGATGGGGAATTTGGATTCCCCTTATCCGTTGCACCTGGGCGACACGCTGATAAACGATCAACTTTGCATCCTGGGGTTGGGCGACGACTGACGGGGCGATCGCCTTCCTATAACGGCTTTATCGCTTTCTCCGATAGCAAAGCGATAAAGCCGTTAGTAGTTGATTGAAGGTCGAAATGGGGCCGCCGAGCGGCGGTCCCGGACTTGGCGCGGAGCGCGGCGAAACTGGAGGAGGTCGCCATAAGGCCGAGCGGCGACGTACGGGCCGTAGCCATGAGGCCGAAATAAGCGAAAAAAGCGCGTTTGTTCGCAGGCAAGCTCTACGCATCCTGTCACCTGCGTCAAGCGATCACTGCGTCAAGCGATCACTGCGGCTACGCCACATCGGCTCTGTCTATCCACTGAACTTTTTCCGACAGCGGTCGGCGCGTACTTGTCAGCCAATCGGTTGCGGGCCAGCCGCACATGAAAAAGCCGAGCAGGCGCGCGGGCGGCTCCAAGCCCAAACCGCTCGCTACCGCCGGGTGAACCGACGTTCCTTTGGAGTGCCACATACCCGCTATTCCCAGGGCGGACGCCATCAAATGAAGATTCTGCACCGCGCAGGCGACGGCTATGATCTCTTCCTCTTCCGTCATCAGAAGCGACCCATCTTCCTTTCGGGCCGGGACCATACCGAGAGAAATCCAGACCGGCGCGGCGAACGCCCGCTTACGCGCGCCTTCTTGCCCGTGCGCGGCCTCGAACAATTGGGCCAGCGCCTCGCGTCCGTCGCCGGTGAAGACGGTGAAGCGCCACGGTTCGGTGTCGCCGTGACTTGGCGCCCAGTTCGCCGCCTCCAGCATCCGCTTGATCACGCGGCGGTCCACCTCGTCCGGCTTCAGGCGGGAAAGGCCCATACTGCGCCGGTTCCGAATAGCGGTCCACACCGCCTCAACCGCATCGTTGCCTGCATTCACTTCCGCGCCGCTCATTTCGTTTGCGTTTTTTTCGCCGCGATCTATCATCAATCTTTCCC
Source organism: uncultured Armatimonadaceae bacterium (assembly GCA_964252165.1). Classification (GTDB taxonomy): domain Bacteria; phylum Armatimonadota; class Armatimonadia; order Armatimonadales; family Armatimonadaceae; genus CAXUMS01. The sequence goes on from CAXUMS010000010.1 coordinate 58,098, forward strand.
CTTCTGTTTGAACGAAACCATCAATCCATCAATGCCGCGCTGACGCAGGACCGGGATCACAATCGTGGTGAGTTCCGGGCGATCTGCGACAGCGGCGTTATAGCGTTTCGTTCCGCTGTCCTCGTTTGACAGTACGGCGTCCGGCAGGGTGTTGTCCCCGAGCAAAAGGCCGCCGTCGCGCAAAAGCGGAAGCGATAAACGCAAATACTCCGAATACCTATCTTTGTCGGCGTCGATAAAGATCAGATCGAAGAGCGACTCGCCCGACGCCGCTAACTCTTCCAGCGTTTCCGATGCCCGCCCGACACGAACCTCGACCTTGTGACCAAGACCGGCGCGGTCGAAGTTGCGGCGCGCGACATGGGCGTGATGCGGGTCAATTTCCAGCGTGATTAGTTTTCCGTCGCTGGGCAGGGCGCGCGCGAGATAAATCCCGCTGTAGCCGCCGAGCGTTCCGATTTCTATAATCCGCTTCGCCCCGACCACGAGGGCGAGGACGTGAAGCAGTTTGCCCGAGGTCCCCGAAACGTTGATACTGCGAACGTTTCCCGCTCCATCTCCGCGAGCGTTTCGGTCAAAGCGGCGTCCTGCGGCGCAAACAAGGCGGCGATGTAGTCGTTGTGCGCGTCGGTGTCGAGTTCCATGATTTTACATTTCGCTTTCTCTTCGACATTATGGGATAGGGGACGAAGAATCCGAGAGTTGTTTTGTCCGTGGCGGCGTTCTCTGAAAGGCGGGGCCGCCACGGGGCGGTGTGTAACAAGTGTACCGGCCCCGCCTTCTTCAGCGTAACTTAACCCGAGTCTTGGGTTTTTCATGCGGTGACGAGACCTGCTTTGCAGAGGTTGAA
>CAXUMS010000011.1:0-53239 GCA_964252165.1 uncultured Armatimonadaceae bacterium
CGCGCGGCAGGAGCGCACCCACAAAACGGCAACCGCCCCACAAAACGACAAACAAACCTACTCGGACAGGCCTTGTTGGAGTTTGTCGGCTTGGTCGGTGGAGACGAGAGCGTCAATGACGTGTTGGATTTCGCCATCAAGGATTTGGCCCATGCCGTGGGTGGTTAGGCCGATACGGTGATCGGTCACGCGGTCCTGGGGGAAGTTGTACGTGCGGATTTTATCGGAGCGGTCGCCGCTTCCCACTTGAAGGCGTCTGCCGTGCGCCTCGCTCGCTTGTTGTTCGGCGACCGCGAGATCGTACAAGCGGGCGCGGAGAACGCGCAGAGCTTGTTCGCGGTTCTGCAATTGCGAGCGTTGATCCTGGCACGCGACCACAATCCCGCTCGGCTTGTGCTTGATACGAACGGCGGTTTCGTTCTTTTGGACGTTCTGCCCGCCCGCCCCGCCGGACAGGTAGTAGTCCATTTCCAGGTCTTTCGGGTCAATATGCACCTCGACATCCTCGACCTCGGGCATCACGGCGACTGTGGACGTGGACGTGTGAATGCGCCCGCCCGATTCGGTCGCCGGGACGCGCTGAACGCGGTGGACGCCGCCCTCGAACTTGAGTTGCGAGTACGCCCCGGCTCCGTGGATAGATAACTGCGCGTCTTTGACGCCGCCGATGCCGGTGTCCTGGGACGAGATAAGTTCCGGCTTCCAGCCCCGGCGCTCCGCGTAGCGCATATACATCCGGAGCAATTCGCCGGTGAACAGTTCGGCCTCATCGCCGCCGGTTCCGGGCCGGAACTCCATGATGACATCTTTCTCATCGGCGGGGTTTTTGGGCAGAAGCATCACGGTAAGTTCCGCTTCGAGCGGAGCGAGTTGCGGCTTTAGTTCGTCCAGTTCCATTTGCGCGAGTTCGCGCAACTCCGGGTCGGATAGGGCTTCTTCTGCGTCCGCGATCCCCTGCTTCGCCGACTTGTACGCTCGGAATTTTTCCACGAGCGGCGCGAGCGACGCATGTTCGCGCGCGATTCCCCGGTACGCGTCCGGCGTCGTGCCGGGGTCGTACATCTGCGCGGTCAGGGTGTCAAACCGGTTTTCAACTTCAAGCAATTTCTCGAACATAGTTGTCATTATTTAACCATGACGAGCGTTTAGTTTAACGGGCGGCAAAAGCGAAACGGGTATCATCAGTTGATCCACGTTTGCGTTTTCTTGTCTGCGCGTGGTTTGTTTTCCGAGTGGTTGAACCACGAGTGGCTCAACCACTCGGAAAACAAACCACGCGGCGGTAAGAATACGTTACCGAGCGCGAACGCTCACAACGCGACAAACCCTGAAAGGAGAAGAACTGATGTCAGCAAAAACAATAGAAGAACGTCTTACCGCTTTAGAAGCGCAGGTAGCGAAACTAATGGCGGCGCATGAGGTCGCCGCGAAGCAGGCCGTCCCCTGGTGGGAGAAAATCACGGGGACGTTCAAGGATGATCCAGAATATGACGAGGCGATGCGGTTAGGCGCGGAGTACCGACGCTCTCAGCCAACCGCGGCGGAAGAGACTGAGGCGACTGAAGCCGCAGGAGGCTTTGTTCCCCAGCCCGATGGGAAGGATTCACAAACGTAAATTTTATGAAAAACCAACTTTTTTACGGCGACAACCTCGAAGTTCTCCGCAAGTACGTCAAGGATGAAACTGTGGATCTTTGCTACATTGATCCGCCGTTCAACTCCAAGCGCAACTACAACCAGATTTACAACAACATCGGCACCGAAGACCGGGCGCAGGCGCAGGCGTTCGTGGATACGTGGGTGTGGGACGACATGGCGAACGCGGGGTTCGCGGAAATCCTCGCCAACGAGCGCGGCGCGTATTCCCCGCAAACCGTGGACTTGATTAAAGGCTTGGCGCTCGTCCTGAAAAAAGGCAGTTTGCTCGCGTACCTAGTCAGCATGGCCCAGCGCGTCACCGAGATTCACCGCGTACTGAAGCCGACCGGCAGTTTCTACTTCCACTGCGACCCCACCGCCAGCCACTATTTGAAAATATTAGTAGATAGTGTTTTTGTGACACGGGGGGGATTTTCGCAACGAGATTATTTGGAGTTACAAGCGCTACACTGCGGCAGCGAATCGCTTTCAACGTCTCCACGATGTAGTTTTATTTTATTCTACTAAATCCGAACCTATTTTCAACGCGCCACGTGAAGAATACGGCGAAAATTCAGGGGTTGCAGACAGTCATTATAAACAAGACGAAGACGGTAAATGGTATCGCTGGCAAAAACGCAAAGGAAAAGAACCTTACAAAATCTATATGTCGGAAGGGAGAAGGTCAGGCGATGTTTGGGAACTTCCTGCTATCAACGCGTCCGCAAAGGAGCGGCTTGGCTACCCAACGCAGAAGCCCGAGGCCCTTTTGGAGCGGATTGTCGCCGCGTCCACCAATCCGGGCGACACGGTTCTTGACGCTTACTGCGGGTGCGGAACCACGGTTGCGGTCGCGGAGCGGTTGGGGCGCAACTGGATCGGTATTGACATTACCTACCAGAGCATCGCGCTGATTTTGCGCCGGTTGGAAGATCAGTACGGTAAGCCCGCGTTGCAGAACATCACGCTCAACGGTATCCCACGCGATATGGAATCGGCGACCGCGCTTGCGCTCAAACGGGACGACCGGACGCGCAAGGAGTTTGAGAAATGGGCGGTTTTAACGTACTCGAACAACCGCGCCATTATCAACGACAAAAAAGGCGGCGATGGCGGCATTGACGGCACGGCGTTTTTCCTGACCGGCGCGGACACCAATGCCAAGATTGTTTTCCAGGTCAAATCGGGCAATGTCGGCAGGGGCGATGTCGCCAAACTCAACTCCGACCGTCAGCGCGAAAACGCGGAGTTGGGCGTTTTTATCACGCTGAAAGAGCCGACCAGAGGCATGACCGAGGAGGCGAACGGGTTTGGACTGTACACCCATCCCCTGATGGGCAAGCCGTACCCGCATATCCAGATTGTCACCGTGCAGGACATGATCGAGAACGAAAAGCGGCTTGAAATCGCGATGAGCGTAGACGTTCTCAAAACCGCCAAAGCCGTTGTCGCCGACACGCAGGCCGTTCTTTTCGACGATTCCGCTTCCGACTAATCCCAACTGACAAAGAACTCTCACCCCCTAACCCCCTCTCTCGCAAGCGAACGAGGGGGAACCCGAATACCTGACGGCTTGCTATGCTTGCCTGTCGCTTTGCACGGTCTTCTCTGGTTCCCCGTCTTTCGCTTGCGAGAGAGGGGGTTAGGGGGTGAGAGTTCTTTGTCGGTTGGGATTAGGGGGTGAGAGTAGGACAAGGGGTAGGCGGTCAGGGGGGTTAAGAGACCGAAGAATTGGTGGCAAACGGCGTCACCACTCGTAGAACGTCACCACGCCGTCATCGGCGGCGCGGGTTCGCATTCGGGCGAGTTTCGCGGCGGCGCGCGGCAGGACGGGGCGGTCGTCGCCCTCGGTCACCTTCGCCCACGCTTCCAGATCGCGCAGAAGACGGGCCAGCGTTTCCTCGGTTCCTGCGAGGCGCGGCAACGCCTTTTGCATCACCTGCAAATCAAGTGCGGCGTCGAGGTTCGCGGCGCGCGTGTCGCCCGGGAGAAGCAGGCCGGTTCCGGTTTCGGCGTCGAACGCATTGGCGCAGAAGCGTAGCGCCTCATCGCGGACGCGGTAGCCGAAGTGTAAGCCGCGCTCTTTGAGCAGGTCGTTCAACTCGGTCAGCGTCCGAACGACGCGGTCGGGGAAGTCGTCGCCAAGCGTTGCGAGCCGTGTGACTGCGGCGCGCACATCGCCGGTTCGCGCGGCGAGAAAGCGGCGTTGTCGCTCGTGCGGCGCGATTTGGGGCAACGCGGCGCGCGGCTCGCCGTTTCGGTTCATTCCGCCCGCAAGGTCAACATCGGCGAACTCCAGCGTGTTGGCGCGGTCCAGAACCTTGCGGCTAAACGGGTACGTCGCCTCGTCCACATTCACCGAGCCGGTCAGGAACACATTGGCTCCGAGCGGCACGGTTTCCCCAACGCCGTCCGCGTGGGACAGGCGAAGCAGGCGGTCCGGCGTTTCCATCGCGGATAAAATGTCGGCGAAATAATGCTCCACGCGGGCCAAATTCATCTCGTCCAAACACACGAAAAACGCCCGGTCGCGGTTTTCCGGTTGGGCGGCCCGGCGCAACAGATCTAAGAACGGCGTGGAAACGTACCGGTCGGTCAGCAGGTTGTGGTAACCGAGGAGCGGCGCGCCGTCGGTCCAGTCGGGGCGAACGGGCAATAAAAGATACTGGTCGCTGTGTCCCGCCCGGCGGCCCGTGATCGCCTCGGCAAGGAGCGCGGTGAGGCGCGTTTTGCCGGTCCCGGAAAGGCCGGACAAGATTGCGAACGGTTTGGTTTTCAGCGCGACATAATAACTGCGAACCGCAAGCGGCGGAAAGGTGAAGCCGTGCGACGCGGCGACGCCCTCGATAAGTTCCAGCAGGGCGGTTTCCGTGGCGGGGTCGGTATCGCCCGTGTCGCTTGCGCCGTTATTCGCCGACGCCACCGCATAGGCGTTGCGCGCGGGCGTTTCCCGCACAAGGCTTACGCTCGCGGACCGGCGGCTTTTTGAAGCGCGTGTCGGCGCGGGCATTTCGCGGGCGTGCGTTAGAATAGCGTCCACATCCGCGAAACTATCCACGGTCAAAAGATCGCGCGTCGCTTCCCAGAGCGCGAAGTCGGCGAGAAGCGCGACCGCCGCGCGAGATTGGGCGTTAGTTTCCGCTATCGTGTCGCCCGCCGTTTCAAGGCCAAATCGGGCGGCGACCGCGCGGCGCAGGGCTGTTCGTTGCGCCGGGGCGGGATTGAGAACGGCTAACGCGCGCTCGGTCACCAGCGGGAACCGGTCGGGGAACGCGACATACAGCAACTGCGACGCGGTCTGTGCGCCTGCGCCCGGCGTTTCGGCTAAAAATGCGGCAAGGCGAACCGGAAGCGGACTATCGCCGAACAACAAAGCGCGCACAGCTTCGGCGAAGGCGTCAGTTTCAAGCGTTCGGTTCAGCGCGCGGTTCTGCCCGACGCGGCGCGCAAGCAGGAGCAAGGCAGCGATCCTTGCGCTGTCCGGCATAAACCGCAACGCCTCCACAGCGGTTCGCGCCTGTTCAAAAACCGCCTCATGCCGCGCCCGCTCGGCCAGGTAGTCCAGGGCGCGCTCGCCCTCCTGCCACCAGGCCCGCGCCGCAAGCGCCGTTTCCCGTTGAACCGGCGTCAGCGCGGCGGGGTCGTCGGGCAGGTACGCGGCTTTCGCAACGGTCGTCGTGGAAATGCGAGGCATAGTGTGCTTGGGGAATCAGTGAAACAAGCGGCCCGCGTTCGCCGCTTCGTGTGAAACGGCGAGCGCGGGCCGCACGAAAACCATACGCCCGGAGGGACTCGAACCCCCGACCAACCGGGTAGAAGCCGGTTGCTCTAATCCACTGAGCTACGGGCGCGCGCATTGCGATTAAACGTGTTTATTTTATCGCAAAAACGAGACGATTTTTAGGCGGGCTTACCCCTTGCGGTTTTGCAAAAGCAAATCAAGCAAGGCGCAGTCTACATTGTAGCCGTGGAACTCCTCGTAGCGCGCGCCGGGGCGTCCGTGTTCCACAATGCCAAAATCGCCCGCGAAATTCCACAGGGCGTAACCCCAGCCGAACTCGTCGTACAACGCGAACAAGTCCTCGAACCAGCGGAGCGCGATGTCGTTCGGCGTTTTGTTATAGCAACCGCACTCGCCGATATGAACGCGCGTTCCCCCGGTCTCGACCGCGCGCCACGGTTGGTAAAATTCGCGGAGCGTGTCGCGGTTCCAAATCTTGCCTTGCTATTCTTGACCCGGATATTCGGGGTACGGAGCGTCGGTATGTCCGGCCCACCAATTGGCCTGGTAATGGCTGACGGGCATCGGCTGATACCCGCGCCCGCTGTGGACCACGCCCAGGTCCGCAAGTTCCGGCATCGCCAGACTGCCGCCGCCCGATCCGTCCAGAACGATCTCGCGGTCCGGGTCAATGGCGCGGATGGCGGCGACCGTTCGGCGCATCAGGGCGGCGTGGTTCTCGCGCGTCAGGCTGTACTGCCCGATATTCGGCGGCTCGTTCAGCAGGTCGAAAATTAGTTCCGCGCTTGGAATGCCCTTATAACGGCGCGCGAACGTTTCCCATTGGAACACGAAGCCGTCCTGCGCGATGGCGTCGGTCCACAGGTTATCGCGCTCCAGGTCGTTTCGGTTGATGCAGTAGCCGGGCGCGCGATGGAGGTTCAAACTCATGTGAAGGCCGCGCGCCTGACACGCGGCAAGGTACGCATCGAACGCCCCAAGACCCGCCTCATCGGGGTGAAAATAATCGAAGTCACGAATCCAATAGCGGTAGTCCGTGGGAACGCGAACGAAGTTAAAGCCGGTGTGCGCCATGAAGTCAAGCGCGCGCTCGTCCGGCGGTCTTGCCGTCCGGTTCGGTTCCCAGATATACATCCACAAGAAGTTAAAACCGTAGTGTGTCATTGTTGATTATTTTTACATGGACCACGGAGCGGCGTGTGCATCGTGTTCGTCGTACCAGCCGCGTTGCAATGCCATTATCTCGTTTTGAATATCGTCCGGGAGCGGTTCAATCGGGGCTTGCACGGCGTCCACAAACTCCCGAATGCGGTCCGGGTGGCTGGTGGAGCCGACCGTGGTTCGCACTTCCGAAAACCCGTATATGAACCGGACGCAAAACTCGGTCCAGGTCGCGCAACCCGAACGCTCGAAAAGGGGCGCAACCTGGGCGGCGCGTTTTCGCAGATACTCGGGCGCGCTTTCGCTATCGCGCAACCGTTGCACCGAACCGCCGCAAACCGTTCGCATGGCGACAACCGGAACGTTCCGCTCGCGAATCAGGTCCCACAGGTCGTTTGACACGAACCGTTGCAGGGGGTTCAGGTAGAAAATGTACCCGTCCACCACGCCGTCCGGGTAGCCCGCGCGCAGGGCGTCCAGAGCGACATCCGAGTTTCACGGCCACACCTCTAAGACAAACCGTCCGACTACGCCTTCCGCCTTGAGCGCACGGAAGCCGTCGTAGCATGGACCGCCCGTGCGAAATTCTTCCCCCAGGTTTCCGCCCAGGCGCAATTGTCCAATAGCGATATTCTCAATCCCGAGCGGTTCGGCGTTTTGCCGAATGATGTCGCGGATCTGGTCGAGGGAGTCCCAGCCGATCTTGAAGATGGCGGGCGGGACATAGGCGCGATCCTCGTCGAATGCGGCCCGCAAAACGGACAGGGCGTCGCCGTACGTGTGGCTGGTATGGAACCAGACGCCCGCATCCATCGCGGTTCGCGCCGCTTGGACGCGGTCGGCGAACGGGATAGAACCGTCGCCTAAACGCGTTGTGCCGTACGTGTAGGGGGATAAACGTGTAGGGGGATTGCATTCGTATCGCTTGTTGAAGGTGTCATCTTTGGTTTCGCTTCGTTTCTTCGCTACAGTTGAACGCGGGTTGAAACCCACGTCTGTAGGCGCTTCGCGCCGGGCGACCTCCGGTCGCAGAGGGTAAGAGGTTATTGGCGTAGACCTTCACTCTCGCCTCAACCATCGGGTCTTGTGACCGGAGGTCGCCCGGCGCGAAGCGCCTCCAGACGTGGGTTTCAACCCGCGTTCAACGAAATTGCGTGCGTTCACTACCCTATCGTTGTCTTGAACGACACCGTTTACTTCGCTTCCGGCCCTTCGAGAATGGTTTTGATCTGCGCCATCTCGTCCGGGGAAAGCGTGACGCCTGACGCTTTGGCGTTTTCGCGCACCTGCTCGGGCGTGGATGCGCCGATAATCGGGGCGGCCATCGCGGGCTGGTGCAAAAGCCACGCGAGCGCGAACTGCGATAGCGTCAGGTCGCGGGCGTGCGCGAGGTCGGCAAGCGCCTTCATCGTCGGCAAGTTTTCCCGCAGCCGCTTTTCCAGGCCCTCGTTGCCGTGGGCGCGCGCGCCTTCGGGCGCGTCGCCGCCCAGGTACTTTTCGGACAGCAAGCCCTGCGCGAGCGGCGAATACGGGATAAGCCCCAGACCGTCCTGAACGCAACGCGGGTTTTCACGCTTCTCCGTGCTTCGCGCGAGCATGCTGTAATTATTCTGGAGCGAGATCGCCCGGTTCAGGCCCAGCGACTCGGAAAGTCGCGCGGATTCCGCGATCATCTCGGCATCGTAGTTGCTCCACCCAAAGTAGCGAATTTTGCCCGCTTTGACCAGTTCATCAAGGGCGCGCAGGGTTTCCTCGGCGGGCGTATCGCGGTCCTGCCCGTGGATCTGGTACAGGTCAATGTAGTCGGTTTGCAAGCGGCGCAGGCTGTCGTTGCACGCGTCCATGATGTGCTTGCGTCCCGCCCCTTCGCCGTTTGGCCCGTCCCACATCCGCCAGCGGCACTTGGTCGCGACCGTGAGCGTGCGGCGGTCCTTGTTTTTCATCCAGCGGCCCATAACTTCTTCGGCCTTGCCGCCCGCGTAGACGTTGGCGGTGTCGAAAAAGTCAATGCCCTCGGAAACGGCGGCATCGAGAACCGCGAACGTAGCATCGTCCTCGATACGCCCGCCGAAGTTGATCCACGCACCGAGGCAAATCTCGGAGACTTTGAGGCCGGAGCGGCCTAATCGTCGGTAATTCATGTTGCTTTCGTCTGTCCTGTCAAAATAGCGCGACGCATTTCGGGGAAGTTCAGCGGCGATGCTGGCCTGCTAATCGCGTTCTTTATCCCCTGTTTCGTCTTTGACGGTTATACCCCGCTTTGGCTTACCCGCGTTAGCGCAAGGACTTCATGGGAAGGAGCGACGCAAGCAAAGGTTAAGAAACGCCCCTTCCGTCCTGCGGTTCTCTTAACATAAACGGCGGCGCGCTATGGTAAAACGAGATAACGCCTTGACCCGCTCTGCCGTTGGAGTTTGAACAACGCTTATGAACCGACGATCTTTCGTTTCCGCCTCCGCCTGCGCATTTGCCTTATCGCTTTGGGGTGCGTTCGCCACTCCCGCGTCTCATGCCCAAACGAGACCCGCCTCGGTTCCGGGCGCGAAGCACGTATTTATTATTAGCTTCGACGGCGGCAAGCCCGCCGTGATGAAGATCAGCAAAATGCCCACGTTGCAAAAAATGTTGCGGGAAGGGGCCGGGACGTGGCAGGCGCGGACGACTTTCCCCTCGATTACGCTGGTATCGCACACCTCGATGCTGACCGGCGTCGGGCCGGACAAGCACCATATAACATGGAACGAGTGGCAACCGGAAAAAGGCCTGGTCACCGTACCGACAATTTTCCAACTCGCCAAGAACGCGAACAAGAAACACATCACCGCCATGTTTGTCGGCAAGCAGAAGTTCGCGCATTTGTTTCTGCCCGGTTCCCTCGACGCTTTCTCGATGCCGGACTATTCCGCCAAGATTGTCGCGCGCGAGGCCGCCGACTACATCGGGCAGAAAAAGCCGGACCTTTGCTTTATCCATTTTGCGGACTCCGACGGGGCCGGACACGCGTACGGATGGGGTTCGCCCGAGCAGATTCAAGCGTTCGCCGATGAGGATGCGGCCCTCGCCGTGGTAATAGCGGGTATTCGCAAAGCGGGCATCGAGAAGACGAGTTTGGTGATCCTGACCGCCGACCACGGCGGACATGCTAAAACCCACGGAAGCGCGTCGCCCGAGGACATGACGATCCCGTGGATCGCGTGGGGCGCGGGCGTCAAAAAAGGGTTTACGCTGTCCGCGCCGGTCACAACCTTCGACACGGCGGCGACCGCATTGTACACGCTCGGCGTTCCCCTTCCCGCGTCGTTCGATGGCAAGCCGGTTTTGAGCGCGTTCGGTGTTACGCCCGCCAAAGCCGTTGCGGCAAAACGGTAGTCGGCGCGCCGCCGTTAAACCGTGCAGGAAGAAGCCGGGATTAAGCGGAAACAAACAAGGTGTTATACCTTCACCCTCGTTTCCGCTTCCTCACGGTCTTTCGCTCCGCTTGCTCCGCGCTGTGCCTTCTGGCGCCCGCAACGCTCGCCGCAGCGCAACAACAAACGACGCCGCCCGCGCCTATAGTTCCTATTCCGCCCGCTCCCCCGCCCGCCCCGGTGATAGAAACGCCTGATTATCCGGGCGCGGTTTGGGAGCCTGCGTCGCCTCGCAATTTTCAGCCTTCCAATCGCCCTTCGGCGGAGCGTCCTATTGATAGGATCGTGATCCACGACATCGAGGGGTCCGCGATCTCGGCGGTGCGCTGGTTCCAGAACCCGCAGGCGCAGGCGTCGTCGCATTACGTGGTGGACGGGCAAACCGGGCTGGTGTACCAACTGATCAAGGAGCGCGATGTCGCGTGGCACGCAGGCGACCGCGCCACCAACACGCGCTCCGTGGGTATCGAGCATGAGGGTTTCGCGTACCGGCCCGGCTTTTTCAACCCGGTCGAGTACGAAGCGTCCGCCCGTTTGACACGCGCCATCGCGCTTCGCTATAACATCCCGCGTGACCGAACGCATATTATCGGGCATTTCGAGGTTCCCGATTCGGCCAACCCCGGTCACTTCGGCGGTCGGAGCGGTCATACCGACCCCGGCCCCTATTGGGACTGGGATTACTTTATGGCCCTGACCCGGAATGACGCCCGCGCGGTCGGGTCCGCGACGCTTCCCGTTGTTCTGCACCCCGGCGAAACCCGCGAGGCGATCTTCACGCTCGCCAATACGGGCGATGATCCGTGGCTGGCGGACGCTAAAGCGCAACCCGCCCCGGAGTTGCGCGGGCAAGGTCCGGTTTATTTGGGAGCCTACGCGAGCGGCGAGGCATGGGGGCCGAAAAGCGCGTTTTACGGCGCGGGCTGGGTCAGTCCGCGCTTCGCCGTGTCCCCAACGGGCGGCGATACCCTCCCCGGCGCGGAAGGCCGCTTTGCGGTCCCGCTCCACGCCCCGCAGAATGTTCTCGGGCCGGTGACGGAAACCTTTCGCTTGTTCAAAACGCCGATTGCGCCGCGCCTGCCGGTTCCGTTCGGGCCTTTGATGACGGTTTCCGCGCGTATCGTACCGTGGGACATAACGGTTTCCTTGCCCGCTACACCGCCTTTGGGATGGTCGGTGAAGACGCTCCCGAACGGCGAACGCGCGTTTTGGCGCAAAGCCGCTGTTGTCTCTCCTTTATCCAGGTTTTTCATGCCGGGCGCCACGATGCCTCCCTCAGTGCGGTGGGAAACCAATCTGCCGGTCGCCGGAGAATGGGATGTGTATGTCCGCTATACATCGGGGACCGGGCGCAACGCGAACGCGACGTACCGAATACCGACAAGCGGCGCGGGAAACCAACAAAGCGAACCGGGATTACATAGCGTGGATCAGCGCGCGAGCGGCGGGCAGTGGCGCAAGTTAGGCAGGTTTTATTTCTCGCCCGCGCCGCCTCCCGCCAATGCGGCGACCACGCCCGGCGTTCGCCCCGGGGCCGCCGTCCCCGGTCCGCCGCCGATTATAGGCGTTGTCGAACTGCTTCCCGCCGCGCCAACCGCAGGCGTTTTGTTCGGCGGCGCTGTGCGCTTTGTCGGGCCGTTCCCCGCGCAGAACAAAGCGGCAGGGAAATAAATCACGGTTTCCGAGCGGCTTATGCCGCTCGGAAACGTGAGTTTGAGGTGCTATCATCCGGTTTTTCTCTGGAAAACGCGAACGTACTCCACCACGTATCGTTGCGGGAACGCGGCCTCGTCAACCCCCTTTTGACCGCCCCAGTCCCCGCCGATGGCAAGGTTGAGGAGCAAGTAGCATCGCCGGTCGAACGTCCACTTACCCGGCCCTTGATACGGGAACGTGAAGAACTTCTTATCGTCCACAAAGAAATCGAGACGCTCCGGCGACCATTCCACGGCGTAGACGTGGAACGCGGCGGCGCAGTCAGGGACGCTAAGGGTTTCGCCTTTGGACCAATGCTTGCCATCATCGCCGATCTGGTGAATCGTGCTGTGGACAATGCCGGGATTATGCCCGACGAACTCCATAATGTCAATCTCGCCGCAACGCGGCCAGCCCACCCGATCAATGTCGTCGCCCATCATCCAGAACGCGGGCCAGGTTCCCCGCGCCGGGGGAAGTTTAGCGCGCATCTCCGCCCGCCCGTACTCGAAACTGAACAGCCCTTTTGTGACCAGGCTCGCCGACGTATACGCTGACCCGCGAAACGGCTCGCGGCGCGCTTCCAGGATCAGCGCGCCGTTCTCAACACGCGCGTTTTCGGCTCGGCGACGCGTGTAGAACTGAAGTTCGTTGTTGCGAATCTTGCCTTCTTCGTAGTCCCATTTCTTTGGGTCCGGGATTCCCTTATACTCGAAATCGTCCCCCCAGATAAGGCCCCAGCCATTCGCTTCCATGTTTCGGAGCGCGGCTTTCTTTTGCCCTGCGCTTAGCGGTTTTACGCTACCTTGCCCAATGTTCATCCCAAATTCCTTTACAGCGGCGTAAAGTCGCCTCGACAATCTCGCGTTCTGATAGCCGCTTCCTCGCAGGAACCGTTTTGCCAGAGAAACAAAATAGCTTGGTGAACGTGTTACCGGACTATTTTGTCATTCGCTCAGCCGATTGTTTATCAGAAGTCGCCTGTCGACAAGCCGAGCGGGTCAAGATTGACTAATTGGACAGGACGTTTTTGAACTTTTCCTGCATCCGGTCGAAGCTTTCGCGCTGTTCTTTCATCGTCGCACGATGCATCCTCAGGTTTTCCGCAAGCGCCTTGTCAAGGTTCTCGCTTTCACTGCCCGCCTTCGGCTTTTGACCGTTCGGGCGCCACGAGTTCCACATCGACATCATTGTGGGCAAGTCTTGCATAAATCGCTCCGACGGCGCGGTGACATACGATGAGTACAAATCCCAGTTGGGGGACGATTCATAATACGCAAGCGTGGTGAAATAGCCCATAGCGGTGAGCTTCTTGCCCTTACTTTCGTACTCGTAAAGGTAGTAAGACGCCGGAACGCCGGGGGAAGCGGAGGGAGCGGGTCGTGCGCGCAGGCTTTTCACGCGCGCGCCGCTTTTTTCCAGAATGGAGCGGATGGCGCGGCTCAGGTCGCCTACTCTCGCCGTCGGCATCTTCAGCATTACCGACTCCGGCATTTGTCCTACCGGACCATCCGGGCGAAGAATCGGCTGACCCATCCCCATGATAATCCCGGATCCATTTGCGCTCCTACAACCGCAGGTCCCCCGGTAGGCGCCATCTAAAACCCAGCCGGGAGCAAGCCCGATGGTTCCCGTGCCATCCGGGAACTCTTTGGTGGTTAGCTTCGGCGTTTGGATTTTGTTCTTGCCCTGGGAGTTGCTGGCGCTCGATACCAACAGCAACGCCGCCGCCGTTAAAAGAATTTCTCGCATCGAATAGAACCTTTTTCTTGCACGTTTGCTCGCTTCGTTAGTATAGCAGTTATCTGATTAAAATTTTCTCAGAGCGGAAGCGCAGGACGCGTAGGAAGACGGACAAACCCGGAATGTGAGGAATGACGGGAAAAGGCTCACCAAAACGAGAATAGCGCCCTGGCAACTTCATTTCGACGCTTGCTTGTTCCTTCAAACACCAATCTTGAAGGGAAAACATTGGCTTTTCGCGCGATTGCGGGGTCGTCTTGCGTGGATTTTCGTCCTCGTTGGGACGATTTTGCTATCAATAAATTCTAATAACTGAAGTTATAAGATGGTTTTGGGGGAAGAAAAGCGGGAGAAGGGAATCGAACCCTCGTTATCTGCTTGGAAGGCAGGAGCTTTACCATTAAGCTACTCCCGCAAAGGAGTCTTGTTACACAGGTTGTTTATCGGGGCGACAGGATTTGAACCTGCGATCTCAACGTCCCAAACGTCGCGCGATACCAAGCTTCGCTACACCCCGAAATTACGATCCATTATAGCGATAGCGCCGCGCTTTGCTAAAGGCGCAAGTCACCTCTGCCGGTAACTTGACCCGGCTGAATTATACCACGGCTCGTTTCGGGACGTCAATTCTTCGTCAATTTCATCTCTACGGAAGCGAGCAGGTTAAGGTAAAATAAGGTCATGAAAACGCGCCTGATTATCTCTGCCCTTTCTTTGTTGTTCGCACTGTCCGCCCCCTGCCTCGTCCCCCATTCCGCTCACGCAGACCTGAGCAAAACCGTGACGGTTGAAAAGGCGGGCGGGTTTAGTTACCGCGCCCCGATGGGCTGGGAAATCACTGACGTTCCCGGCTCCACGTTCCGAATGGTGGGCGCGCCCCCGGAACAAGGCGCGAAGTATCGCCCCGTTCTTAAGTTTGAAGTGGCCCACGCGAAAGTCGGCTTCGACTTCTTCGTTACGGAAACGCTCAAAAGGCTTGAAAAAGAGCAGCATCTCACGGTAACGGGACGGGCGCGGTTTAAAGGAGGCGCGGGAATGCAGGGCTATCGTGTGGTCGCCGAGGGAACGTCCGCAGGTATTCCTATCCGATTCGTATTGTATTTTCTGTCACCCAAGCAATACCGACAAGGGCTTGTCATTGGGGCGACGTACATAACCGAGGGCGACTTGTACGATGATACCTTTGATGAGTGCGCTCGGTCGTTTAAGTTGCTTTAAGCGTCACGGCGTTGTGAGCAGGGCGGCCTCGACGCCGTCGGCGAGGGCTTGGGCCATTCGTTCAAACCCTTTCGCGGACGCGAGAAACGCCTCGTCTTTGGGGTTGGTCAAAACGCACATTTCGACAAGAACGACCGGAACGCCCGAGTAGATCGAGCCTGTCAGCGCGCCCTGCTTGCCGCCCACGGCGGTTCGGGTGTCAGGCAGACAGCCTTTATCCTTGAGGCCGCCCGCAAGGCCGTGCATCAGGGCGCGGTGAAACACCGGCGCGACCCGCGCGCACGCCCGCAACACGTCCGGCGACGGTCCCTTTTTGCCGTCGGCGGCGCGCCCTTGCCGGTCCGGGTAAAACGTGGCGGTACCGGTTCCCGCGTCGGCGTCGCAGTGCAGGCGCAAGAGAAAATCCGCCTTGAAGTCGTTGGCGATACGGGCGCGCTCGCGGTTTCGGACCATTTGCCGTTCGCGGCTTTTCGTAAGAACAACGGTCGCGCCCCTCTCCTTCAAAAGGGCCTCGACGCGCAGGGCCATCTTCCACGCGATCCCGACCTCGGTGAGTTTCCGGCCCTCGGTCCCCACCCCGACCTCGGACGGATGACCGGGGTCAATGCAGACGCGCTTGCCCCAGAGCGGCGGCTCTACCTGTTGTTGTTGCGCCATTTACCGCTTCCCTTCCAAAAAGGCGCGCAAGCCGGGAAGCAAAGCGCGCACCGCGACGCCGCGATGCCCCAGCGCGTTCTTCTCGTGGGGCGCAATCTCGGCGGCGGTTTGGGCGAAATGGGGCGCGACAAGGAAGATCGGATCGTAGCCGAAACCGTGACTTCCGCGCGGCGCGCCCGCGATACGCCCTTCAAAGGCGCCCTCGCTTTCGGCGACAATCGCGCCACCGGGCGGAGCGGCGACCGCGAGCGCGCATACATAGCGCGCCGAACGCGCCTCCGCATCAACGTCCGCGAGTTCATGGAGGGTTCTCGCGATCCATTCGGTCGCGCCGCTCCCCGGTCCGGCCCAGCGGGCGGAATGAACGCCGGGGCGACCGTTCAGCGCGTCTATGCAGATACCGGAATCATCGGCGAGGGCGATCTCGCCGGTATGCACGGCGGCGGCGACGGCCTTGATGCGGGCGTTCTCGGCGAATGTCGCGCCGGTTTCGTCGGGTTCCGGGTAGGCGGGGAACGCGTCCAAGCCGACAAGGCGAACGGGTAAACCGGCGAGCAGGACGCGCATTTCGTCAATCTTGTGCCGGTTCGTGGTCGCAAGAACGAGAACGGGAAGGTCGCTCATAGGAGACCCGCCACCGCCTCGCGCTGCTTTTCGAGAAGCGCGTCAATCCCGACCTGCGCGACATCTAAAAGGCGGTTCAAGCGGGCGCGGTCGTACGGAACCCCTTCGGCGGTTCCCTGCACCTCGACATACTTGCCGCCCGCGAGCGCGATAATGTTCATGTCCACGCCCGCCCGGTTGTCTTCCTCGGCGCACAAATCCAGCAACTCGCTTCCGCCCACCACGCCCACCGATACCGCCGCAACCGCGTCGGTGAGCGGACTGCGCCGCAGAACGCCGCGCTCGCGCAGTTTGCTGATAGCCTCGACAAGCGCGACATAGCCTCCCGTGATCGAGGCGCACCGGGTTCCGCCGTCCGCCCCCAGCACGTCGCAATCAATCGTGATCATGCGCTCGCCCAGCAGTTTCATATCCACGACGGATCGCAAACTTCGCCCGATAAGCCGCTGTATTTCCTGCGAGCGTCCCGCCGGTTTCCCGATCTCGCGGTTGTTGCGCTCGCGGCCCGACCGGGGGATCATGGCGTATTCGGCGGTGACCCAGCCTTCGCCCCGCCCCTTCATCCACGGCGGCACGCGCTCATCCACGCTCGCCGTGCAGATAACGCGCGTGTCGCCCATCACGATCAAGCAGGAGCCTTCCGCAAACGGCATAAAGCCGCGCGTCAGGGTCGTGGGGCGCAAATCAAGGACGCCGCGTCCGTCATTACGTGGTGTTGTCATCGTGGCTCAGTTCTCCGTTCTTCCATAGGAGGCGGCGCGGCGGGCAAGAAGTCGCGACGCTGAGAATAGCCGCCGCGCCCCGCGCAAACGTCGCGACATCGCCAGTCGTGTACAGCGTAATCGAAGCGGCGTCGGGGCGGGCGATTGTGTCAGCAAGCGGCGCGCCGAACAGCGTCGCCGCGCGGCGCGCAACCGCCTCGCCCGTATCAATCAGAGTGACATTCGGCCCCGCCGCGCGCGCGATAACCGAACGCAGAACCGGGTAGTGCGTACAGCCGAGGACCAGGGTGTCCGCGCCGCGCGCGATCAGCGGCGCGACGTATTTTTCCACCAATGCCGCCGTTTCCGGGGCGTCGGCGCGGTTTTCCTCCACGGCCTCGGGCAGGCCGGGACACGGTTGGGTTAAAAAGGTGACGCCGCTTCGCCGGTGGTAGTGTTCGAGAAGCGCGGCGAACCGCGCGCTCCGGAGCGTGCCAACCGTCGCAAGTATTCCGACCACGCCGGTCTTAGTTGCGGCGACGGCGGGTTTGACCGCAGGCTCCATACCGACAACCGGGACGGAAACGTCGGCGCGTACGGACTCGGCGGCCCAGGCGGTCGCGGTATTACACGCGATAATCAGGCCGCGACAGCCAAATTCGCGCAGGAGGAAGCGGGCCATGCCGAGGGAGAAGGCGCGAATATCGGCCTCGCTCCGCGCGCCATACGGGGCGTGCGCGCTATCGCCGATGTAGATGATGCGCTCGCCCGGCAGTTGCTTCAGGGCCTCGCGCGCGACGGTCAAACCGCCCAGGCCGGAATCGAAGAAACCGAGCGGCGCAAAGGAAACGCCCGCTCTTGCTGGCGCAACAAGCGGCGCGGGCGTCATTTACGGCTGTCCGGCGCCGCCGCTACTTTGCGCGGTTTGGGTGGCGTCGCTTGGCGGCGTCACCGGGAGCGGTTCCAGAAGCGACATCGTGCCGCCGAACGCGTCAATTTTCGCGCCCTCGACCAAAAACTGGACCTTTTTGACGCTGTTAAACTGCGCCATGGTTCCCAGCACGGAGTTGATAAGCAGGGCCTCGTTCTCGTCGCCCGGCTTGAAGTTGTCCTTGATAGCCTTGTTGAAGTCTATCGTCGCGACGCCGTCCGGGCCGATCTTGACGGACAGGGCTTCGGTTCCTTTGGGAAGCGGCGAGTCCGTATCTTTGAGCCGCGCCATCGCGTTCAGGGCGGCGATAGCGACCTGCTCCGGCCCTTTGCCCGCCGATGTGGTCAGCGTCAACTTGCGCGCTTCCAACCGCGAGCCGTCCTCGTTGGTGACGACGGTAAAATAGGTCGCGGTTCGCGCGCCGCTTGCCGCGCTTACCATCGGCGACGGCGCAACCACGATTGGCTCCGGGGACGCCTCCGGGCCGGGGGACACGACGCTCCCCTGCGTGACGCCGCCGATGCCGTTTTGCGACGACGGCGCGGGCGCTTTTGAGGCGTTCCACAACAGGCCCGCCGCGCCCGCGACAACCACTGCCGCAAACGCGCCGGGCATCAATCCATTAGGCTTCTTTTTCACAGCAATCTCGTTATATCACGCGGCGCTTCAGCGTCGTCTACTTGCCGCCGTCGCCGTTATCGCCGCCCGGCGCGAACGTGTCCTGATTGGGGTTCGCGATGGGATCGAAGCCGCCCGCTTCGGGGTTGGCGTTACGAGTGTCTTCCGGATTGCCCTCGATATAATCGCGCAGGCCCGCTAAAATCGCGCGCGCGGTGCGTTGCTGGAAATCGCGGTCGTTCAAGCGGTTCACATCGCCTGCGTTTGTCATGTACCCGCACTCGATCAAAACCGCCACCATCTTCGCGCCCCGCAGAACGCCGAAGCCGGAGCCGGGGAAACGGATACCGTCGGTGCGCGTTCCTTTGGAGCGAATACCGCCCACATCCGCGAGACGATCCGCGATAGATTGCGCGAGCGCCTTGCTCGATGGAACGTTCAAGTGGTAGTACGACGTTGACCCGCTTACGGCATGACTGCGGTCGGCGCTGTCACTGTGTACCGAGATGAAAAAGTCCGCGCCCGCCCGGTTCGCGATACGGGGCCGCTCGTTGACCGGGATAAACGAATCGTTGCCGCGCGTCAGGATCACGTTCGCGCCCGCATCGCGCAGGGCGTCCGCAAGGGCTGTTCCGATTGCGAGGTTGACGTTCTTTTCGTACGTGCCATTGACGCCCGCCGCGCCGCTGTCGTGCGCGCCGTGACCGGGGTCCACCACGACCAATTTTCCCGCAAGCCTGCCGCCCGCGCTTCGCGGCAGGGCGAGTTCCAGGATCAAGCCGCCTTTGGGGCTTAATTTAACCTGATACGTGACGGCTCGGCGCAGGTCTATGACCAGTTGCGACGCGCGGTCGCCGCGCGCGAGCAGTTGGACGGAGCTAAAGAACGGGTGTGTCGCGCCGGTGAGCGTCGCCGCCGCGCCCAGACCGAGCGACGCGTTGAGCAGGTCTACGGTTAAGCGGCCCCGTGAGAGTTCGGCCCGCACATCCGGGGCCTTCATCGCGGACAAAATAATCTGCACGCGGTCATCGCCAGACGCCGTGACGCTGGCGCCGGTAACGGTTGTGGATGGCGCGGCGGCGGGCGACGGGGGCGCGGTTCGCGGGGCGGCGGCGACCGTATCATTGCGGCGCGCGGCGTTGGAGCCGCCCGGGGCGCCTGCGCCGGTGCGCGGGTTCATCACGATCAGTGTGGACGGCTTGCCCGCGCCGCCCAAAACGGTAAAGCCGCCCGGCGCGCGCAACTCCAGCACAACGCGCGCGGTGTCATCGGCGAACTGACCGGAGCGGGCCGCCGACACACTGGGATCAATGATGTTCAGGGTTTTCGGAAGGGTTCCGACTTCCGAGCCGGGCATATCCACGATCACCTGACGACGCCCGTTGGTGATGGTCAGTCTCGGCGTCACCGGGAGCGTCGCCTTGATGCGCAGTTGCCCGCCCAACACCTCAACCGATGTTAGTACGGAGCGAACGAAAAGCGTGTTGGTTTGCGCGTTGAACTGACATTTGCCGCCCAGCCCTTCGAGCGTTTCCACCGCCGGAACAAACGCGCCAGACAAGCCCGACCCGGACGGTGCGGAGCGAAGCGAAACCGTGACGGTCGCGCCGTTGTCCGGCCCCATCAATGTCACGCGATTTTCTTTTTCGTCCACGAGGTACGTGACGCCAAGCGGCGCGAGCGCTTCGGGCGCGACGCACAGGGCGTTATCGGCGGGATCGCGGAACGGCGCGCGGGCCGGGGCGAAGGACAGCGGATACCCGCCAAAAACAACGCGCGCGGTTGCGGACGGTTTCGCGGCGGACGAAGAGCGCTGGGCGTGCGCGAGTGGGGGGGCGGTGCCAAAAGCGCACAAGGCGGAGGCGGAGGCGAGGAAGACGGCGGCGGTTCGGGTTTTACGCGCTACGGCGCGTGGGTAAGAATTATTGCCTCGGTTTTGCATCATAATGCTGAGTTCCTTTAACCTTCCGAGCGAACTGTAAAAGGCGCGTGACGAGATAAACGCCCAAGTTCCCGATAGGGCCGCCGTGCGGCGAGACCGTACTTTAAAAGCGGCATGTTACGTTGCTAATTTCAAGACCGGTTTTAGATGAACGAGAAAGACCGTTGTTGCGCTACTTTGCGCGAAACAATGGCGTAGTGTTCGACGCGCGCGCGATATATCCTTGTTCATTGTTGGTAAAAACCGGAAGAAAAACAAGGCGAGGCGTCTATTTTCGAGATTTTTCGTTCGCGGACGCGGAGGCCCGTCCTGAAGAGACGTGCAAATGCGCGCTTTGCGTGACAGCGGCGGGGCGGTCAAAAGCGAAAAAGCGCGTCGCGCTTACAAGGTTGAAACCCTGGGGTTTCTTCCCGATAAGCGCAACGCGCTTTCTTCAGTCCAATGGAGGCGGGGAGACTTGAACTCCCGTCCGAAGCCAGGTCAAGATATGCATCTACGAGCGTAGTCCGCGTTTTAAATGTCCCGGCTTTCCCGCCCACGAACAGGCTTACAAAGTCGGTAATTGAATGGTGTTTCCCCCGGCGCTATTCACATCGCGCCGATAGGTAGCGGCTGTTAAGTTAAGCCACGCGCGGACCATGCCGCCAGTTCCGCGTCGTGACGTGCGGCTTAACTAACCGGGGTTAATTAAGCGGCGAGCGCGAAATTGTTATTTCGCGCGGTAGCGAAGTTGTTGTTCGCGTTTGTTGTTTTGCTGGTTTTAACGAGGCCTCCAGCGCCTCGGCTCGCAACGTATCCCATCTGTACCCCGTCAACTCCAATCGCCCCCGTGGTACGTGTCGCTCGGACCGCCAACAACGCGCGTCCGCCGCACGGGTATAGTATACCGCTTCCGCACTTATTTAACACCTTCAGGCGTTGTAGGTTGCAGGACAAGTTTAACGCTTCCTTGCCGTCGCCCTGCAAGCAACCTAACATGTGGTTGTTTTTCTTCCGGCACAGCGGCGATAACTGTGCGCGTATTGTCTTTGCCGCTCGTTTCATACATCTTCGCTTCAACTTTGTAGACCATAAGTGGGTTTACAAAGATGCTGAATGCGCCTTGTTTATCAGTTACTGCGCTATACGCAATGAAATTTATCACGTAGTACTTGTCTCCAAACTTCTCAGGCGCGCTACTTATTGATCCTACCCCACCCCATTTCAAGCGGTAAGCCGCATCTTCCGGCGATAGCGCGCGACAACGAAAAACATACGAAGGAAGTAAAAAACTAATGTTTGATACTGCTCCTCTTCCGTCGTCCTCACGTTCTGCCGGACGGGCGGCAACACTCGCCCCTTCAACGGGAGTTTTACCGTCAGCGGCGAGAACCTGTCCCGTGACGACTGCGGTACGAACAAGAGTAAAGTCGAGACGCGTCCGCTGTCCGTCGTTTAGTTCATAAGCGGCAAAGGGAGCGTATTGATCGTCACCGGGAACAACCAAACCCCAATAAGCCGTTATGGGCATCATCTCTCCATTATCTCCCTTTCGCCCGCCGTAAGGGAAAGCAAATTCATAACAACCCTTTTGGTCCAATTTGATGCGAATGGCAGTGGTTTGCCCATGCATACTACCGCCTGTGGTAAACCAGACTTCTTTACCGGCGAAAGCATGCCCCGACGCATCCTTGACGCAACCAAACAAAACCGCTTTGCGGCGCATGATGAGCGTAAGCGGTTTAGCCTCCCCGCCCGCCGTGACTGTCACTATAGGAGCGAGCGGAGGACCCAACGCGGGGCGTTTATCTTCGTTCTCCGGGAATGATGCCGCGCTTCCCATTCAATACCCCAATCACCGGGCGGCAACTCCGCGCGAAATTTGCCTTGCTTATCTGTGGTTACCGTCCGAGTTGACACGAGCGGCGCGACGCTCGATTTGTATGACCTCAGCCAGAGCGTCACCGTCGCATCCGCGATGGGCTTTTCCTTTTTCTTTGAGCCATCCGCTTCCACGACCTTGACCACTTCAATTACGCGCCCGGTGACAACGCTGGTGGCGGCGGGAGGCGCGCCAAACGATGCGGACGGCAGAAGGCAAAGCGCGAGGATGATAAGCGAAACGAAAGCAAGCGGTAAAACCGAGCGAAGCGGCGGAAATGGCATGAAAACGTTTTCTCTTGGTTCCGCCTCGTCAGACCCATAGGAAAATCCATGCCTTCACGCTCGCTCGAAACGTGCTATACCAGGTTTTTTATGTCCAACTATATTTTTGGCTACTTCACCCCTGAAAATGGGAAGGACGCGGCAAGTGTCACAAAAGCAATCCGCGCACAATCCGCTATAGGCTTTCATATAGTGGAGGCGGATGAGTATACGCGCTTGCCGCCCTTTGACAAGTTGGAAGGCAAATCATTTTTCTACCTGAGTGACGACAACGACACGGAAGGAGCCGAAGGCTTGATACTCAAGGAGGATTGGGGCGAAGATTACAAACAAAACCCGCATCTACCAATGAAACTAATTGATAGAATCGCGCTCATCGTTGATGCAATTGGGTTAGTGTTCGAGTTGTCGAACAGCCCAATGGTAGGGCTTTGGATTAGCGAGGTAGATCAGTTAGAGGACACCGTACAAGTATCTTTGGCGGCGCTTTTTGAAACGATCACGGCTGACTTTGAATATCGCGGCATTCCGTGCATACTCTACGAGATAACGCCGTAAGCGCAGGCCGCGTGGTCAAAAGCCCAAACGGACCGAACGGCCAGGAGGTTTGTAGAAGTTTTCGGCGTACTGCTCGCAAAACTTTTCGACGCTACCGACGCTCCGCACCTTTTCCGCGTAGCCGGGAAGTTCGGCGACGCCGTGCGCGACCTCGTGGATGAGGACGCGGCGCAAAAGGAACGTTTTATACGATTCGATGGGCCACAGGGCGAACAAGCGGGGGCCGTCCCACTCGAACGCGCCGCCGAACCGTTCGACATCGCCGCCGGTTTCGCTCCGGCCCATCAAGCGACGCACAGATGCGATCTCGCCGGTCTCGTTCTTGACCGCCTCGACCATACAGTGAAGGCGGATCTCGCCGTCCAGCCAGTCGCCGTCCGCGCCGGTTTTCTTCTGATTGGATAAGCGCACCTCGCGTACGGTTTGCGCATGTTCGTGCGGCAGTTCGGCAAGGACGCCGCGCACGTCGCCAAAGGTCACAGGGAATAAGTGACCGGGCGCGAGTGGGTCGGCGAACACGCGCACCTTGCGCTCTTTTGCGGGCTTGTCGGCCTTCGCCGCGTCGGCGGGCAGAAACGGCGTCTCGCTGGGCAGGAGGCGCTCGTCCGTCAATCCGACCTTCGCGCGCAACCCCATGATCTTGGCGCGCAGGGCGTACAAACGGCGCGTCGCCTCGTCGCGGGCCTTGAGTTCGTCGGCGTAGAAATCGTCGCCGCCCCGACCGCGCGCGAGTTCCCCTAAAACGTACAGGAATTGCGACTCGCCTGCGGGCCGTTTCTTCTCCGCAGCCAAACGCTCGGCGTACTCGGCCTCGAAACTATCCAACTGCGCCCAATCGCGCTCGCCTTTAGCCATTGAACCCCTTCGGGGTAGCCGGAGAGTTGATAGCAAGAAAGCGAGAAAGTCAGAACCTAGCGGCTCACGTAGAGCCTTTCATCGCCTGTTAGGTTCTGACTTTCTTGCTCTCTTGCCATCAACTCTCCGGCTACCCCGCTACTTAACCTATTCTTCCGAGATGCGGGCGATGACGGGGTCTAAGACCATGACGAGTTTACCGTTTTCGACCTCGTAGATGCCCGAGGCGGCGGTTTCGATCAACGATTGATCGTGCGACGCCATCAGGATACTGCCCTCGAATTTGCTCAGGGCCTCGACAAGGACCGAGCGCGCGGCGGGGTCAAGGTGGTTGGTCGGTTCGTCTAAGAGGTACAGGTTCGCCGGACGCAGAAGGAACTTGGCGAGCGCGACGCGGGAGCGTTCGCCGCCGGACAAAACGCCGACCTTTTTGAAGACCGCATCCTCGCCCTTAAACATCAGGCGGGCGAGCAAAGCGCGGGCCATCTCCTCGCGCTGATGGTCTAAGCCGTACAGCGTTTCCTCCAACACGGTCAGGTCGGGGTTCAGCGCCTCGGCCTGATGCTGGGCGAAGTACGCGACCACGGTTTTCGGGTTGACCTCGACCGTTCCCTTCGTTGGCTGTTCGGTTCCCGCGACAAGTTTGAGAAGCGTACTTTTGCCCGCCCCGTTAGGGCCGGTCAGCGCGATACGGTCGCCCTTCACCATTGTCAGGCTGATGTCGTCCAGAATTTTCTTGTCGCCGTAGCTTTTCGTGACATGGGTGATCACAAGAGGCTCCGGGGCTTCGCGCGGCGGTTCGGGCAGTTGCAGGAAGATCGTGCGCGCTTTGGCTTTGGGCTTTTCGTGGATTTCCAGCTTCTCGATCATCTTTTTGCGGGACTCAACCATGCCCGCTTTCGATTTGTTGCCCGTAAACTTGTCAATAAACTCGCGCTGGTCGGCGAGCGTTTTCTGCTGGGCCTCGAACGCTTTTAACTGACGCTGATATTCTTCTTCTTTTTGCCGCTGGTAATCGTCGTAGTCGCCGGTGTATTCTTTGATCTCGCCGCTGTCCACCTCGATAATGCGCGAAACGGTCTGGTTCAAGAAGTCCGGTTCGTGCGAGATGATAACGACCGTGCCGGGATACTCGGCGATATACGAGATCAGCCACCAGCGCGCAGAGTCGTCCAAATGGTTGGTCGGTTCGTCGAGGAACAGGAAGTCCGGCTCCTGCAACAAGAGTTTCGCCATCGCGATACGCATTTGCCAGCCTCCGCTGTACGTATCGGTGAGCCGCTCGGTCGCGTTCAGTTCAAAGCCCAGACCGCTCAAAACGCGCCCGATACGCGCATCCAACGTGTGCGTGTCAAGGCGGCTGAGATCGTCGGCGGCGCGGTCCAGCGCGGCCATGTCGGACTTGGACGCGTCCTCGCCACCCACAGCGGCGGCGGCGAGCGCGAGCCGCTTTTCCACATCGGCGACGCCGGGAAGGGCGTCGCGCATCTCATCGCCCACGGTCACGCCCAGGCGGCACTGCGATTCCTGCGACAGATAACCGACCGAGCCGCCGTGCGTGTCCACGGTTCCCTTGTCGGCTTCTTCCATACCGGCGAGAATGGTGACAAGGGTGGATTTGCCCGCGCCGTTATAACCGACGACGCCGACGCGCTCTTTGGGCCGAAGTAGCAGGTTAACGTCTTTCAGGACGATCTGCGGACCATAGGTTTTGTAAATTTTCTGGGCTTGTAGCATAGTTTGGGCTTCGTCCTTTCGGTGGGGGCGAAACGCGCGGCGTACGCAACCCACAAAAAAAGCGGCCCGAACTGGTCGGGTCGCCTTCGTGTTTTCCTGTTTTCAGTATACCGCGCGCAAAACCGAGCGGCAAACGGAAACGACTGAGACAGGCAAGCCGGTATACTACCGTATGCCGTTCGCGAGGACGCTTCGGTCCCTTTTCCCTGTCGTTCTTCTTGTTGTTCTTGCCGTTGCCACGCCATCCCAAACGGCGCAGGCGATTTTTCGTTTGGGCGAACCGGCGCGCGTTTTCACGCCGCCCGGCGGCGCGCTCCGGGGTAGCGGCTGGCAGTATGTCGGGCAATGGGGCGGCTTTGTCGGAACCGCCATCGCGCCGCATTATTTCGTCACCGCCAAGCATGTCGGCGGCTGGGCCGGGAACAAGTTCACCTACCGGGGCCGCGCGTACACCGCCGAGGCCCGGTTCGCCGCGCCCTCCGGCGATCTTGCGGTCTGGCGGGTCCGCGAGGCGATGCCCGCGTGGGCGTCGCTGTACGCCCGCCCCGACGAACGGGGGCGCACGGTTCTCCTTATCGGGCGTGGGACGAGCCGGGGCGAGCCGGTTTACGCCAAAGGCGCCCTGCGCGGCTGGCGCTGGGGAAATGGCGACGGGCGGCAAAGCTGGGGCCTGAACCGGGTGGAAGCCGCGCTTCCCGCGTCGCCGACCGGCGCGCCCGATGTCGCGGACCTTTTGGCGTTCACCTTCGATAGTCAAGCCGGACCGCTCGAAGGTCAGGTATCGGCGGGCGATTCGGGCGGCGGCGTTTTCCTGTACGATGAGCGCGACAAGAAATGGAAACTCGCGGGCGTTTTGTACGCCGTGGACGCCCACTACAGTCCCACGCCCGACCCGCAAAACCTGATGTCGGCGGGGATTTTCGATGCGCGCGGTTTGTACCGTCTTGGCCCGGACGGCGCGATGAACTTCGTCAGCCCGCGCAACCCGCTCCCCCAACCCGCTGTCGCCTACGCATCCCGCGTCTCGTCCGCCCTACCGTTCCTGCTCGCCGTTCAGTCCCCCACGGCGCACGGGGTGCGCGGCGATCTGCACACCCAGCGCAATGTCGCCCTCCTATTCGCCCTGCTTTGCGGCGTCGGGGCCGCCTGCGGCGCGGGGGCGTACCGGGTAGCGCGAAGAAAATCGAAGGCGCTAACTGCTAAGGAGGATTAGCCCGGTAGCGTCGGATGTTCCCATTCTTCCAATGACGCGTGTTATTCTTGTGGTAGCAACTTCCTTAGCGCATCTTCAATATTTTGTCGTGTTAATTTCCTGACAATAACATCGGGGGACGTTGCAAACCCATGTTGTTCTACCTCATCAACGATCTCTTGGATGCTGTCTTGGAAGAATGCTAAGCTCCAGACGTTATATGCCTGACGCCTTCCATCATCATATATCACCGCGATGTTGCAAAAACCGTCAGTGTCTTCTAAAGGCGGATTTTCGTATTGTTCAAATTCAAGCCAAATCGAGTAAGCCATATTAAGACGATCTAAGCAAGGTTATCAAGGCTATCAAGGCGCATACGTTATTGGTTGTCGAACGAAGCGCGTTCCGCTACCGCCTTAAATAAATTTCCGTGATCGCGGCCCCGATTTCCCAGCAGCGTTTTTGGATGCTTTCCAGAAACTCGTGCAAGCCCTCGGTGTGCATTTCCGACACCTTGTAGAAGGATAAGTCGGAATGGAGGCGACCGGCGAGGCGTTCGGCGTCGTTGGCGTAGCGTTTGCCGTGCGAGCCGGAAATGGAGCGCAAGCACCGCTCGACCTGCGAAACGGCGTGATGGATGGACGACGGATAATCCCAATCCAAGATGAGGAAGGCGAGAACGTCGTCGGGCGTGATGCCGCCCCGGTAGGTTTTTCGGAACGCCTCGAACGCGGACGCGGATTTGAGGCACGAAATCCAGCCGTGGGTGTCGAAGTGTTCGTCCTCGTCCAGAATGTAATCGCCGCCGGTCAGTTCGCGCACGAGAACATCGGTCAAGCGCGCCATCTGGTCGGCGCGCTCCAAAAACGTTCCGGCCTTGAGGAAATAAGAGGCGTCGCCGATTAGCATGGTGCGTTCGGCGAGACCGTAGAACAGGTGGCAACGGTTGCGGATGCCGACGAGAAACTCGTGCGGGGATGTCGCGAGCATTTTCTCCACGTCCCAGTTGAGCAACTCCAGAAACGCGCGGTTCACGGTTTCCCACATCTCGGAGGAGATCACCTCGCGCACGCCCTGCGCGTTGGAGCGGGCGGACCGAATAGCCGACAAAACGGAGTTGGGCTGATCCAAGTCGAAAATCATGAACCGGATTAGGCCCTCTTCAGAAACACCGCCGTAGCGGGCTTTGTAGATAAGGTCGTCGCCGCTGATCTCTAAAATCGAGTTGTACAGCGATGCGGGATCATGGGAGGGAAGCGGCGATTCCAGAGCGGCGTGGTACTGCACATCCACGATGCGCGAGGTCGCCTCGGCGCGCTCCAGATACCGTCCCAACCAATATAACGAGTCGGCTTCACGAGATAGCATAATTTTATTAAAAGCAAGAAAGTTGATGGCAAGAAAGCAAGAAAGTCAGACCAGACGTTAGCGTAGGGCCTTCTTTTCTGACCTTCTCGCTTTCTTGCCATCAACTTTCCCGCTCATTCCTATGAGCGCATTCCGCCCTGAAACTGCGTTTGCGATTGGGATTGCGATTGTTTGGGCGAGCCGTTGCTTTGCGATTGAGACTGCGACTGCGCACCGCCGCCGCTTTGGGACTGCGATTGACGCTGGGACGCGTTTCGTCCTAATACCCACGTGTCTTTGGAGCCGCCGCCCTGCGACGAGTTGACGACATACGAGCCTTCGCGGAGCGCGACGCGGGTTAGACCGCCCGGAATAATCGTCACGCCGTCCGGGCCGGACAAGATATACGGGCGCAAGTCCACGCGGCGCGGCACAATGCCCTGCCCGGCGAAGAAGCACGGCGCGGTGGACAGTT
The DNA here is from genome assembly GCA_964252165.1 of uncultured Armatimonadaceae bacterium. GTDB lineage: Bacteria > Armatimonadota > Armatimonadia > Armatimonadales > Armatimonadaceae > CAXUMS01. Next base: position 28,387 of record CAXUMS010000011.1, read on the forward strand.
CCACAATCGGCTGGGCCAGAAAGTTGCGCGGGTTGGCGCGGATTTGCTCGGCGAATTGCGCCCGCTCTATCGCCGATGATTGCGGACCGATCAGCATCCCGTAGCCGCCCGACTCGTTCGCGGACTTGACAACGAAGTTTTCCAGATTGGCGAGAATATGGTCGCGCTCCTTGTCCTCCCATGCGCAGAACGTCGGGATGTTGGGTAAAATCGCGTCTTCCCCCAGGTAGTAGCGGATAATCTCCGGCACGTACCGGTACACTACCTTGTCGTCCGCAACGCCGGTGCCGATGGCGTTCGCCAAACCGACATTGCCTTTGGCGTAGGCGCGCATCAGGCCCGGAATACCCAGGCCCGAATCCGCCCGGAACACCTCGGGGTCCAGAAAGTCATCGTCCACGCGGCGGTAGATCACATCCACACGACGGGGGCCGCGCGTGGTTTTCATCCACACCATATCGTCCTCGACATACAAATCGCGGCCCTGCACCAGTTCAATTCCCATCTGCTGGGCCAGAAACGCGTGTTCAAAGTAGGCCGAGTTGTACACGCCGGGCGTGAGCAGAACCACGGTGGTTGTCCCGGAGCGGCGGGCCGGGGCGAGGGCGCGCAGGTTATGAAGGAGCGCGGTGGTGTAATGGTCCACGGGGCGAACCGACTGCGCGCCGAACATCTGGGGGAACACGCGCGTTAAGATCAAGCGGTTTTCCAGCACGTACGACACGCCGGACGGCGTTCGCAGGTTATCCTCCAGCACGCGCCAGTCGCCCTGCGAATCGCGGATGAGATCGGTGCCGCAGATATGAACGTAAATATCGGACGGAACTTTGGTTCCGATGAACGCGCGCCGGTAGTGCGCCGCCGACTCGATAATCTCGCGCGGCAGGATTTTGTCGTTTAAGATCTTGGCGTCGTGGTAAAGGTCGTGCAAAAACGCGTTCAGGGCGTTGATGCGCTGAGTCAAACCGCGCTCGATAACATCCCATTCGTGGGCGGGAATAATACGCGGCACCAAATCCACGGGAAAGGTGCGCTCGGTCCCGGCGGCGTCGCCGTACACGGTAAAGGTAATTCCCTGATTCATCAGGGTGGCGTCGGCGGACTTGACGCGGCGCTCGAAGTCGCCCGCATCCATGCCCTGCAAACGCTCTAAAAGGGAAGCGTAGTGCGAACGCGGCGTAAAGGTCGCGGGGTCCGCGAACATCTCATCATAGGCGCGCTCATAGCCTCCTCGCTGCAAGCCGTTGGTGTACGAAGCGAACAAACTCATCGGGTGTGGGAAGGCCCCTTCGTTGCCTACGCGCCGGAACGGTAAAACCGACCGAACGCGCGGTGGGAATGGGCAATTATAAGCGCAACAACGCCTTCTCGTCAAGCGCCGCGCCACAACGCGACCACAACGCGACCACAACGCGACCACAACGCGACCACAACGCGACCACAACGCGGCGCGCGGCGGTATGCTAAAAGCGTGATAGAGCAAGCGGAGCAATCAAAAGAGGAGCGAATAAAAACGTTTGCGCGCGACGAGGCGGGCTTTGATGCGGTCGGCATCACGACCTCGGACCCGCCCGGTCACGCCGAGCAAACGCGCGCGTGGCTTGACGCCGGAATGCACGGGCGCATGGCGTATCTCGAAAAACGAGCGGCGTTGCGCGCGGGTCCGCTTTCCTCCCCCAACCTGCTGGACGGCGCGCGGTCCGTGATCGTGGTCGGCGTGTCGTACGCGCCGGTTGGTGAGGGGGAAGACGCCCCCCCCGCCCCCAATAATGGGGGAGCCTCGGATACAGAAGGCAGAGCGATACCGGGAAGTGTCTTAGCCCCCCCATTATTGGGGGCGGGGGGGGCATCCTCGCCGCGCGGGGTGGTCGCGCGGTACGCGCGCGGGCGTGATTACCATCATGTTTTGTGGGAAAAGTTGAACCGTTTGGGGGCGTTTATCGAACGGGAATGGCCAGGCGAGAAAACGCGCTCGTTCACGGACAGCGGGCCGATACGCGAACGCGAGCTTGCCGCCCGCGCCGGTTTGGGCTGGCAGGGCAAGCACACCAACCTTATCTCGCTTGACCTGGGCAACTGGTTTTTTCTGGGCGCGCTTCTGACAACGCTCGATCTCGCGCCGGACGCGCCGCTGGACAGCGGGCATTGCGGAACGTGTACGCGGTGCCTTGCGGCCTGCCCGACCGGGGCGATTGTCGCGCCGCTGACGCTCGATGCGCGCCGGTGCATCTCCTACCTGACCATCGAACTCAAAGGGCCGATGCCGCGCGAGTTGCGCCCACTGGTCGGCAACCGCATTTTTGGGTGCGATGACTGCCTTGCCGCCTGCCCGTGGAACGAGCGCGCGCAAACCAGCCGAGAACTGCAATTCCAAGCGCGTAGCGCCGACGCCGCCCGGCCCGACCTTTTGGAATGGCTCGATCTGCTTGCGGACGAAACTACTTTCAAGGCGAAATTCGCCGAAACGCCGCTTTTGCGAACGGGCCGCGAGGGCCTGCGCCGCAACGTGTGCATCGCGCTCGGAAACGAGGGCGGCGCGAACGCCATCAGCGACCTTAAGGGCGTTTTGGAGACCGACCCGTCGCCGGTCGTGCGCGGCGCGGCGGCGTGGGCGTTGGGGCGTATCGGCGCGCGAACCGGAAGCAGGGCGGCGCACGCCTACTTGGTGCGGGCCGCAACCGGAGAAGCCGATGCCGAGGTCAGCGAGGAGATCGCCCAAGCGCGCGCCGAAGCAGAAGCGGGGCGCGCAGACGGCGATGCAACGGCAGGGTAGCCTCCTCCGCAATCGGGGCGGCAGACGCATCCACGGGCGCGGCGACAGGTCGGGCGCGCAAACGACGACCACGCCACGCGATCCCCTGCCCCGTGACCGCGATACGCCATGTCGCGCACAGCATTTGCGCGGCGGCGACCAGCGCGCCAAGCGGCGCAAGAGTCGCCTGCCACGGGGGAATGCCCACCATGCGCAGTACAGGAAGTAGCGCGCACGCTTCCGCACCCCACCATAGCCCCGCGCCCGCCGCGAACGCCCCTGCCCCGCGCCACAAAGCCCAAAGCGTCAGGAGCGGCGCGACTCCCGCGAAAAGCGCGATACAAACAGCGATAAGCGGGGTTGCGACGGGACCAGCGTAGACGTTTTTCATCGTGCCGCGCCACAGGTCAACGAAGCGCGGGTACATCGGGGTGTACAACTTATCGAGCGCGAACCGGACGCGGAAGCGGTAGCCGCGTTGTTTGAGCAGGGCCGCCATCTTTGTGTCCTCGGATGTTTCGCCTGACACGCCCGCGAACCCGCCAATGGCATCGAACGTTGGGCGCCGGAACAAAAAGAAGCCGCCCCATGCGAGCGCGGTTCGGGTTTCGGCATTGTTGACGCGCGACAGCGGCGCGGCGAGAAGCATCGCCATCGCGCCCAGGGGATAGGTCATGGAAACCCCCCAGTCGCCCACCCCGACGCGCGGCAGGAGCGACAGGGCATCTATATTTTCCGCAAGCGCGCACGTGACCGCATCGGCGACGACGCCCGGCGCGTAAAGGGCGTCGGCGTCCACGCAAAGTAAATAATCGCCCCGCGCACGGGCGGCGGCCTGCATCAGCGCGTTTTGCTTACCGACCCATCCGGGCGGCGGTTCGGAGCCAAACAAAACGGTGAGCGGCGGGCCGTTGGTCGCCGCGCTTTCCCGCGCCAACTCGCGCAGGATCGAAGCGGTGTTGTCACTTGAACGATCATCCACGGCGATAACTTCAAGGCTTGGGTACGTTTGCGCCAAAAGCGAGCGAACGCACGGGGCGAGCAAGCGATCCGCCTCATCGCGGGCGGGAAGCAATACGGACACGAGCGGTAACTCATCCGAGGGTGAAGGCGCGCACGGCGCGAGATGCGGCGCGTGGCGCAATACATAAGCGACACGCACGCCGAGCGCGGCCCATAAACCGGCAAGCGCCCCAAACGGGATAACAAAGGATTGGTCCATACGGACTTTATGCTACCGGCGCGGCGGGCGTTTCGCCGCCGCGTCGCGCCGCCGCAGACGAAGCGGGTCGCTCGCCGGTTGCGCCGGTTGGGGACGCATCGAATGCGCCCGCCCACGGGCGCGTCAGTTCTTGCACCAAATCGGCAAGAACCGCGCCGATTTGGTTTTCAAGTTCCGTCGCGGTTTGGGCGACCGTAACCTTTCGGTTCGCTTTGTATGCGTCCTGGTAATCCGCGAGGTTGATCGGCTCGCCGACGCGAATCCGCGCGACGCGCTTGCGCGTCAGGCCGTGTCGTCCGAAGATCTCGCCTTCCAACCGCCGCAGAATGTCACCGAACCGCTCCACCGACGGCCACGACGCCACATAATCCTCGTCAAAGGCCATAAAGCGATTGTGCCATGCGACCAGTTTTTGCAACTCCTGCAAGCGCGTCCATTCCGCGCCGTTTTTTAACGGCCCCTTCGGGCCGTGAGAGAGCCAGCAATCATCCCACGCGTTCAGCAAATCGCGGGCGCGCTGGGGCGTGGTGTGGTCCGGCGAGGGCGGATTGCAACCGAGCGCAGCGGCAAGTTCTTGTTCGCGCGCCTGCCGGACCCGCTCCCACCGCGCGTTCGGGTTCAAGTCGTCGCCGGGCGCGAGCCGCGCCGCTTTCTCGCACTGGGCGAGATATGCGTTCTCGATGCGCCGAAGCCGCCACAAACCGCCTCGCTCACCGGGCGGCGTCAAAGCGAAATGCGCTTCCAGCCGCGCGAGGGACTGCAACACTTGTCGTGCCGCCGCGCTTGGGTCCGGGTCGTAGTACTTGATCCCCATAGGAACCAGATAAAGCGGGTCATCGGGTCGTGTTTGGCGGAGGTCGTTCATACCCCAGAACGCCATCTGAACCCCGCCCCGCTCGATCGGCATTACCCGATCCGACATACCGGAAAGCTCGCCTTCGGGGAAAAACGCGATGTTGCGCCGATTGGCGAGGGCCGCGCGAACCGCGCGCATAGACGGATGATCGGCGAGCCGACGCCGAACCGAAACCGCGCCGATGCCGGGAAGGAGATGAGGACCGAGCGGGCCGAACTTATCGTAGATTTCCAGCGCGGCGTAGCCCAGCCAGTGAATGCCCAGACGGTGACACAAAAGGTACATCAGCGGCCCCTCGGCGACCGTGGGGTGGTTGGGGCAAAGCAGGGCGGCGTTTCCGTAAACCGCGCGCAGTTTCGTCGCATCGGCGCGCGGCAACTCGAAACGCGCCATACCCGACGCCCACACGAACGTTTTCAACAGCGGCCACGCGCCATGGTACCAACCGAACGACTCGCGGGCGGGGTAAAACGCCGCCCGCCCGCTTGTGGCTTGATTAAGCGCAGATTGCGCCGCAACAGGCGTTACGTTTTCGGCTAGGGGGATTGGCATTGTCGCGTAAAATTTCAGCGATAAGCGGCGGAATATCCTGCTTAGGAGGTGCGAAGAAAGCGCGGCCCGGTATTTGACCCGCGCTTTTTCACCCACGGAACGCCGCTTCAAACGTTACAAAGGAGGAGGCGGAGTTAACAAGTAAGCCGAAATAACGTGTTAAAAACCGGCTCCGACATTCAGTTCAAAGCGGGTTCGTTCGTCCGAGGACGCGCCTTGATACTTGAGGCGAGAATGCTCAACCCGCGCGCCGACGAAGGCGCTTCGGCTCAGATTGTACGTGCCGAAAAACGCGAACCGGTCGTAGCGCGGCGACGCCACATCGTCACTGTCTTTGCTACGACGAACGGTTCCTTCCAGCGCGATTTTGGCTTGCGGCGATAACGCGGCGTCCAGGCGACCAAATGCGACGTTGGCGTTGCCGCCGAGCGGATAGCCGAGCGCCAGGCCGTTTTGCTGCCATGTAATCGGGCCGGACACGCTGCCGTAAACGCCCCGGTCGATGGTGGCGAATTCGAGGCGCAAACCGTAGCGTTTGACCCCGCCAAGATCGGGCAGGTACGCCCCGAATTGACCGCCGACTTTGCGCTGCGAGGAAGCGTTCGCGGTTCCCAGACCTTTGGGGGCCTTGATGTCGTCAATAAGCAAATCGGCGTACAGTGTGGACCCCTTACCGTCCAGGCGGTAGGAGCCGCTAGCGTCCACCATGTAGTTGAGCCAGTTCGTGTTCGGATACGACTGCGTGGACAAGAACTTGAACCAGCGCGGATTGTCGTCGCCGGGAATATCCTGCCAGTCGTTCTGGTACGTGTAGAACGGAAGCAAAACGGCCCACTGCGCATCGGGAAGACGCGTGGCCTTGAGCGACTCGGCGAGCGAGAACGACGCCCGCCCGGTTCCGTTGGTTTCGATACGCCGTCCGAAGAAATACCGCGCCGTGCCGCGCGCATTGAACACGGCGGAAGGGTCGTCGGCCTCGTAGAACTCGGCGGCGAACTGGGTGAAATACAACGGCCCGATACGCGCCCCTAATCGTCCGGGCAATCGGAACCCCTTTTCGATCTGTATCATCGGAACCGACGGCGACTCATCGGAGATCATCAGAGGGCTGACATAGCCCGGACCCCAGCGGAGCGGCATTTTGCCGATGGTCACATCGAGAACACGCCCGTTGACGCGGAGCATCGCGGTTTCGATGGGCGGGAAACCTTTGCGCGCGCCGCTGTCGTTGTACCATTCGTCGCGCCACGACCCGATTTGCACGGCGGCGAAGCCGTCGCGGCCCACCGGGTACACGCCGGTAAACCGTGCGGAAGCCGCGCCCGCCTCCGGGTCGGTCAGGCCGCGCAGTTTCAGCGAGCCTGCGATAGCACCGTCGCCCTTCAGATAACCGCGCGCCGGTTCGCGTCGGATGATGGCGAGTTCCGGCCCGAACTTGATTTCAAGCGCGCGAAGCGCGGTCGCGAAACGCTCGGGGAAGTTCTGGTCCGCGTCGGCGTCGGTGCGTAAAACCGCGATTAAATCCGCCATCTCGCGGCGCGTGTACAGGCGATCGCCGCGCGCGAAATCACGCAGGGTAAAGCCGGGAATACGGCCTGTAGCGGCGAGCGAGCCGAGCAGGTCATAGGCAATATCGCCGCGCGGCACGATGTCGGCGGGTCCGGCATGCGCGGCGCGCATCAAACACGGCGCGAGAACCGCAACAAAGGTTCCCGCCGCTACGGCGAAAAAGCAAGCGGCGGCGGGAAAAGCGGCAAGACCGCAAAGACGCGGGCGAGCGGAAGCGGCGCGGTTTATAAACGAAATCAAGCGGAAGGACCTTTCACGGCGACAGGAACGACGCCGTTGGGCGGGGCGGGAATATTGGAAGACGAAGCGGGGAAGCCGCTACGGGCGAGACGCATAATATCGTCGCGGAGCGTGTTGCGTTCACCGCCCACGGCGGAGCGGATGAGCCGGTCCACCCCGCGCAGAACGTCCTGCGCGGACGCTTCATTTGCGCTCGCGCCGCTGTTATCATCGCCCCGGTCGCACACAAATATCTTTTCGTGCGGCGTACCGCTTTTTTCCTCTTCCGAGTATACCAACTCCTCGAAAATCTTCTCGCCCGGTCGGATGCCGGTGAACTCGATTTTGATGTCGGAGTCTGGACGGTAGCCGGACAAGCGAATCAGATCACGGGCAAGGTCGAGAATGCGGACCGGCTCGCCCATGTCCAGAATGAAGATCTCGCCTTTTTTCCCAATCGCCCCGGCCTGCAGGATGAGTTGAACCGCTTCCGGGATGGTCATAAAATAACGGGTCATCAAAGGGTCGGTGACGGTTACCGGGCCGCCGCGCGCGATCTGCTTCCGCATGGTCGGAATAACCGATCCGCGCGAGCCAAGCACGTTGCCGAAGCGCACGGCGGCGAACTCGGTCGCGGTCGTGCGCGCGTACGACTGAATAATCATCTCGCCGATGCGCTTGGTCGCTCCCATAACGCTGGTCGGGTTTACCGCTTTATCCGTGGAAACATAAATGAACTTTTTAACGCCGAATTGGGTTGCGATCTGGGCGACATTGCGCGTTCCCATGACGTTGTTTTTCACGGCCTCGGCGGGGTTGGCCTCCATTAGCGGCACATGCTTGTGCGCGGCGGCGTGAAAAACCACGGTGGGCTGCTCCTGGAGGAAAATCTCCTCCATGCGGTCTCGGTTTTTGACATCGCCGATCACCGCCGTGGGCGCGCAACCGTACTCGCGGATGAGTTCCTGCTCGATCTCGAAAACGCTGTTCTCGCCTTGCCCAACCAAAATCAGACGAGCCGGATTGAGCGAGGAGATTTGGCGACACAGCTCGGAGCCGATAGAGCCGCCCGCGCCGGTCACGAGAACGCGCTGACCCGCTATGTATTTCGCGATCTCGTCCATATCAATGCGAACCGGCGCGCGGCGTAAAAGGTCCTCGATATTGATGTCGCGGAGCGGGCCAAGCCGCCCCGCGCCGCCATCGCCCCGGTCCAGCATTTCGCCGACCGATGGCACAATACACAGGCGCGCCGTGGTTCGCTCGCATCGGGCGACAATATCGCGCAGAACGCGCCCTGGCGCGGACGGAATCGCAAGCAGGATAATATCCGCGCCGTGCCGCTCGACAAGGGCGGGAATATCATGGGTGGTTCCCAGAACCGGCAGTCCGTGGATGCGGGTGCGCCGCTTGTACGGGTCGTCATCCGCAAAACCGACCGGGATAATGCCGTCGTGGGGACGCCGCTTCAAATCTCTTGCGACCGCCTCGCCGCCGTCGCCCGCCCCGACAATCAGGGCGCGTTGCGGTTGTTGCCGCCTCGCGCCCGCCGCCTCGCTTGCCGCAGGCCCGGCGGCAAGCGAGGAATAAGCCCCGCCAAAACCTACCAACGAATGGTCGCTGATTTGCCGGTACAAAATGCGGATGCCGGACAGCAAAAAGATGTTGACGCCCCAGTCGATGATCTGCATTCCCCAAGAGTAGGCGTTTTGCCCCCCCATCCCGAAAGCGGCGAGCAAGCCGAAAAAGGAAAGCGAGGAAATGGTTGTCGCCCCGGTCAAAAGACGCAAATCATGGATGGACATATACCGCCAGTGAATGCGGTACAAGCGGAAGGCGTGAAGCGCGCCGAGACGCAGAAGAATGAGAAGCGGCAACAAGCGCGCGGCGGTTTGAAAATGCGACAGCGTGTTATCGCGGTCCGGATCGTACTTGAGAACAAAAGCGATAGCGTTCGCCGCGACCACTAAAAGCGTGTCAATGACGATTTGCGCGACGATCCGCCGACTGATTTTGTTAAATCGCATAATGATTTTTTATGAGCGTGTAGTTTCAGCCTCATCGTTGAAGCCAAGAACGCCCCTCGTCATTGCGGAGCCGGATCATCAAACGTTTCTATTTTTGCCAGGCGCGGGGATTGTATCGCGCCGCGTCAATTTCGCAACAAGCCGTTGTTTGACCACCTAAATCGGTCTACTTGTTCCCTTGTCCGTGGACTTCGGGCAGAAAGGTCCGCGCGAGTATGCGTAGGTCGAACAAAAAACCCGTATTATTGCGGTAGAATGCGTCCCGGTCCGCTTTTTCGTCGTCTGATAACTCATCGCGTCCGTTCACCTGCGCCCAGCCGGTTATACCGGGCCGCAAATCGTGAACGCCCCGCGCGTCGCGGAGGGCGTTCAGCCGGGTTTGCGTGGGCAAAGCCGGACGCGGGCCGACCAAACTCATATCGCCCTTCAAAACGTTGACGAGTTGCGGAAGTTCATCCAGCGAGGCCCGCCGCAAAAACGCGCCCACACTGGTTACCGGGCTTTTCGTTTGCCGCATCATGTCGGCGGTTGAAATATCCGGCGTCCCCCAGCGCATCGTGCGAAACTTCATCAAGGTGAACGCTTCCCCGCCCCGTCCCACGCGCTTTTGGCGAAATAAAACGGGGCCAGGCGAATCCAAGCGAACCGCAAGCGCGACGAGAACAAAAACGGGGGCGACTACAATCAGGCCCGCGCCCGCAACAAGGACGTCAAAAGCGCGCTTGGCGTTGGCCCCTGCTGGCCCCAGAGTAGAGCGTGACACAGGCGATTGCGGCGATGGGCTTTGTTTGGTTGCGGCGGAAAACATAGCGCATTTCTCTTTAAGCGCAGGGGGGCGCGACACAAGATCGGAGCGGGCCGTGGCGACGCTATTTTGCGGCCTCGCACATTAAGACAATGGCGAGCGTTGTTTGGTGGCAGATAATTGTAGCATAATCCTGTTAAAAATACCGAGAAACAACCAACCATTGACAACTATGTCGCCCACGCGGAAACAGCGTCGCGGCTTCCTCGACAAACGTCGCCCGGTCATCTGCGCGCAAACGGAACGGCGACGCCGCTATCGTGAGCGCGAATTGGAGCAATTATATCGCGCTGTCGCTGATACCGGTTCGTGGCGCGAGCGCGGCGCAGATGGCGTCCACATCATACGTGCAACCGCCCCACGTTCCCCCGCTTGCGTTTTGTAGCGCGGCCCAAAGGCGCGTGTCGTCGGGCAGATCGGGGTCGGGCGCAAGGTCCGGGCGTAGGGCGCGTGCGGCGAGCAGACCGCTCCCTATTTCCGGGCCAATATACGAGCCGTCCGCCTCGCCGACAAGGTTGATGGTTCCCGTCAGGGTTTCCCGGTCCACAACAATCTCGATCAGGTCGCCGTCGCGCACCTTTCCAATCGGGCCGCCCGCAAGCGCCTCCGGACCGATATGCCCGATGCACGCCCCGGTCGAAACGCCGGAAAAACGCGCATCGGTCAGCACGGCGACAGTTTTCCCCCACGGCAAAAACTTCAGCGCGGACGTAATTTGATACGTTTCCTCCATGCCCGCCCCCATCGGACCGCGACAAATCAGCACGAGAACATCGCCGGGAGACAACGGGGCAAAGGATGAAGGATGAGGGATGAAGGATGAAATTTCCGAACTTTCAGCGACAGGTTGGGCTTCTTCGCTTTCCGGGCGCAAGTCACGACCGTCGCTTTTTATCGCCGCGATAGCGTCGCGCTCGGATGTGAACACGCGGGCCGGGCCAATCTTGCGGTATACGCCGTCCGCATCCACCACCGACGGGTCAATCGCGGTCGCTTTCATCACCGAGCCTTGCGGGGCGAGGTTGCCGACCGGAAAGCATAGCGTTGCCGTCAGACCGCGCGCGCGGGCCGCGTCGGGGGACATGATCACGTCGTCCGGGCGGACATGGTCGGCATCTTGGAGGTGGGCGCGCAACGCCATTCGGCGCTCCGACGCCTCCCACGCGTCCAGATTTTCGCCGACCGTGCGGCCCGTGACGGTGAGGCAGTCGGTGTGCAGAAGCCCCAAGCGGCGCAAATGGAGCATCACCTCCGGAACGCCGCCCGCAAGGAACAAGCGCACGGTCGGATGATCGGCGGGGCCGTTTGGAAGAACATCCACGAGGCGCGGGACCTGCCGGTTGATCCGCGCCCAATCGTCCACGGCGGGGCGTCGCAGACCGGCGGCATGGGCGATTGCGGGGATATGAAGGAGCAGGTTCGTGGAGCCGCCGCAGGCCGCGTGAACCAGCATCGCGTTTTCTATAGCGGCATCGGTTACGATGTCGCGAGTGGTGATTCCCCAGTCGTCGAGGTTAGCCAACGCCTCGGCGGAGTCGCGCGCCATCTGGAGCCAGAGCGGCGTGCCGGACGGCGCAAGGGCGGCGTGCGTGATGGTCAGCCCCAGCGCCTCGGCGACCGCCTGCGCGGTCGCCGCCGTACCGAAGAACTGACAGCCGCCGCCCGGCGTCGCGCACGCCCGGCAGCCGGCCTCGGCGGCCTCTTTAAGGGTAATCAAGCCGTGGGCGAACCGCGCGCCCAGCGTTTGTATTTTGCCCGCGTCCTCGCCGTGTTCGGGCGGAAGCGTGACCCCGCCCGGAACCACGACGCCCGGCAGATGGCGCGACCCGGCGATGGCGAGAAGCATGGCGGGCAGGCCCTTGTCGCACGTCGCCACGCCCAGAACGCCGCGCCGGTTGGGAAGCGAGCGGATTAAGCGACGCAACACAAGCGCGGCGTCGTTGCGGTACGGCAACGAATCCATCATGCCGGTCGTGCCTTGCGTGCGTCCGTCGCACGGGTCGGAAACATAGCCCGCGAACGGAATGGCGCCCAGGCCGGTGAACGTTTCCGCCGCCGCTTCCATCAAAAGGCCCACTTCCCAGTGTCCGGTATGATAGCCGAGCGCGACCGGCGAGCCGTCCGGCCTGCGGATCCCGCCTTGCGTGGACAAGATCAGAAACTCGCGGCGGTTCAGTTTGGCGGCGTCCCAGCCCATGCCCGCGTTTTGCGACAGCGCGAACACATCGCCGGACGGACGATGAAGGAGCATCTCGGCGGTCAGCGGCAATTCGCCGGACGGTCCCGCCGCGCGGGTCGGCACGTTGTACAAATCGTTAGCGGAAGGGGCGGAGAGAAAAATATCGTCATTCATAGATGTGCGGGGAAGCGAAGCGGGCGAAAGGAAGAAGGAACTATTGCGTCACTCGCGAATATTGTACCGCCGCGCCGCGCTTGCCTGCTGTGTTCGACGCTGTCACGCGGCAAGGAGCCTGAAAATCGTGACGCTTCCCCTGTACAAAACGATAGGTAAAACCATGTTCGCGACGCTATTAGTCGCCGCAACGCTTTGCGGCGGCGCCGCTACCCGCCCCGCGCAGGCGCAGGATGAAGCGCCGCCGGTTCCGGATGCGCTGGTTCAAATGACCGAAGCGCACCGCGCTCTCAAATCATTCTCCGGCGTGATAAGAACATCGGACAGCAAATCCGATTCCCGCGAGATAACGCTCGCCTTCCGCCGCCCCGACCGATTGCGCGCCGTGATCGTGGAGAAAAGCAAAGGCAAAAACGTTCGTGGCGGGCCAATTCTGGTGTATGTGGATGGCAAAAATACGTTTATCCTCCAGAAGAAGAAATGGACGCGCAAACTGTTTAAGGCGGGGGATGGTCTTTTCAGCGTTTACGCCGATTTGGTCGGCGAATACTGGGCGAGCGATCTGTTTTCTCGTCCGGCGGAGTTCACTATACCAAACGCTTTTTCCGTGCATTACGCCACTAAAGACGAGGTCGAAAATGACGTTCCTGTGACGATAGTGACATCAAGTTATGTGAATAGTCAGGCGAGTATCGGCTACAACGCGTCGTATACGATCGGTCAAAAAGACCGGTTGTTACGCGCATGGGACTATTCCACCAGTGCGAACAGTCCGCTCCATAGCTGGGATGAAGTTCAAAAATCGCTCACCTACTCCCAGATTAAAGTCAACCCCGACTTGCCGGACCCTTTTTTCGCGCCGCCCGCCGACGCAATCAAAAAAACGCAGAAATCCGCCCGGCCCGCGCGCCGCAAACGGTAAACGCGGCGCGCTCGCGCGCTTCGCCTATATGGATTCTGAACGGTTTACTCGGCGAAGATGTCGGCGACCGCGACCGACAAGCCCGGCACGCTCAGCGAGTCCACGGTTTGACCGTAGGCGTACGCGGCGACGGTTTCGACGGCGTTCTCGGTTAGCCGAACGACCTGCACGGTTTCGGCGTAAGAGCTGATTAGCCAAACCTCACGAACGCCCACGCGCCGAAAGTCTTCCAATTTGCCATTAAGGGAGCGCGGCGTTTCCGAAGGTGAAAGAACCTCGACCACCAGTTCCGGGGCGCGCTCCAGTGGACGGCCTACCGGCTCGCCTCCCGCTTGATTTAGTTGTTCGTTTGTGATGAATAGCACATCCGGCTGGCGCGTTCGTAGCGGCGAGCGCGACACGACAACGTCAAAAGGGGAAACCAAAGCAAAACCTCTTTTTGTTTCCTTCTCGAATCTGACAAGTAACTGGTATACGTTTCCCACCAAGCGCTGGTGTATCCATTCGGGTCCCGGCATCAAAAATAGCTCCCCATCTATGATTTCGTAAGGGGCGTTAATCTCCGGCTCGTTTAGATATTCTTCGTAGGTTAGCCGCTTAGTCTGAACCGGTTCGGCTTGAACCGGGGGCATTGTCGCAACCGCCATACTACACGCTCCTTTTGCTCGCGAAGAAAAACTTAACTATATCAAATCGCGCAGGGTGATCTTAACCGTGCGGACCGGGCCGGTATCGCCGGTTCGCACGCGCAGTTCGATCACGGTTCCCGCCGCGCCGCGCATCCGCTCGCGCGCTTTTGATGGCGTGAGTTTGTTTGCGGGCGTGTCGTTGATCGCGATAATCGTGTCGCCGACCTTGACGCCCGCCGTGTCCCCCGGCCCTCCCGGAACCACCGCGACGATGAAAAAACGCCCATTCTCGTAGTCCGCGCCCAGGCCGGATCGGTTGGCGTCGAACGGCGCTGTGAACGCCGCGTTTTTCGTCAGATACACCCGCTTGCCCCCATAATCGAACGTGACGGTAAACCGCTTCAGAATCTCGGCCCCGATATTTCCCGCGATTTTTTGCTCGAAGAACGCCCCGCTTTCCTGCCGCGACAGTTCGGCGACCACGCCGTTTAGCGTGAGCGCGCCCAGTGTCAAAGCGGGAACGCGGACAACGTCGCCGTACAGGTAACCGCCCACGCCGCGCCCCGTAATCGTTTCGATGCGCGGGCTGTACCGCGTCCGCAAGCCGTTCTTTTCCACAAACGGCTTGTATAAAATCAGCCCGCCTTGATTTCCCGCATCCAGTTCAAAACGCCCCTTGATTCCGTCCACAACGCCATCTACGTGCGGTAAATTCTTCTCGAGAAACAGTTTGAGGTCGGCGTCCGGGCGCGCGGCGGGCTTCCATTTTCCCGCGCGCGTCCAGGTGATCCGCTTGTTCTCGTAGTCCAGCGTGGTCACAAAGCGCGACAGGAAACCGTAGCCGAGCAACCCGTCGCAATTAAGTTCGGGCGGGAGTGCGGTGACAATAGCCCATTCGTTTTCCACAACCGCTCCGCCCGCCTCCAGGCGTTTGACCGTGGCGCGGTACGCGTCCGCTTTGCCCGCGCCGCTCACGGTAACGTCGCCGCTCGATGTAAGTCCGAAGCGCAATGCGGCGGCGGGCGTTAGCACATTGCCGCCCGCGCCCGTGTCAATAATGAAGCGCGCGGGTTTATCGTTCACGCTTCCCGTGACATATAAATGCCCGCCCCGCTCCTCGAACGGCGCGGTGATGAAATCACCGCGCGCCGCGAAACTCGCGCGCGGGGCGGGAGGCGCGGGCATGGTTTGCGCCCCGACCGGCTTGACGCAAGACGTGAAAAGGAGCGAAACCGTCAGCCATTGGAAAGCGAAAGCGGCGCGGCGTGCGGGTTTGACGGAAGGGGCGTTCATGGCTTCTATTGTAACGCGCGCCGCAGGCGGCGTACAATAAGCGTGCAATGCAGTACGAACTACCCGGCGACAAGAAGAACGGCGACCGTGACGGCGCGCTTGCGGCGCGAATCGGATGGGGAGTGGGCGCCATCGCGGTGATTGCGCTTTTATTCGGATTTGCGCGAACCGCATACCAAACCCAAAACCGCCAAGTTGCCCCCATCACAATCGCTAATGACGTACCAGCGCGCGGCGTAGCCCCGGCCTCCCCAGTTTACAGTCCCCCTATCACATCGCCCCCGGTGAGCGGCGGGGGCGGCATCGCCCCCGCCTCCGCGCCCTACTTGCCGCCTATTTCCGGGCAGACCGCCCCGCCGCCGCTCGTTACGGGAACGACTACAGCGGCGCGCGCGGACGAGGCGGCTCGTGACCGCGCGTCGGCAAGCGTTCGCGCATTGCGGGAAACGTTCACGGACATACAAAAATTCGATCAGGAAAGGGCATGGAGCCGGAGCGGAAACGCGACGCCGCGCCGCGCGCAACAAGCCGCCGTGCGCCCTGAAGCGGAAGCCGACGCAAACGCGTCCGCAAACGCCGTTCCGCCGTTGGAGAGAAGCGGCGAGGCGGCGGAACCCGCCATAGCCGCCGCTCCCGGCGTTTATGATCAATTGGACGCGCTGTCCGTTAATGTGGCGCTCTACGGGCATCCGGGGCGATTCCCCGCTCCGCTCCGAAACCTCGCGGGCGAGGCGGCGGGCGAGATGCGCGTGTACCTAAAAACCGCCGAGGCCGCGCAAGCGCCGGACAATGCCGAAGAGCAGGACGCGCTTCGCGCCGCCGCCGCCGCGCACCTTGCCCGCGCGGGGAAACTGACCGCCGAACTGCAAGCAAAAGCGAAGGAACCGAAGGACTGATTACGCGCTACTTTGCAAGCGTTGCAACCGCCGCAGGCGGTTCCGTGTTGCGGGAGATCAAACGCGGCGCGTCAGCGGCCCGGCCAAAGCGCGCTTCGGCAAGCACGCCGGTTCGACCTTCCGCCGGGCTGTCCGCGCCTGCCACCTGCTTTAAGCGGACGGTCCATCCGTTTGCGCGGGCGATTGCGTTCACAATCGCAAGCCCCAGGCCGTTGCCGCCGGTTTTGGAGTTGCGCGACGCATCGGGCCGGTAAAACGGCTCGAAGAGTTTTTCCTCATCCCAGTGGACAAGCGGCGCGCACTCATTGAATACACGCAAAACAGGCGCGCTTGCGGGGGACGGCGGGGTGGCGATTTCCACCTGTATACGCCCGCCTTCAACAGCGTATTTGACCGCATTTTCCAGCAAGTTACGCACCAGCATCTCGACATGGGTCGGCGCGGCTTCCATTTCGAGCGCGGCGGGAAACCGTCGCTCGATGCGCAAGCCGCGTCGCTTTGTCTCCGCTTCCATCTGCCGTAAGATTCGCTCGCACACGGATACCAGACTGACCGGCTCGCGCGGCGGGCGCGATGCATTGTCTATCAGGTTTAAGCGAAGCAAGTCGCGAATCAGCGTCATCAGGCGCTGGGTTTGACCGGACGCTTCCGCGACCACGGCCTGATACTCGCTTGCGGTCCGATCGCGCGTCAAAGCAAGTTCCAGATGCCCGGACAACGCTTGAAGCGGCGTCCGCAACTCGTGGGACGCCGCCGCGTAAAACCGTTCGCGCGTTTTCGCCGTTTCGGATAATCGGCGCAACAGATCGTTGAGCGTCGCGACCAATCGGACGATCTCATCGTCGCGCGACGGGGCGTCGAGGCGCACCTGTAGATCGTCGGTTGCGGCAAGGCTCGCCTGCCGCGAAAGCCGGTCAATCGGAAGAAGCGTGTGTCCCACAAGTAGCCACGCCCCGCCGCTCGCCGCCGCCCAAAACACGGTTCCGAGCGTCGCCAAAAGAATGGTTTGACGGCGGAGCGCATCGTCGGTTCGCCGCCACGGCATACCAATGACGATTAGCCTGCCGCCGCCAATAGCGACATTCGTGGTTCGCCACCCGTCGCTCTCGTCATCCGGTCCCGGACGGGGCCATCGGGGAAGTCGCCCCTGCGAGTTGCGAACGACCTGCCCGGTTCCGTCCACCACCATCAGGGCGACTTCCTCGTTGGATAAATCCCGCTCGTCCTCGATCAGTTCGCGCAGTTCGCCCGGCGGCAGTTGTCCCGCCCGCAAAAGCGGCTTCCGGGACAACTCGCGGCGCACCTTGCGCGCCGCGACGCCAAGCAAACTCCGCGCTTGTTGATCCGCATCGCCCCACGAGTACAGCGACAGCGCGCCTACCGTCACGAGAAGCAGTACGCCTATAGCGACGGAAAAACCCGCCGTGACGCGGGCGCGGATCGAATGAAGCGGATGCCGTAAGTGTGAAAGGTCCATAACGCCGTTATAACGCGAGCGGGCCAAACGCCGCGTGGTCTACGAGCAGGAGCGTTGTCATACGCCGACCGCGACCGGCGACGCCGCATCTATCTGGTAGCCGACGCCGCGCACGGTGCGTATGAGCGGGCTTGCCTGTCCGCGATCAATCTTGCCGCGCAGATAACTGATGTACACATCGAGAACGTTGTCGTTGCCGTCGAACTCGTACTGCCAAACGTGGTCGAGAATCTGCGCGCGGGTCACGGTTCGGCCCGCGTTCCGCATCAAAAATTCCAAAAGCGTGTATTCGGTCCCGGACAGCGAAATCGGGGCGCCGCCGCCTCGGGTCGCGCGCCGCGTGGAAAGGTCAAGCGCGAGTTCGCCGACACGCAGAATGGTGAGCGGAGCGGAGGCTTGGACGGAGCGGCGGAGCAGGGCGCGCATTCGGGCCATCAGCTCGCCGATCTGGAACGGCTTCACGATGTAATCGTCCGCGCCGCTGTCCAAACCCTCGATTTTATCTTGTTGCGCGTCGCGGGCCGTGATCAGCAAAATCGGCGTGGTCACGTTGGCGGCGCGCAGGTTGCGGCAAACGGTGAAACCATCCATGCCGGGCAACATAACGTCGAGAAGCAATAAATCGAAGTCGCCGGTTTGGGCGGCGGCGAGGGCTTCGGCCCCATCTTCGATCACCGTGGGCGTGTACTCCGCCTCGGTCACGGTCTGCTTCAAAAACCGGGCGACGCTATCATCGTCTTCCACAATCAACACGTTCATCGTTTTGTTAATCCTAACCGCCGACCGTGCAGATCGGTCGGACTATCCATTTATACTGTTTCACGGGTCCAACCGCCCCGCACGAGGGGAAAGGCCCCACGAAAGCGAGCGGCGACAGTGAGCAATACCGCTTGTTCCGCTTTTGCAGTTCCGCCCCGCGCGGTATAATGAGCGACAAGCGAGGCGGCGTACCGGCGAATGCAAAATTTTGCACGCACATAGCCCAAACGCGCGTGGCATTATCTAAGGGAGACCCCGGAACGCTTAACCATACGGCGACGGCGAGCGGAAACCGGCGGAGAAAAACTCTGGCGACGTGACGATGAAAGACAGCGTATCCTTTCCAGAATCGGGGTTGGCGTCGCCGGGCGTCGCCGAGCAAAAACGGCGCATGTCCGAAGCGCGGCGCTTGCGGCGCGCGGACGCCCTTGCCGCATCGGGGCAGGCGGACAAGGCGGTCGCCGTGCTTCGACGCCTGGTGCGCGATCAGCCCGGCTCGACCCGCGCGTGTCTGCGTCTCGCGTCGTTGCTACGCGACGCCCGCCGCTCGGACGAGGCCCTCGTCACACTGCGCCATGCGGTCACGTTCCGACCAGATTCGCTTCCGTTTCGCGAGGCCCTCGCCGAGTTGTGTTTGGAGATGGGCCGCGTTTCCGACGCGATTGCGGAAGGCCGCGCCCTGCTTCAAATCGCCCCGCGCTCGCTTCTCGCCCGCGATGTTTTATCCGCCGCGTACCTGCAAAGCGGCGAATTGTCCCGCGCGCTGGGCGTCGCCGAGGAAATGATCGCGCTTGACCCCACCGATGGCTCCAACCATTTCAAGCGCGGCGTTCTATTACAGCAAATGGGCCGTGTCGGTCCCGCCCTCGCCGCGTTTTTGCGCGCATTGGAACTCGAAGATTCCGACTCCGAGGTTTCCGACGAATGTCGCTCGGCGGTGGAAATGCTGGACGGCTGGCAGATGCGACAGATCGTGCAAATCGCCGTGGAGAATATCCCGTTCCGCCTCCAACTGCGCCGCGATCCGGCGGGCGCGGTGGCGGAAAAAGGCTATCTGCTTTCGGAGCGCGGCTTGTACGCCGTTTCGCAGTTGTCCTTCGACGACTTAGCCCTCGCCCCGCCCGGCTGGAGGCATTATCACTATCATTAGCGGTTGCTGGTCGCTGGTTACTGGTCGCTACTGAAGATGCGCGGAAAGGACCGATCAAGTCGTGACGCCGCAACCCCCTCAATGTCCCATGTCGCTCACTGGCTCGATGCCAAAGATAAACAAAGCGAAATCGTTGAAATTGCAACTTTGCTTCGTGACCCAGACGCAACCATGTTGGTTCCGTTGCCTTATCGCCAGATTGTCGAAAAAGAAATCAGGAAACAGTTAAAGGGCGATGAGCAAGAATGGCGTAAATACCGCGCGAGGCAAAATCGCTTAAAAGCCGCCCGTACGCAACCCGCCCTTTTTGTGAACCGCTTGTGAACTGCTGATGTTTCTCCCCTATACGCAAACCGACCGTTGGGACAAAATCGCCGCGTTTTTTGCGGAAGAGCCGTCCGTCAACCCAGCTATGTTAGACCTTGTCCGCGCCGTCGCCGCGTCCGAGGAAGCGCAAGGCGTTTCCGTGGGAACATCGCTTAACAGCCTGTTTGTCACTTCCGCCGCGCACTACTACGGTCGCGTCAACGTTCCACTCGCATTCGTAGATTGCGACTGGCTCAAACAGGAAGAAGATGGGCAGTTCCGTTTTCGCTACTTTACTATCGGCGGCGTTTTCCACACCGAGAAACGGTGCGCGTTCCCGGAAGCCGTTCGTTCACTCGTCTGGATCTGCGGGCATTTAACGACTTTACGCGATAACCGAGACGCGGCACCGCAGGAAAACGCGCCCCTTGCGGCAAAGGAAGATGACGACGCGCCTTAAGCGTTTGCGGCAACGCGCCGTCTTCTTCTTATGAACATCGTTATTTTTTGTCATTCGCTCGTGTCCGATTGGAACCACGGCAACGCCCATTTTTTGCGCGGCGTCACAACCGAACTTATCGCGCGCGGGAACACGGTGCGCGTGCTGGAGCCGGAAGCGTCGTGGAGCCTGACGAACTTGCAGGCCGAGCCGCAGGCCCAAGCGGCTCTTGCCGGTTTTCATCACGCGTACCCGCTTTTATCGAGCGAAACATACCAACTCCAGACGCTGAACGTGGACGACGTTCTTGCGAACGCCGATCTGGTTCTGATCCACGAGTGGAGCGACCACGAACTGGTGCGGCGCGTCGGGGCGCACCGAAAAGCGGGTGGGCGGTATCGCTTGTTGTTCCACGACACGCACCACCGGGCGGTCACCGACGAGGCGGCGATGGCCGCGTATGATTTGAGCGGCTACGACGGCGTTCTCGCGTTCGGCAACGTCATCCGCGACCTGTATCTCGCACGCGGCTGGGCTGAGCAGGCGTGGACGTGGCACGAGGCCGCCGACACGCGCGTTTTCCACCCAATAGACGGCGAAGGGCGCGACGGCGATCTGGTGTGGATTGGGAACTGGGGCGACGACGAGCGCACCGTCGAACTGCACGAATTTCTTCTCGGCCCCGTCAAGCGTTTGGGCCTTACAGCCCGCGTCCACGGCGTCCGCTATCCCGCCCATGCTCTTCAAGCGTTAGCGGACGCCGGTATCGAGTACGCGGGCTGGCTTCCGAACTTCGACGCGCCGCGCACGTTCGCGCGGTTTGCGGTCACGGTCCACGTTCCGCGCGGCCCGTACACCCGCGCGCTTCCCGGCATTCCGACCATTCGTCCGTTCGAGGCGCTGGCGTGCGGTATTCCGCTTGTGTCCGCCCCGTGGAGCGATGCGGAAAACCTGTTCACGTCCGGCGAGGATTTTCTGGTCGCGCGCGACGGCGACGAGATGGCATATCACCTCCGCTTCCTGCTTGATAACCCGAAGGCCGCCCAAGCCCAGGCCGCGCGCGGCCTCGAAACTATACTCGCCCGGCACACGTGCGGTCACCGCGCGGACGAACTGCTTGCGATCGCCGCATCGCTTTCATAGCGGTCGGCTTGGGGCGCAGAACGGGTATGATGCGGCTACTATGTTAAACGTTTATTGGAAAGCCGCCGCGCTGGGCGTGGTGGCGGGAATGCGCTCTATGACCGCCCCCGCTCTTGTCAGCGACCGCCTCGCAAAGAACCACGGGGCCGTAGCCGATAGCCGCTTTGCGTGGATGGCGTCGCCCACGACCGCGACCGTGTTCAAGGTTCTCGCCGCCGGTGAGTTGGTTGGCGACAAACTCCCGATGACGCCGTCCCGCCTCGCCCCCGGCCCCCTCACCGGGCGTATCGCGTCCGGCGCGCTTTGCGGGGCCGCCCTGTGCGCATCGGATCGGGAACGGGCCGAGGTCGGCGCGGTCGTGGGCGCGCTCGCCGCTGTCGCAGGCGCGTGGGCGTTTTATCATCTGCGCCGAAGCGCGGATGCCGCGACGGGTTTGCCGGACCCCGTCGTCGCCGTGGTCGAGGACGCGCTCGCGGTCGGCGGCGGCTGGTACGCGCTGAACCGATAAGCGATTAAACGCGAGCAATTAAGCTCGCCTATTTTATAGCGACCCTGGAGCGCTTGTTACACGTTAAATTCCAAGCGCGAGCAAGATGGCATCCTGAACATCGGAAAGGCGCTCTTCCGTCAATTCGCCAAGTTTTTCAATTAAACGCACTTTGGCTCGCGCCTGAACTTGAAAGCCCAACACAACCGAATCCCGCGTCAAACCGCCTTCACCTTGATTAAGAAGAAGTGTAGCGGGCAACAAAAGCCGTTTCAAATTGGTTGTGACCGGCGCTACGATAACGGTTGTCAACGCCTCATTGAATGGATCGGTTTGCAACACAACGGCGGGCCGGACGCCCGCCTGTTCCGGTCCCTGTGGCGGGCCGAAATCAACCATCCATACATCGCCGCGCTTTATCATGCCGCGTCTTCACGCGCGAGAAGCGCGGCGCGCATTTCGGCGTCCGACTCGGCAAGCGCGAAATCCTCGTCCGCGAACTCGGCGGCACTGGCTCGCACTGCGCCCCAATCAACTGCATCGAGACGTCGCGACCGCGCCACATCCCGCAACGCACGGCGAATAAGCCGCGCCGCTACTTCGCCTGGGGGGGCCTTCTCGTCTTGAGAAAACCGTTGCAATGCATCCTCAAGAGTTGCATCAAGGGGAACAAGTAACGTGTTCATATCGCTATTATAGCGCCGCCTGCAACGGCTTTGGACGGCGTTTCGCTTAACCCGCGTAGATGACGCGCAAACTCTCCTCAAGCGTCGTAACGCCGAGTAAAATCTTCTCCATCGCATCTTCTTTCAAGGTTCGCATACCGGCTTCCACGGCGGCCTCGCGGATGGCGTAGGCGGAGGCGTGGGCTAAGATCAACTCGCGCACCTTGTCCGTAACCGGCATCAGTTCATAGCAACCGATACGGCCCTTGTAGCCGCTCCCCTTGCACACGTCGCAACCCCGGCCCCGGAAAAACGTCACGCGGCTTTTGTCGATCTCGTCCAGATTCATGCCCAAACGCTTGATTGCATCGCGCGGCGGCTCGTACGGCTGTTTGCATTTTTCGCAGACTTTACGTAGAAGCCGCTGGGCCATAACACCGACCGTGGACGACGCGATCAAAAACGGCTCCACGCCCATATCCATCAAGCGCGCGACCGCGCCGGGCGCGTCGTTGGTATGGAGGGTGGAGAAAACAAGGTGACCGGTCAGGGCCGCCTCGATAGCGATCATCGCGGTTTCCTGGTCACGCATCTCACCGACCATGATAATATCCGGGTCCTGCCGGAGCATGGATTTCAAGCCCGCCGCGAACGTCATCCCCGCCTTGTTGTTGACGCCGACCTGCGTGATACCGGCGAGTTCGTACTCGACCGGGTCCTCGATTGTCAGGATGTTCTTTTCGCCGCTGTTGACTTTGGACAGGCACGAGTACAGCGTGGTGGATTTTCCGCTCCCGGTCGGGCCGGTGACCAGGATAATGCCGTACGTCCGCATGATCATGGACTCGAACATCTCGAACGTGTGCGGAAGCAGGCCCAATTTGTGCAGGCCGACGCTGATATTCGATTTGTCCAGCACGCGCATAACGATCTTCTCGCCGAACACGGCGGGAAGCGTGGACACGCGGAAATCGTACGGCTTACCGTCAACTACGGCGGAGATGCGTCCGTCCTGTGGGGCGCGCTTTTCCGCAATATCCATATCCGCCATGATCTTGATGCGCGACACCAAGCTCGCCTGCGCTTTTTTCGGCACCACCAAGCCGTCCAGCAGAATGCCGTCCACGCGGTAGCGGACCTTGAGATGCTCGCGCGACGGTTCCAGATGGATGTCGGAGCATTTTTCGCTGATGCCCTTGCTGATCAGCATATTGGCGAGCCGCACGACCGGGGCTTCCTCGGACAACTCCTTGAGTTGCTCGATAGAAAGCTCGGCGTCCTTGCCCTTGTCATCTATGGATAGGTCATCCTCGAAATCGCGCAGAACGCCCTCGACCGCATTGCCTTCGGTCTTGAACGCCTCGCCGATGGCAAGAAGGATGTCTTCCTCGGTTGCGATAACCGGGTCCACTTCCTTGCCGGTGATCAGGCGGATCTCATCGGTCGCGAAGATGTCGAGCGGGTTCTTCATCGCGAGCCGCAGGCGGTCGTTCTCGATGGAAAGCGGAATGACCTTGTAGCGCCGGGCGAGGTCCTGCGAGATGAGTTGCGCGACCTCGGGATCGGCGGGCGACTGAACCAGGTCCACATAGCCCACGCCCCAATGCTCGCCCAGAACCATCACGCGGTCCCGTTCGGTGACCACCTGCATGGATACCAAAAGGTCGCCGATCTGTTTGTGACCGCCGAGTTGCTTTTGCTTTTCCAGTGCGCTGAAAAGCTGGTCGCTTGTGATAAGTCCTTTGCGGACAAATATTTCGCCGATGCGTTCGCCTTGCATATCGCTTTTAGTCGCCGCTCTCTGAGGAAAGGATGAAGGCGGAAGGATGAAAAGGAAGCGGCAAGGCGTACCTCATCGAAGAAGGTTCGGGAGTTTCATCCTTCATCCTTCCGCCTTCATCCTTCCGTCGCGGGGCCGCCCCGCCTTACGCCATATTTCATTGTCGGACAGCGCCGGTAAAATCCGCAGATTTTTGTAAGGTAGTGAAAACGCCCCGTGCGCTTGACACGTCCGCACACCTTGTGTAATACTGTATCCAAATCGAGCCGCACGTTTTAAGCAACCAAGCGCTTGGAGCGGCGAGCCGATAGCCGGGTCAACACACTGGTTCAAGAAGGTCACGAAAGGGTGACCTCGCACACATCACGGAGATCCCTTCTTCGCCACGCTACGCCCTTTCCAAGCGCGCTCCTTCGCTTTCTTCCTTTTTCCTTCTCGTCATTCGCCGGTTACACGTACACGCGCGCGCACCGCACGTCTTTCGCCCGGTTTCAACCACAAGGGCGGAGCTGTGTCGCGACGCAAGGAGCATTCTTTGGCTTTTCTTTCTCG
>CAXUMS010000012.1:0-16265 GCA_964252165.1 uncultured Armatimonadaceae bacterium
CCGCTCGCTACCAGGCGAGCCGCTCGCCGTAATCCCGCTGAAGCGGGAAGATAGGACGGCTCGTATTGCAGGTTCATACAACGTAGACGTTGTTTGCATCGGAGCGTAACAACCAACCGTAAACAATACCAACCACACGAGCCGTCTGTTTCTTCCCGCTTCAGCGGGATTACGGCGAGCGGCTCGCCTGGTAGCGAGCGGGCTTTAGCCCCTCGACACGAAACCATTCCGAAACAACGCCCCTCGTCAACAACGCATCTCGCGGCTATCGGGTGTTCTAAACGAGAAACCGCGCCGGTAAAATTTATTCGTCCGGACGCCGCGAGAAGCAACCTGCCGCACACGGCGGCCCATTCCGGGTCGCTTCCCGGCATCTCGACCACGATCCGTGCGCCGTTCAACGCGTCGGCTTTTGTGGCGGAGCGCGACCAGCGTGCGCGGCGCGTTGGAATGGCACGATTGCTGACCGGTCGCGGGCGTGTTGAAGGGAACGGGTGGCGCGATATTTATTTTTGGCACATAGTAGTTTACGCTACTACAACAAGGAACCATTCACAATGACCTGGCGACGCAGTTTTTTAATCTGCACGCTCTTGACGCTTTTCCTCACCCCCGCTTTGCAGGGATGCGCGCAACAGGAACAGCCGACGCGCTTAACCGACGTGGTTTATGGGCGCAAGTCGGGCGTGGCGCTAACGATGGACGTTTTCAAGCCGCAAAAACCGAACGGTATCGGCATGATCTGGATCGTCAGCGGCGGTTGGTATTCGAGCCACGATGACATCAATCCGGGCATCGGGCAGTACTTCGCAAGTCGCGGCATGACCGTTTTCCAGGTCGTCCACGGCAGCCAGCCGAAGTTTACCCTGTCCGAGATCGTGCCGGATATCCACCGCGCCATGCGCTTTATTCGGACCCATGCCGCCGATTATGGCGTGGACCCGAACCGCCTTTGTATCTCCGGGGCGAGCGCGGGGGGCCATCTGTCGCTGATGATGGCCGCCTACGGCGGTCCCGGTAATCCCGCAGCCCCAGACCCCGTAGATCGCGCTTCCAGCGCCGTGCAGGCCGCCGCCGTGTTCTTCCCGCCGACCGATTTCCTGAACTACGCCACGCCCGGCGCGCGCGCGTGGAAAGACGAGACCCTCAAAGACTTCTGGCACGTCTTCGCGGTTCCGGTCGCGATGCCCGCGGACGATCAAGACAAGATGATGCGCGGCCTGTCGCCGATCTACGGCGTCGGCAAAAACACGCCGCCCATCCTGATCTTCCACGGCGACGCCGACAAACTGGTTCCCATCCAGCAGTCCCAGTCCTTCATGGCCAAACTCGAAGAGTTCAAAGTCCCGCACCAACTCCTGGTGCGCCCTGGGCAGGCGCACGGCTGGGCGACGATGGACAAGGACATGATCCCCATCGGGGATTGGTTTGAAAAACATCTGGCGAAAAAATAAAGGAAATCCGGTAACGGGCATCGCGTTCCGGCGCAATCCGTGAAGCCAAAAGGTCTAACGGGTTAACCCTGCGACGCCGCGCGGAGCAACCTATCACGGATGGCGGCCCATTCGGGGTCGCTTCCCGGCATCTCGACCACGATACGCTCGGCGTTCAGGGCGTCGGCCTCGCGGAGCGCGGCGTACAGGCGCGCGGCGTACGCGTTCGGTTCGGCGGGGAGGCGGATAACGTGGACGCCATTTAGCGGACCTACTGTTTCGTCGCGTTCCTGCGTCAGCCATACATCGCCGGGCTGGAGAAAGCCGTAGGGGCTGTCCCGCCCCACGTGGAGGAGCGCGACCGGCGTGCGCGGGGCGTAGTGGCGCGATTGCTGACCGGGCGAGCGCGCAATTTCGTCGTTCGCGTCGCCTCCGTCGCCCGCGCCAGCGGTTTCGCCGCGAATAACCGTGGCGACAACTGCGGCAAGTTGTGCGCGGGTGACCATGCCGGGACGAAGCAGGCGCGGCGTTTCCCCGGTCACATCCAGAACGGTGGATTCCAGGCCGACGCGCGATGCGCCGCCGTCCAAGATCAGCAAATCGTCCGCGTACGGCCCGAGCGACTGCAAAACGTGAAGGGCCGTGGTCGGCGACACCTCCTCGGAGCGGTTCGCGGACGGGGCCGCGACCGGCCCGCCGAACGCGCGCAGGAGCGCGAGCGCGACCGGGTGATCCGGCACACGGACGGCGACGGTCGCGCCGCCCGCCGTCACCACATCCGGCACGCCTTCCGTTTTGGCGACCACGAGCGTGAGCGGGCCGGGCCAGAACGCCCGCGCCAGTACCTCCGCCGCGTCCGACCACGCCCGCGACAACGCCCGCGCCGCCGCGATATCGGCGACATGAACGATAAGAGGGTTGGTCGCGGGTCGCCCTTTTGTGGTAAAAATCGCCCCCGTCGCCTCGGCGTCGAGCGCGTTCGCGCCCAGCCCGTAGACCGTTTCGGTCGGAAACGCGACCAACCCGCCCGCCCGAAGACGCCGGGCCGCCTCGCCAATCGCCGCTTCGCTTGCCGCTAAAATTCGCGCCGCCATACGACAACTTAACCATAAAGGCGGAAGGATAAGCAAGAGAGTTGATAGCAGGAGAGCAAGAAAGTCAGAATAAGAGGCCCCCTAACCCCCAATAATGGGGGGATAAGAACAATGCCTGTTGGCAAAGGTCTACGTGCTGGTTCTCAGGGTAAGAGCGTCGCCGCTATGTCTTTCCGGTCCCCCCATTATTGGGGGTTAGGGGGCCTCTTATTCTGACTTTCTTGCTCTCCTACTATCAACTCTCTTGCTTATCCTCAGTCCCCTTCTTCCAGCGTTACATCGTCCATGAAAACGGTGGACGGGGTGCGGACGATCAACATCAGGGTGGTCGGGGGCGCCTCGGTTAGGCGGACCGTCACTGTCACCTTTTGCCAGACCGGGCCGATTTTCGCCTTCTCCGATCCGAAATAGTTGTACGGCTCGCCGGTGCGGCGCAGGCCCCACTCGATTTTGGTCTCGTCCGGCGTACACAGATAGGCGGACAGGCGGTAGGTTTTGCCGGTATCCAGATCGAAGTTCTGCGCGAACTGCGCTTGCCCGTTTTTGATCGTCTTGAGTTCGATGCGCTGGGCCGACCTGCCGGTGTGGACGATCTTACGCTCGTCGTTGTACGCGACCGCAAGTTCGGCCCAGTCGGAGTTGTCGTCCCAGCCATCCGCGATCCGCCCGGTCACATCGCCCTTCGCGGTTTTGCTTTTGGGCGGAAGGTTACGAAACGTCGCCTCGAAGTCGCCGTTCTTGACCGGGATAGGCGTCCCAAACCGTTTGACCTGCGGAGCGACAGGGCGCGCCGCCGCGCCCGACGGGGCCTTTTGCGCCCCGGCTATCGCCGCGCCTCCCGCCAAAACAAGCCCCATCGCCCCGGCTATCGCCGCCCCGAGAAATTCGCCCCGGTTTTTTCGCCGCATCGCTTTTCCTTTCCGCTTGTTCGTCACTGTTCCGCGCGCGCCCCAAGCCCCTGCACGCTCCCGCGCCAGTCGCGCTGTTGGGGGCGGGGCCGCCTGCCGGGAAGCGCATCGTGCTATACTGTTAGCGATATGTCCGCCCTTGAAAATTCCCCGACGCCGCCCCCTGCGGCGGAACGCGGCGGCGCGTCCTTCTGGCCGTTTCTTATCGCGCTGTCGCTTGTCGCAGGCCTGGCGGAACTCGCTTTTATTATCGTCAATATTTCCGCCCTTCCCGTGTACCTCGAATTTGGCCTCAACCTGCCGAACCTCGTGGGCGTCGCGCTGGGCGCTTTCTACCTTGCCGAAGCCGCAGGCAACCCGATTATGGGGAGCTTGGGCGACAAATGGGGACGCCGCCGCGTGATGGTTATGGGCGCGCTGATCTCGGTCACGACGTGCCTTGCGACCGCCGCGACCGCGTTCTTCAAAGCCCATCCGGCAAGCCCGCACGGTCTGGGGTCCGGCTTTTTGCTGGTCGCCGGGCTGATTTTATTGTTCCGCATCTGCGACGGGTTCGGGGCCGCGATGCTTTGGCCCGCCGTGTTCGCGTCCATCGGCGATCGGATAGACGAAAAACGGCAGGCGCAGGCGATGGGCGTTCTCAACATCACGTACCTTGTCGGTATCGCGATTGGTCCGTTCGTGGGAGGCGCGGTCAACGAGAGTTTCGGCGCGCGCTTTCTCGCCTCCGACCCCCGCCGCTACGCGCCGTCGTTTGTGGTCGCGGCGGCGTGCTTCGGGGCCGCAGCCCTGATCGCGTTTTTTGTCGCCCCCCGGCGCGCGGTCAAACCCCTCGTGCAAACGCCGGTCGGAGTCGCGGCGGAGTCCGAGATCACCGCTTCCGGGCATGAGCCGGTCGCGCTCGATGCGGTCCGCAAGGCCCTGCGTGATGTGCCGATGCTGATGCTTCTGGGCTTTCTTATCTTCGCCGCTGTCGGACTGATCGGGCCGTATGTCAAGCCGTTTTTTATGAAGCGGTACGAGTTGGACGAATTAGAGTTCGGCAAGTTGCTTCTTTTCCCCGCGCTGATTATCGCTGCTGTGTCGGTTCCGCTCGGTAAACTCTCCGATGTGTGGGGCAAAACCAACTCGATCCATGTGGGCATGGGGCTATGCGCGTTGGCTTTGTGGGGGATTTTGTTTTCCGCGAGCGGCGATGTTCCTGGCGCGCAGTGGCACGTGGTCGCGCTCGGCTCGCTCCTCGGTATCGGCTTTATGATGGCGTTTCCCGCGTACATGGCGTACCTTGCGGAACTGTCGGAGAAATCGGCGCGTGGCGGCATGATCGGGGCGGTTCGTATGGCGCAGGGCGTGGGCGCGCTTGTCGGGGCGGCCCTGTCGTCGCCGCTGTACACGCTGGATGAAAAACACCTGACCTTGTTCGGCGCGTCCGGCGCGCTTCTCGTGATCGGCTTTATCCTCAGCATCGTTTTCGTGCGCGAAAAGCCGAAGGCGGCGGAAGCCTAATCTCTAACCGCCCCGTGCTGAGAACAAGGACGGATTGTATTCTTCAACGTGGGTTTTAACCCGCGTTGAGCGACAAGGTCACAAAGTTGCAAATGGAAACGTCAAACAACACGTCTAAGAATGACACCATTCACGCCGGTTTGCTCGCCCGCGCGATTGCGCTGTCCGTGGAGAATGTCGCGCGGGGCGGCGGACCGTTCGGGGCGGTTATCGCGCGCAACGGCGAAATAATCGCCGAGGGGCAAAACGCCGTCACGCGGACGCACGACCCGACCGCGCACGCCGAGGTGGTCGCCATTCGCGCCGCCTGCGCCCGGCTCGAAACGTTCACGCTCGCCGGGTGCGTTTTGTACACGTCGTGCGAGCCTTGCCCGATGTGCCTCGCCGCCGCGTACTGGGCGCGCGTGGATGCGATCTATTTCGCCGCGACCCAGGACGACGCCGCCCGCGCGGGCTTCGACGACGCCTTTTTGTACAACGAACTGCGCCTCCACCACACCGGGCGCGCCCTGCCCACCCTGTTTGCCGGACCGGACGCGCAGACGGCGGCGAATGAGGCGTTTGCGGCGTGGGCCGCGCTTTTGGAGCGCGTTCGGTATTAATTTGGGCCTTGCGATAGCGGCGACACCGTGAAATCGGACCTGACGAAACCAGAAACGACCCAAAACAAGGCGGTTTACAACCATGAGCAACCAAGAACAAACCAACGTCAACTACATCAACGGCGCGTGGACGCCCGCTTTGAGCGGCAAAACGTTCGAGCGGCGTAACCCCGCCGACACGCGCGATCTGGTCGGGACGTACCCGGACAGCGGCGCGGACGATGTTCGGGCGGCAACCAACGCCGCCCGCGCCGCGCTTCCCGCGTGGCGTAAACTCTCCGGCGACGCCCGCGCGCAGTTTTTGTTCCGGGCCGCCGACCTGCTTGCCGCCCGGAAAGACGCGGTCGCAAACGCGCTAACCCGAGAAGAAGGCAAGACGATTATGGAGGCGACCGGCGAAACCGGGCGCGGGATCGTTTTGCTTCGCTACTTCGCGGGCGAGGGCTTGCGCTCGGGCGGCGATGTGGTCCCGTCCGCGTCCACGCAAACGCTCCTGTTTACGGAGCGCGTTCCCTTGGGCGTGGTCGGGCTGGTGACGCCGTGGAACTTCCCGGTTGCGATCCCGCTGTGGAAAGCCGCGCCCGCGCTTATCTATGGCAATACCGTCGTGTTGAAGCCGTCGGAGTTGTCGCCGGAAACCGCGCGCCTTTTAGCCGAACTATTCCACGATGCGGGTTTGCCGCCCGGCGTGTTTAATCTCCTTCAGGGTGGACGCGACGCCGGGGAAGCGTTGGTAAACGATGCGAACGTCACCGGCGTTTCGTTTACGGGGTCGGACAAAACCGGCAAAACAATCGCGCGGGCGTGTATGGAGCGCGGCGCGAAGTACCAACTCGAAATGGGCGGCAAGAACCCCGTCATCGTTTTGGAAGACGCCGATATGGACCGGGCCGTGGAACTGACCGTCCAGGGCGCGATGCGCTCCGCCGGTGAGAAATGCACGGCGACCTCGCGCGCTATCGTTGTCGAGGCGGTCGCGGACGAGTTCACGCGGCGCGTGGTCGAGCGCGTCCGGCATCTGCCCCTCGGACCGGGAACCGACAAAAACGCGTACTTAGGTCCGCTCATCTCGGAGCAGGCGCAAAACAACGTTCTTTCCGCCTTAGATGCCGCCCAGAACGGCGGCGCCAAGTTGCTGTGCGGCGGGACGCGCTCCCATCGGCCCGATCTGGCCCACGGTCACTACGTGTTGCCCGCCGTTCTGGGCGAAGTGACGCCTAAAATGCCCATCGCGCAGGAGGAAGTTTTCGGGCCGATCCTCGCCATTTTGCGCGTTCGCGACTTCGACGAGGCCCTCGCAGTCGCGAACGATGTCGCGTTTGGTTTGTCCGCCTCGGTCTTTACCCAAAGCCTCGCGTCCGCCCTGCGGTTCGCGCGTGAGTGCGAGGCGGGCCTGGTGCGCGTGAACGGCGAAACGGCGGGCGTGGAGCCGCAAGCCCCGTTCGGCGGGATGAAGGGGTCGTCGTCGTTCTCGCGCGAGCAGGGCCAGGCCGCCCGTGATTTCTACACGCAAATCAAAACGGTTTCGTTCGAGCCGTAAATGAAGGGGAAGGAAAGGGACAGGAAGCCCGACGTCATAGATTTACTGCGGATCGAAAGGTACAGGTGTCGCCGCTTGGTCCTTATTGTCCCTCCCTTCATCCTTCTTGCAAGCAGGCTTCCCGCTGTCCCGCGAAGAACAGGACCGTAGCCGCCGCACGTGGGCCAATCGCCCTACGCTTTCCCCATCGCCGCGCGGTACGCTGTAAATGGTTTCAGGTCCGCCATGACGACAACAACGCAAGCCGCCGCCGCTCCTATCGCATCGGTTCCCGACACGCCCGGGCCGCTCGCGGACGCCGCGCTTGCGGCGCAGGCGGCGGCGAGCGCGGCGCGGGCGACCGACCCGCGCGGTTTTGGGGGACGGTGGAACGTGTACCAAAAAGAGCGTTTTCCGCTTCTTGCGCACGGTCCGCTGATCGGCGCGTTCAGTTTTTGCGCGGTGTCGTATGCGGCCCGCTTACGCGGAAACGCCGGGTTTCCGTCGCTTGCGGTAATCGCGGTTGCGTGGGCGTCGGCGGTGTTGTTTTTCCTGCTTTTGCGGATTGTTGATGAGTTCAAGGACGCCGACACGGACCGCGAATTTCGCCCGTACCGCCCGGTCCCGCGCGGCCTGGTTTCGCTTCGGGAACTTGCGGCTTTAGGTATGGGCGCGATGTTTATTCAAGCTCTGCTCGCCGCGTGGTTGTCGCCGCGCCTTTTGCCGCTGCTTGCAAGCGTGTGGGCGTGGGGCGCGCTAATGGGGCGTGAGTTCTTCGCCCCGCGCTTCCTCCAAACCCGCCCGGCCTGGTATATGCTCTCGCACATGGCGATTGTGCCGCTGATTGACGGCTACGCCGCCGCGTGTTCCGGCGCGGGAAGCGGCGCAACGGGCGCAACCGTTTTCCCGCACTCTCTCGGCTGGTTCCTGTTAGTTAGTTACGCCAACGGCATGGTGATCGAAATAGGCCGCAAAATGCGCCCCCCGGAGCGCGAGGAAGTCGGCGTGGAAACGTACAGCGCGGCGTGGGGGGCGAAACGCGCCGCGATGGTGTGGGCAGGCGCCGCTTTTGTATCCGCCGCGCTCGCGCTTGTCGCCGCCCGCGCCGCCCAAATCGCAATCGCGCCGCTCGCGCTCTTATACGGCGCGCTTCTCATTCTGGTCGCGGTTTGCGCCGCCCGCTACGCTCGCCGCCCCGATTTATCCACGGCCCGCCTGCTCGAACCCGTTTCCGGCGTATGGACGCTCGCGATGTACGCGGGTCTGGGAATCGCGGCGCGGTTGTAGGTGTTGGGTGTTGGGTGTTGGGTGTTGGGTGTTGGGTGTTGGGTGTTTTGAGAATATCTGATGGATGACGTAGGCGACAACTTTATTGTTTGGGGTGAGGAAGCGAACGAGGCGGATGAGGCGCGCCTGGGCGGCAAGGCGTCGGGTTTGCGCCGGATGGATGCGCACGGGTTGTCAGTTCCCGCGTGGTTTGTGATTGCGCCCCCGGCGTTCGTGGCGAGCCTGACGGAAGCGGAGCGCGATGCCCTTGCAATGGCGGAGGGCGACGAGGCGGCTCGCGCTGTTGTCGCAACCGTCGCCGCAGCGCCGGAGCTATCGAGGCAAATCGCAAACGCCGTTGCGCGCTTGCGCGGCAATGAGGCGGGAAACTTCCCGGTCGCCGTTCGCTCGTCCGCGATGGCCGAGGACGGCGCCGCGCGCTCGTGGGCCGGTCAGTTCGAGTCTTTCCTTCAGGTCGCCCCGCCCGATGTTCCCGCGCGCGTCGCCGATGTCTGGCGCTCCGCCTTCGCCGCCCGCGTCACCGCGTACCAGGAGGGAAAAGGTGTTGGGTGTTGGGTGTTGGGTGTTGGGGGAGATAAAACGCCTTCCGCCGACAACGCGCCTTCTTTATCAGCGACACCTCCCTTATTGGGGGCGGCGGGGGCTTCTCCCACTACCGAGCCGGAAGGCGTTTTATCTCACCCAACACCCAACACCCAACACCCAACACCTTTTCCCGTCCCCGCCGTTCTCGTACAACGTATGGTCAACGCCCGCGCGTCGGGGGTGGCGTTCAGCGCGGACCCGGTGACGGGGCGGCGCGGGGTGGCCCTGGTCGCCGCCGTGCGCGGGACGGGCGATAAGTTGGTTGGCGGCGACGTGACCGGGGACACGTTCCGCATGGGGCGGGGCGGCGTGGTTTTAGAACGGACGCTGGACAGTAGCGACGCCAAAGGCCCGGCGATAACCGAGGCGGAGGCGCTGGCGGTCGCGGACCTTGCGCGGCGGGCGGAGCGTGCGGCGGGGCGTCCGCAGGATATTGAGTGGGCGATTGACGAACAAACCGGCGCGCTCTGGCTTTTGCAGTCACGGGCGATTACGACTTTGGAAGGCGTCGCCGACCCCGACGCCCCGCGCGTGGTTTGGGACAACTCGAATATCGCCGAATCGTATAACGGCGTCACCACGCCGCTGACGTTCTCGTTCGCGCGCAACGCGTACGAACACGTTTACCGCACGTTCTGCCGTCTGCTTTCGGTTCCGGAGCGCCGTATCGAGGCGTCGGATACCGTGTTTCGCAACATGATCGGGCTTCGCGCGGGCCGCGTGTACTACAACCTGCCCAACTGGTACCGCGCCCTCGCGCTCCTGCCCGGCTACCAGATGAACCGCGCGTTTATGGAGCAGATGATGGGCGTCCGGGGAAGCCTGCCCGACGAGGTGATCGAGGCGACCGCGACAAACCAAACGCCGCCGCTTTGGGAACGAATGCGCGACGGCGCAAACTTCGCGCGCTCGGTCGCAAGTCTGGTTCGCTCCCACGCCACCCTGCCCCGGCAGGTTGCGCGGTTTCACGCCCGCCTCGCGGGCGCGTTGGGGACCGATGACGGCGCGGCGGCGGCGCGTCTCGCCCTCATGCGCCCGGACGAACTCGCGGCCCACTACCGCGAACTGGAGTCCCAGCTCCTGTCGCGCTGGGACGCCCCGCTCGTCAATGATTTTTTCGCTATGATCTTCCACGGCGTTTTGCGCCGCGTGTCCGAGAAGTGGCTGCCCGCCGATCAGGCGAGCCTGCACAACGATCTGGTGAGCGGCGACGGCGGCATTGTGAGCGCGGAACCGGCCCGGCGCGTCCGCGATATGGCCCGCCTTTTAGACGCGATGGAGCGTCCCGACTTAACCGCCGCGCTGTGCGATCTGCCCGCCCATCGCGCGCTTCGCCGGGTCCGCGAGGACGCCCCCGCTCTTGCCGATGCGTTCGATGCGTACCTTGCGCGCTTCGGGGATCGGTGTTTGGAAGAGTTGAAGTTGGAATCGCCCACGCTCCACGACGACCCGACCTCGCTTGTCCGCGCGGTCGGGCGGTTGGCGCAAAGCCTCGCGACCAACGAGGCGGCTTTGGCGTGGAAGCGTCAGCAGGCAACAAAGGATCCATCCGCGCAAGGTTTGTTTTACCTCCCGCATCCGTTCGAGGTGTCCGCCTCCGGCCCGCGCCATTCCGCCGAGACCGTTCTGCGCCAATCGCTCGCGCGCAGGCCGCTCCGCCGCGCCGTGTATAATCGCACCCTTGCGACCGCGCGCTACCATGTGCGCACACGGGAAAACCTGCGGTTCGAGCGCACTCGTGTTTTCGGGCGCGTGCGCCGCCTGTGTATCGAGATGGGCAAGCGGCTTTCCGCCCAGAACCGTCTGGACGATCCGCGCGACGTGTTCTATCTCGAAACGCACGAAGTTCTGGGCGCGGTCGAGGGAACCCTGACGTGCGACGATCTGCGCGGCCTGGTCGCTGTCCGCCGCGCCGCCACCGACAAACACCGCGCGCTTCCTGCCCCGCCCGACCGGTTCGCGGAAGAAGTAGGTGTTGGGAGAAAAGGTGTTGGGTGTTGGGTGTTGGGTGTTGGGGAAGAAGGGGAGGCCCCCCCCGCCCCCAATAAGGGGGGAGCTAAGGGGCCAACTGGCGCCGCCTCTCCCTCAACGCCCAACTCCCAACACCCAACACCCAACACCTTTTCTCCCAACACCCGCGTGGGCATCGCCTGTTGCCCGGGCGTGGTGCGGGGCCGGGCGCGCGTGATCCGCGACCCGCGCGGGGCGATCTTGGCGTCCGGCGATATTCTGGTCGCCGAACGGACCGATCCCGGCTGGATTTTGCTGTTCCCGCTCGCGGGCGGCGTGGTCGTCGAGCGGGGTAGCCTGCTGTCGCACTCGGCGATTGTCGCGCGCGAGTTGGGTATTCCGTGCGTGGTCGGCGTCGCGGGCGTGATGGCGTGGCTCCGGGACGGCGACGAAATCGAAATGGACGGCGCAAGCGGAACCGTTCGGCGCATAAGCGCGAATGAGGCGATGGGGGATGCGGGGGAGGCGCGCGATGGCGCATAGCGTAAAAGCAGGCATCGGCGAGGCCCCCCCCGCCCCCAATAATGGGGGGGCTACAATCCCTGCGGATGCCGTCGCCACTTCCTCTAAACCGTCGGAAGCCCCCCCATTATTGGGGGCGGGGGGGGCCTCGCCGACCGAGAGCAATCTCAGCGACCCTGTCTACCGCCGCTTCCACGACTACAATCCCCCTACTCTTAGCCCTCCCAATATTGGGGGCGGGGGGGGCCAAAACGCAACCAATGCGGCCCGCGCCAAGTGGAACCGTATCCGCTACGCGCAGTGCTGGGAGGACGCCGACGTTCTGCTGGACGCAATGGATGTTCAGCCCGGCGATACGTGCGTGTCTATCGCATCGGCGGGCGACAACGCCCTTGCGCTCCTGACGCGCGACCCGGCGCGTGTGATCGCGCTTGATCTGAGCGCGGCCCAAATCTACTGCTGTCGCTTGCGGGTCGCCGCGTACCTTTCGCTCACGCACGTCCAACTGTTGCAATTCATCGGCTCGACGGACGCGACCGAGCGCGAGCGGCTCGCCCTGTACGCGCGCTGTTCCCCCCAACTGCCGCCCAACGCCCGCGCGTTCTGGGATGACCACCTGCATCTAATCGGGGAAGGCATCGGCAACGCGGGCAAGTTCGAGCGGTATTTCGCCCTCTTCCGCCGCTTTGTTTTGCCACTGACGCAAAGTCGCCGCACTATCTCGCGCCTGTTGGAAGGCGCGGACGACGAAGCCGCGCGGACGGCGTTCTATGAAAACCAGTGGGACAACCCGCGCTGGCGTTTGCTCTTCCGCGTGTTCTTCGGGCGGTTTCTTCTGGGGCGACTGGGACGCGATCCTGCGTTTTTCGACCACGTAGACGGCGACACGGATGTCGCCGCGCGCCTGCTCGCCCGCGCCCGGCGCGCCGTCACGGTTCAGAACCCTGCACGAAATTCGTACTTGCGCTGGATTTTAACCGGACGCCATGCCCCCAACGCCCTGCCGCTCGCTCTGCGGCCCGAACACTTCGAGACGATTCGGGACCGCGCTCACCGCGTGGAATGGCGTCAGCAAAGCGTCGAGGCGTGGGCGGATGAAACCGGGAGGGCGGGCGCCGCCCCAAATATCGGCGGCTTCAATCTATCCGATATATTTGAATACATGACGTTATCCGCAACCGAAGATCTGCTCGCTCGCCTTGTCCGTTTGGCCCGCCCCGGCGCGCGGTTCTGCTACTGGAACCTGCTCGCCCCGCGAAGCCGCCCCCAAAGCCTCGCCGCCCATCTGCGCCCCCTGCCCGACCTCGCCGCGCGTTTGCACGCCCGCGACCAGGCGTTTTTTTACGGCGCGTTCGTGGTCGAGGAAGCGACAGGGAAGAAGGGAAAGGATGAAGGATGAAGGATGAAACAGAGGGTGTTGGGTGTGAGGTGTTGGGTGTTGGGGAAGAAGGGGGGGGTACACCTTCCGTCACCGCCGCCGAGCCGTCAGAAGCCCCCTTATTATCGGCGGCGGGGGCGACCTCTTCTTCCCCAACACCCAACACCCAACACCCAACACCCTCTCCTTCCCTGCGTGTGGACATCGTCACCCTGTTCCCCGGCATGGTCACGGCGGCGGCGGGCGAGTCTATTCTGGGGCGGGCGCAGACGACGGGGCGACTTGACGTGCGCGTCCATGATCTGCGTAACTTCACGCACGACCGGCATCGGACCGTGGACGACGCGCCGTTTGGCGGCGGGGTGGGCATGGTGATGATGTGCGCGCCGCTTTTCGAGTGCCTGGAAAGCGTTCTCGCCGAAGCCGAAGCGAACGGCGAGGCCGCGCCGCCCGTGATTTTGTTGGCCCCGGACGGCGAAACGTTCACGCAGGAAATGGCGCGCGAACTCGCCGCCTTGCCGCGCTACATTATGGTGTGTGGCCATTACGAGGGCGTGGATGAGCGGGTCCGTGACGCCCTGATCACGCGCGAGGTTTCTATCGGCGACTATGTTTTAACGGGCGGCGAGCTTCCCGCGCTTGTGATTCTGGATGCGACCGCGCGGCTTTTGCCCGGTGTTTTGGGTAATGCCGCGTCGGCGGGCGAGGAATCGTTCGATGGCGGGGTGCTGGAGTATCCGCACTACACGCGGCCCTCGGACTTTCGCGGGCGTCGCGTACCTGATATACTGCTTTCCGGTCATCACGCCAACATTGAAAAATGGCGGCGGGGCGAGGCCCTGTCGCGTACGCGCGCCCGGCGTCCCGACCTATGGGCCAAATTGGCGCCGCTCTCGAAGGCCGACCAGAAAATTTTGGACGCGCACGATGCAGTAGCGGCGAAGGACGAATAAAGAACTCTCATCCCCCTACCCCTTCTCTCGCAAGCGAAAGAAGGGGAGTAAGAATGAAGTGTGGCCAGCAAGCCGCTGGCTTCTGCTCCGGCTCCCCTTCTTTCGCTTGCGAGAGAAGGGGTAGGGGGATGAGAGTTCTTTGTTTTTCTGTGCGGCGCGGAGAAATCTCCGCGCCGTGGTGCGTGAACCTGTGTCTCGGATGGCCCCTGCGCCGCCCCGGACCGCCGGGGGATGCGCCGAAAGAGTTGGTTGCGGGTCGCTTTTTTTGACAACCCGCAACTTTTTAACCCACTCCGAAGGAGCAACGAGTTTTAGCGATGGCAAACATCATTCAAGAAATTGAGCAGGCGCAGAAGAAGGAAACGGTCCCGTCGTTTCGCGGCGGCGACACGCTTCGCGTCCATGTCAAGGTTGTCGAAGGCGGCAAAGAGCGTATTCAGGTTTTCGAGGGCGTCGCCCTCGCCCGGCGCGGCGAATCCGTCCGCGACACCGTGGTGGTTCGCAAGATCAGCAACGGCGTGGGCGTGGAGCGTACGTTCCTGGTCCACTCGCCCCGTGTAGACCGTATCGAGGTCATGCGACGCGGTCGGGTCCGGCGCGCCAAACTCTTCTACCTGCGGAACCGCGTGGGCAAGGCCGCACGTATTAAAGAAGACCGCAACGGACGCTTCGCCGAAACGAAGTAGGACGGGCGGTTACCGGTTGTTAATTGCTGGTTACTGGTTGGGGAAGGGTTATCCTTTTCTGCGATAGTAACCAGCGACCAATAACCAGTAACTCTTTTTCTTCTTCAGGAGGCCGGGAACAACGTGGGGGCATGGACGGAGCGGATAGCGCAACTTTCCCCTGCCGCGATTGTTTTGTTTCTCGGCTTCCTGACGCTTTTGCGAGCGGCCTGCGTGTCTTCACGTTGGGCCGCTTTGCGCTATCTGGGCCAACTCTTAGAGCCGGTTATCATCGCGATCGGCCTGGTCTTTCTTCTGCTTCGCCCGTTTGTGGTGCAGTCGTACTTTATCCCGTCCGGCTCGATGCGCCCCACGCTTCGCGAGAACGACCATATTTTGGTCAACAAACTCGTCTACCGCGTGCGCCCGCCGCGCTACGGCGAGGTGATCGTGTTCCGCGCGCCGCCTGCGGTTGACGTGGGCGAGAAAGATTACATCAAGCGCGTCGTCGGTTTGCCCGGCGATGTGATCGAGGCGCACGCGGGTTTCGTGACGGTGGGCGACGGCGCGCGTAAAACCATTTTTTACAGTGCGGACATCCGGGGCGCGCTGGGCGAACCGCTCGCCGCAGATCAGATTATAGACGGGGCCGACGAGAACCTGCCGCCGATCCATTTGACCGTCTCCGATGTGTGGCTGGGCGATAGGCGTATCCCGCCCGCCGAGTTCGCGCGCCGAGCGGGGCGTCCCGGCGAAACCGTAACGATCACGCCCGGCCTTCTCCTGCGGAATGGCGACGTTATCAGCGAAGGCTATGTCAGCGAGGATGTGCGCTACCATCACCCCGCCGAACTGGTCCCGCCCGGCGCGTGTTTTGTGCTGGGCGACAACCGCAACCATTCCATTGACTCGCACAACTGGGGTTCGCTCCCCCTAAACCGCGTGGTTGGTCGCGCGGAAGGCGTTTTCTGGCCCCTGTCGCGCCTGCGACGCGTTGGGTGCGAAGGCAATTAGCAACGCCCGGGAAGCGACAAGTCGCCTTAACCGTTGTTCGTTTTGGACCTCACGCCCAACCATCCTTCCTTCGGACTCTCACCCCCTAACCCCCTCTCTCGCAAGCGAACGAGGGGGTTAGGGGGTGAGAGTCCGAAGGAAGGATGGTTGGGCGTTTGTCGCTGTCACGCGGCGCGCCATTGGCGCGTTAAAGGAGAACAAAACGCAAACGTCAAAAGGTCGCTTGCCCATGCCGTTTTGTCCTCGCCTTTCGTTGTTTCCGCGCCGCGCCCTGTTTCGCGGCCGCGTCGTCGTTATCGCCCTCCCGTTCGCGGTTTCCGTTCCGTGCGGCGCGGCGCGCGCGCAGGCGCTGTTTTCCGCCTCCGAGACCGAGCCGACACTCGCCCATGCGCTACAACGGGTCCGGTGGAACGCGGCCCAGCGCGGGCCGCTTTTGGTTATCGGAGCGGAAAACGTACGTCTTAAGGAAGTGACCGAGAAAGACCGGGATGCGCCAAACGCGGGGTCGGGCGATTCCCGCCTCCTGTTCGCCCCGGTTGCGGAGCGGTTCGAGCGCATTGTTTCGCGCCTACCGACCCTGACGGTTCTCGCGCCGACCACGATGACGCTACTCGCGCCGCCGCCGCCGGACCTTGCGCCCGCCGCGTTCGCGCGACTGGGAAAAGACCGCGCCGCCAAAGATCTGATTGCGACCTTTACCGCCGATCAATGGAAGCGCGCGGGAAGCGCAAACGGAATTGGGTTTTCCGATCTGACCGACAAGCAAAAAGCGTTCTGGAACAACGTGGTTCCCGATCCGTTTGTCGTGCAAAAGGTGACGGCGGCGGAGAACGGCGGTTACTATTCGAG
>CAXUMS010000012.1:16275-16798 GCA_964252165.1 uncultured Armatimonadaceae bacterium
CGGTCAAATGGGCGAGGGGCGCGCGCTGTCGCCTTCGGAGCGCGAGGGGATTCGCCTTCGCCTTCAGCGCAGCGTGTACTGGAATTACAACATCGTCGGCAGCGGAAACAGTAGCAGTGTCGGCTACGGCTTGCCGACCGGGCCGCAACATCGGCAAGGCGAAACGTTTTATATCCGCGCATCGCACTACAACGCCGATGGACACGATACGGAAGACCCGCGCACCGCTCTCGGGGCGGCTTTGCGCCTCGTGGTTCCGAACCGGCGCAAGAAAAGCGAGTTGGACTACGCCCAGCCCGCCCTGAACGCCGTTGTCAATCTCGCGGGCGCGCGAAACGTCGCCGAGGTCGTCAACCGGGTCGCGCAAGCGTCGGGCATGGAAATCTACGCCGACCCGCGCCTGGGACGCCTATCCGTCACGCTGGGCGGCGTCGCCGCTCCCGCCCCCGGCGCAACCAGCGGCGCCATCCCGGCGCCCGATGCGGCGCCCGATACGCCGCAAACGGCGCGGGCGGGCGATATT
>CAXUMS010000012.1:16808-17884 GCA_964252165.1 uncultured Armatimonadaceae bacterium
GGAAAGCCTTGTAGAAGCCCTGCTTGGCGAGTTGCTCATTCAGCTCGGCGAGCGGGCGCGACTGATCGTGCTTCAAGAAGACCGTGAGCAGGATCGCGTTGTCGGGCGTCGCGCTCGCGGTCACTGGCACGTTCCGGCGCGTCGGGGATGACGCCGACTTCGCCTACGTACTGACCGATGATCTGGCGGGCCTTGCGATGCGACGCGCCCGGTTGCGGGAATGGTACGATGACAGCCAGCAAACCGAGTGGGGCGAGGACGCCGCGCTCAAAACGCGTATGGCGGCCCGCACGCCGCTTTCGTTTATTGGGTGGGCGCCGGATTATCCGTTCGCCCTGCCGGACAAAATCATGCGCGCATTTGAAGAGCGACTTGCGAGCGGGGAAAGCGAGCCGCGCGTGCCGGTCGCGCTTCTTCCCCAATCCATTCAAAATCAGGTCAAAACGGATGCGGAGCGGCACGCGCAATCATATGGCGGCGGTCAACAACTTCGCACCGATTCTCTCGCGCTCCATGTCAGCATCGGGGCGCGCTTTGTCGTGCCGGGAATTGGCGAGTTCGATGCGCCGGGCGTTGCGAGCCTGTCGGACTTGTTGCCGAAGAAAAACGCCGCGCCCGTAGCCGCTGTTCAACCCGCCTTCGCG
Source organism: uncultured Armatimonadaceae bacterium (assembly GCA_964252165.1). Taxonomy (GTDB): domain Bacteria; phylum Armatimonadota; class Armatimonadia; order Armatimonadales; family Armatimonadaceae; genus CAXUMS01. The sequence continues at coordinate 17,453 of CAXUMS010000012.1, forward strand.
CCGCCCGCGCCCGTCGCCGCCGCATCGCTTCCCCACGCGCTTGCGCGGCGCGCGCTGTTTATCGCGCCGGACCGCGCCCCCGCGTCCGCCGACGCCGTTGCGCTCGCCCGCGCCGCCCGGCGCGCGGGCTTCACAGATTTGTGGATCGAGCCAATCGGCGACAGCGCGGGCGACGATGAGGCGCAAGCGGTCACCGCCGCATGGACGCCGCTCGCAACAGCGGCGCGCGAGGCCGGGTTGCGCCCCCTGCTTGCGGTGCGCGTGTTATCGGCGCGTCCCTCCGTTCCCGCGCCGGTCGCCGCGCCGCCCGCCGCCGCCTCGTTTGTCCTCGATATAAATTTGTTGGGCGAAACCGGGGCGGCTTGGGCGGCGCGGCGCCTCGCTTCCATGCCCGATGCGCCGAACAACGCCTACTACCGGGGCGAGGTCGCC
>CAXUMS010000012.1:17894-47472 GCA_964252165.1 uncultured Armatimonadaceae bacterium
GCAAAACGTGGCGCGTGACCGATGCGCCGAACGGGGCAGGGGAGATCGCCGCGCGGCTTGGGCGCCTGGTTCAAAGCGCGCCGGGGAACGCGGGATTAGTTTTGCTCGATACCGCCGCGCCCGGCTATTTGTACGGCCCCGACGCCGCCCCGAACTACGGCCTGTACCGGACGGAAAACGAAATGGGCTATACGCCGCGCTTGCGCCTCGCCGCCCTGCGCGCCTCCAACACGGACCCCATAGACCTGTCCAATGAATCGTTGCGCACGTTCCTGAACGGCGGCGACCTATCGCTCCCGTTCTTCCCCGATGAACCCGCGTCGGCCCCGCGCTATGTCCGCGCCGCCAACACAGCCGCCAACCAGTCGCCGTCGTGGACGCTTCAGGAAAAAAACGACATGACACCGTACAGCGCGTTCAACCGTGTCCGGCGCGACGCGAACGCCGCTTTGATTCGCGCAGTCGGCGCACGTCTGCGAAACGCCCTTCCCGCACTCCCGGTGGTGGTCGTGGCCGCGCGCGATGCGGATTTCCCCAACACGCCGTACTTCTACGGGACCTGGGACAAGCCGGACCAGATCCCGGAACGACAACCCGGTCAGTCCATCACGCAAACCGCGCTCGCGCTTTCGCCGCAAGCGCGCTTCGTGTCGCTCCGACTGGGCGAGACGATAACGCCTGCGCTCCTGCGGAAAACGCTCCAAACCAATCTGCTCAAGTTCCTCGCCGCGCCAGGCCAGTCCGCGTGGAACGCGCTCACCCTCGACGCCCGCGCCCCTTACACGCGCGGCGGTGCGGACGCCGTCACGGCCTTACTGACCGCCCTCGATCCGGCGCGTTAACGCACCTGACGAAAATGACGCTTCGCGCCATAATATAAACAAAAATATTAAAGAAACATAATCCGATGGTTTCCAAACACAGGATTGCGGATATGATAAGAGCGTCCCCTTTATGTTACGCGCGGACGACGTGACTATCACCGCTTTTTGAAGCGACGCGCGGAAATAGGGCTGTCGGCTGTCGCATGTCGCAAGGCGGCGGCGAACGCGATTTTTGGCGAGGCCGGGCTTCCCTTTATGCGGCGGCCCGGTTTTTTGTTGGTTAGCAGGAGTATATTCTTGGCCTTGTCCGATTTTTTGTGTCAGTTAGGCGCGTTCGGCGTCTACTTCCTTTACGCCAGTTTTTTCGAGTGGACGTTTCATCGGCACGTTTTTCACACGCCGCGTTTTGTTTACTATATGTTCCACAAGCACACGCTTGTGCATCACCAGATTTACAAGGGCGATGACACGTACCATACGCACGACGATGAGCCGGATAGCGTGCCGATGAACTGGTGGGCGTTGCCGGTGATGATCGCGGTTCACTTGCCCCTGTTCTTTCTTCTGCAATGGGTGACAGGTATCCCAAGCGTTTGGGGAGGCGTCGGCGCCATTGTGGTTTACTACGCGATCTACGAGTCTATCCATTGGTCCATGCACGTTCCGCGCGCGTCCAAAATTCTGAGCCGTATGCCCTACTACCGGTTCCTCGATGCCCACCACCGTACGCACCACAAGTACATGCTGAGCAACTTGAACGTGGTTTTGCCGCTCGGCGATCTGGTTTTCGGAACCCTGCGCGCCGCCGACGGCAAGCGCATCGGGGCGCAGTTCGCCGTAACCCGCCTCAAAACCCTGTTCCGCGCGCCCGCCCCGTCGTCGCCCCGGTAGGAAAGCGTTGAAAGATATGGCGTAAAGGGGAAGCCTTGGGAGCGGATGGCGCGCTTCCCCTCTTAACTATCAAACAACAAAGCGGGCGCATCGCCGGGTTCGGCGATGCGCCCGCTTGTTTTAAGCGCCTGTTTTCCGCTTAGGACGGAATCAGAACGGCGTCGATTGCGTGAATCACGCCGTTGTCTGCGGGAACATCGGGGATGATAACGGTTGCGTTGTTGATCTTAACCCCGTTCGAGGCGTCGATTGTTACATCCTGACCGTTAACCGTGGTCGCGGTGGTCAATTTAACCACATCGGCGGCTGTAACTTTACCGGAGACAACATGATAGGTCAGAACCGCCGTCAACTTTTCTTTGTTCTCGGGCTTTAAAAGATCGTCTACGGTTCCCGCGGGAAGGGCCGCGAACGCCGCATCGGTCGGGGCGAAGACAGTGAAAGGACCGGCGCCCTTAAGCGTTTCGACAAGTCCCGCCGCCTGAACCGCCGCAACAAGAGTTCCAAACGAGCCGTTGCTTACAGCAACATCTACGATATCAGCCATTGAAAGGCCTCATTTCTAATACAGAGCGCCGACCTGATGATCTGCGCATGCGAAAACAGTATACCCGCATTTTGTTAAGATGTTGTCAAATAAAAACTATTAGGTGACTACTCTTTAGAGCGGTCTCGAGAGCGGTCTCGTACAGGTTTAAAGTAATACGCTCTCCGATTTTAGCGGAAAGGCGTACTAATCGAGATGTTTTTATGAACCTTGGTTTTAAAGGAAATAAAACGCTGACGACGCTTGTAAGTTCCCGATTTTATGTTCGTAGATGACTTTCTTTTTGCGCCGCACTCGCTTTAGCGTATATAGGGCTACAATAACCACGCATGGAAACCACCGATTTCGCCGCGCAGGTCAAGCGGCTTCAAGAAAACCTGACCTCGGTTATCAAGGGCAAGACCGACAGCGTCGAGTTGTTGCTTATTGCGCTTCTCGCAGGCGGTCACACACTATTGGAGGATGTGCCGGGAACCGGAAAGACCACGCTCGCCAAAGCCCTCGCGCGCTCGATTGACGGCGAATTTCGGCGCATCCAGTTTACGCCGGATTTGCTCCCCGCCGATATTACGGGTAGCAGTATTTACCGCCCGCAGGACGGCTCGTTCGAGTTCCGGGAAGGGCCGGTTTTCGCCAATGTCCTGCTCGCTGATGAGATCAACCGGACCTCGCCGCGCACGCAATCGGCCCTGCTTGAGGTAATGAGCGAGGGAACCGTCACCGTGGAAGGACGAAGGCGCGATTTGCCGCACCCATTTTTCGTGGTCGCGACCCAAAACCCGTCGGAATACCACGGAACGTACCCGCTCCCCGAAGCGCAGTTGGACCGGTTTGCGGTACGGATCACGATGGGTTATCCGGCCCTCGCGGACGAACTCGATATTTTGTACAGCCAGAACGACCGTCATCCGCTCGATGATCTTCACCCTGTTTTGACCACGGCGAATATCACGCGTCTTCAGGACGATGTGAAAACCGTAAAGATCGATCGCGCTATCGGCGAGTATATTCTGCGCCTTGTGGAAACGACCCGTAGCGATACGCGCTTGCGGATCGGGATCTCTCCGCGCGGCTCGCTCATGCTCTACCGGACCGCGCAGGCCCGCGCCCATATTCAGCAACGCGATTATGTCACGCCGGATGATGTACGCGCTCTCGCCATCCCGGTTCTCGCGCATCGCATCCAACTCGACACCAAAACTCGGTATGCGGGCTTGATGCCCGAGCGGATTATCGAGGAAGCTCTGGAGAAAACGCCGGTTCCCCGGTGATCCATTCGCCCTCGCCGCGATGAGCAGGCAGGAAAGCTCTGCGTTGTGCGCGAATAGAACCGGGGCCATGTATCCGCGCTGGCGACATGCGCCTTATCAAATCGCTAATAATTAAGAAACGGGAAGCCCATTCGGGCTTTTCGATAAGGTAAAACCGATGGCTTTAACCACCACCGAAACCGGCCTGCAATACGAAGACGTGACTGTGGGCGAGGGCGCAAGTCCCCAAAAAGGGCAAACCGTCAGCGTTCACTACACCGGAACGTTCCCCGATGGCCGCCCGTTCGACTCGTCCCGCGACCGGGGCGCGCCGTTCTCTTTCAAGATCGGCATGGGACAGGTTATCAAAGGCTGGGACGAAGGTGTAATGACCATGAAGATCGGCGGACGCCGCAACCTCGTCATTCCGCCCGCCCTCGCCTACGGCGCAAGCGGCGCGGGAGGCGTAATTCCGCCGAACGCCACACTGCATTTCGACGTGGAGTTGCTCGGATTTAAGTAGGTGGGACAGTGAGACCCTTTTGCTTCCTGATACCCCAATCGGTTGTTTGTTGCATTACAAGGAGTTTTTATGAATCGTAGATTTGTTTATCCCGTGGCGGTCTTCGCTTTGGCTTCTTCGTTTATGTTGGGCGTCGCTGGTTGCGGCGGCGGTGATGATGACTCCCCCATTACCTTAGCTTCGCCCTCGCCCAGCCCGTCGCCGTCTCCCAGCCCGTCGCCCTCGCCCAGCCCGACGACCATCACGACCGCGTCGGGCTTGATGTACCAGGATTTGACTGTGGGAACCGGCGCGACGGCAGCGGCGGGAAGAAGCGCAACTGTAACGTACATCGGCACGCTCACCGATGGAACCGAATTTGACCGGGGAACCTTCCCGTTCACTCTGGGATCCGGGTCGGTAATCGCGGGCTTCGACGAAGGCGTGACGGGTATGAAGGTCGGCGGTCGGCGCAAACTTACCATCCCTGCAAACCTCGGTTACGGCGACAATCCGCCTCAGGGTTCAAAGATCCCGGCGAATGCGACGCTGATTTTTGACGTTACGCTGGACTCCCTTAATTAGATAACGGCTTGGCGTTGGGTTTCGGGTCGTTCGTTTCCGGTTGTTGATTGAGAACGAAGGACGTAGGGAACCAGAAGAATGATTCGATCTACTTCCCTGCCAGAAACCAGTGATTAACAACCGGAAACCCAATGCCTGTTTTGAAAAGCGAATAACTTTATGAATCTTGTTCTTCCCAAATACATCAGCGCTCTGCCTGCAACGGCGTTCGCCGCCATTCTGCTCGCGGGTTGCAACACGGCGAAACCCGAAGAGGTCGGCGTCACCAGCGGCGGCGCGACCGGCGCGCCCACCGCTGTCGCAAGCGCGGAGCCGACCACGCAACCCGAGATCGCCGCCGATCCCAACGCGAAGATGGGACCGCCTGGACCGCCCGCCGACGCGCAAACCCCGGGAAGCGGTTACGACAAGCGTCCGTTCAAGGGGAACGGCAAAGTCATCAAAACCAAAAGCGGCCTCCAGTACGAGGAAATGACGGTGGGCAAGGGAGTGTCGCCGAAAAAGGGTCAAACCGTGATGGTGCAATACACCGGTACGCTCAAAGACGGGACCAAATTCGATTCGTCGCGCGACCGGGGCGAGCCGTTCTCGTTCCCCATCGGCGAAGGCCAGGTTATTCCGGGCTGGGACGAAGGCGTGATCTCCATGAAAGTAGGCGGTCGTCGCAAACTGATCATCCCCGCCAACTTGGGCTACGGCGCGAAAGGCACGCCGGGCGGCCCGATCCCGCCAAACGCCCAGTTGACGTTTGATGTCGAGCTACTCGGCGTCCAGTAGGCTTATTCGCATAAACGGCGTTCTCCGTAGAACGTTTAGTTGCTCACTGGGAGATAAATCTCCTCGCTACATGTCGCTTCGCGCCGGTCGTCCTACGGACGGAATAAACGAATTGATTGACAGGGTGGGCCAATGGCGTAAGGCGGCGTGGTTTACTCGTTCAACCCACCGAGCGCAAACCAATCCGATTAAATTATTCCGCAATTCCGTCCGTAGGACGACCGGCGCGAAGCGACATGTAGCGAGGAGATTTATCTCCTTGCCATCTACCTATTGGTTTTTAGCGCTCTTCTTTGCCTCATCACACCTCATAAGGATTCTCCCGTATGGCGCCGACGCCTTCCCCGGACTCCGCCGCCCCGCTGTACGACGCGCCCTTTGGCGTTTTCGAGGACCACGCCGACATCGGCTCGGTTCGGCATCCCGGCTCGCTGACGTACGATGCGGCGCCGCAGGAATACCGCATTACCGGAGCGGGGACGAATATGTGGCTCGACAGCGATGAGTTTCACTTCGCGTACCGGCGTCTGACCGGCGATTTCATCCTCACTGCGCGCTGCCGCTTTGTGGGCGACGGCGTAGACCCGCACCGTAAACTCGGCTGGATCGCGCGCTCCGCCCTGACGCCCCATTCCGCGTATGCGGACGCCGCCGTTCACGGCGGCGACGGCCTGACCTCGCTTCAGTTCCGCCGAACCGACGGCGCGCTTACCGAAGAGGTGCGGTCGCCGCTTATCGGGCCGGACATCGTTCAGTTCGAGCGCAAAGGGAACGTTTATACGCTGTCCGTCGCGCATTTCGGCGATCCGTTTGTCAGCGAAACGGTCACGGACCTTGATCTGGGCGATGCCGTTTATGTCGGCCTGTTTGTCACCTCGCACAACGCCGATATGGTCGAGGAGGCGGTTTTCACCGAGGTGCGGATCACGGTTTCCGCAGGGGATAATCTGGTGCGTTACCGCGATTATCTGGGAAGCTGTTTGGAAATCCTCGATAGGGCGAGCGGCGGGCGCACGGCGATTTACGCGGAGCCAGGTTGCTTCGAGGCGCCGAACTGGACGCCGGACGGCGCGGCGCTCCTTTACAACAGCAAGGGCAAACTCTACCGCTTCCCATTGGATACGCGGGTTCCGGCTCTGGTGGATACGGGAAGCGCGGACGGCCTGAACAACGACCATGTTCTTTCGTTCGATGGCGCGCGTATCGGCATCAGTCACCGAAGCGACGAAAACAATGGCAAATCCGTCATCTCGATTTTGCCCACAAGCGGCGGAACGCCCCGGCGCGTCACCGACGCCGCGCCCTCGTACCTTCACGGTTGGTCGCCGGACGGCGAAACGCTGACCTATACCGCCGAGCGCGGCGGGAACTTCGATATTTACACGATCCCCTCGGACGGCGGAGCGGAAATTCGCCTGACCGATGCGCCGGGCCTTGACGACGGTTCCGAGTACACGCCGGACGGCGCCCATATCTACTTCAATTCGGAGCGCACAGGCCTGATGCAACTCTGGCGCATGAAACCGGACGGGAGCGAGCAGGAGCAAGTCACCGACGACGAGTACAACAACTGGTTCCCGCATATCTCGCCGGACGGTAAATGGATCGCGTTCTTGTCGTTCGGTCAGGAAGTCAAGCCCGGCGATCATCCGTACTACCAGCGCGTTTATCTGCGCCTCCTGCCCGTGAACGGCGGCGCGCCGCCCCGGGTTATCGCGTATGTCTACGGCGGGCAGGGAACGATCAATGTTCCGTCGTGGTCGCCGGACAGCGCAAAACTCGCGTTTGTCAGCAATTCCGGCCCGCTTCCGGTTGTGGCGTAAGTCGGAAAATACGGTGTTAGAACAGCGTTAATTGAACCGCGCGGGTGCAGGCGCGATAAACAAGGGATGGTTTGTCGCGCAGGGCGACCTCGACCACGGCGGGCGCGGTTTTCATCCCTTCCGCTTTAACGCGCTTTTTCCAATAGTTCAGCGCCATGCGCGGCGTGTTGTTGGTTTCCGACAGGTGCGACAGCCACGCGCACACCGGCCCGTGATCGTGCGTGTGCGAGAGAAGCAGGTCGCAGGCGGCGTTGTTTGAGAGATGACCCAAGCGCGATAGGATGCGGGCCTTGACCGCGTCGGGGTAGGGACCGAACCGCAGTTTGTGGATGTCGTGGTTCGCCTCGATAGCAAGGAGCGACGCCCCCCGGCACGCCTCGCGCAACTCGGGCGTGACCGTGCCGGTGTCGGTCGCGTAGACAAGCGCAAAATCATCCACCGCAACCCGAAAGCCGACCGGCTCGGCGGCGTCGTGCGTTACGGGCGCGGCGCGCACGCAGAACGGTCCCAATCCGATCTCGCCGCGCGCGTCTATGGTGTGGTGGGGAGCGTCGCGGCGGTCGTGGGTGAACAGGGCGGATAGCGTGCCGCTGGTTGCGATAAGCGGCACATTGTACCGGCGGGCGAGCGGAACCGCGCCCCGGACATGGTCAATATGCTCATGGGTGAGCAAAACGCCACGCAATCGCTCCATCGCAACGCCGCGCGCCTCGATGGCGGCCCGGAGCGCGCGAACGCCCAGGCCCGCATCCACCAAAAGCGCGTCGCCGTTCGCGACCACCAAAAGGGCGTTCGCCGACGACCCGGACGCGAGACAATACACGGCGACGCCGCCGATTGCGCTATCGCCGTCCGTCGCCATAGCCGATTGTGTTGTTTGTTTCGCCCGCGCCACAGCCCTCAGTATAACCGGAAGGGGCGGGCGCAGTCAAACAACTATTTGCCTTCCGTCGGTCCGATACCGTAATCCCGTAGCGCCAAAATGCTATGTTGTGCATCTTTACGGATGTCTTCTGACCAACGCGAGTCGGTGGCAACGGATTCCAGCAGGTTATACAAATTAATGCCGCCCGCCTCGGTTTGACCGTCTTTCAAAATTCGGTACAGCATATTGAGGCTGAACTCCGACGGCTGACGCTGAATAGATTGCACTAAAGGGCTTTCATACCGCCCCGGCATTTTTTCAAGCGTGTGCAGAATACCCCAAAATACCCCGTAACTGTCCTCTTCCGGGAACCGCTCAAGAACCCGAAGTAACGCTTCTATGACTTGTTCCGCGTGGGGCGGCAGAGCGTAAACCTGCTCTATGGCTTCATGCAACGCCTGAAGATTGTTATCCTCCAACGACTCGATACTATCTAACGTGGCGACTACGGTTTGAATTTCAGGGTCGAGTTTATTCATACGTATGTTTCTCGGTTTTGTGCGACTAAATTGCCGTTTACCCCATTTCTTTGGCGCGGTCGACGGCGGCGCGAACGGCGTCCATGAGCGCGCCGCGAATGCCCGACGACTCCAGAACGCCGAGGGCCGCGATGGTGGTGCCGCCCGGCGTGGTCACGGCGTCTTTGAGGACCATCGGGTGTTCGCCGGTTTCGAGGACCATCCGGGCGGCGCCGAGTGCGGTTTGCGCGGCGAGCGTTCGGGCGACATCACGGGGCAAACCCGCGCGGACGCCGCCGTCGGTCAGGGCCTCGATAATAAGATAAAAGTACGCGGGCGCGGACCCGGACACGCCGATAACCGCGTTGATTTGCGCTTCGGTCACCTCGACGCACCGCCCGACCGCGCCGAACAACTCGGATACGGTATGGGCGTGGGCGTCGGTCGCGTGAGAGCCACAGCAAAACGCGCTCGCCCCGGCGCGAATTAACGCGGGCGTGTTGGGCATCACGCGGATCACGGGCGTACCGGGGAGCAGGCCGTTTTCGAGCGTTTCGAGCGTCACCCCGGCGGCGACCGAGACAAGGAGCGTATCCGGCTCCAAAGCGTCCTTGATCACGCTCAAACTCTGCGCGACGATATGCGGCTTGACCGATACCATCACGACATCCGCGCCCCGCACCGCCTCCTGCGGCGAGGCGGCGACCATGATAGCGCGGTCCACGTCGTCCGCGAGAGCCTGCGCGGTTTCCGGGTGGGCGTTGTACAAGCGGATTCGTTCGGGCGCGACCACGCCCGCCGCAACCCAGCCGCGCACGAGGGCGCCGCCCATCTTTCCCGCCCCCAGAACCGCGAGGGTGATACTGCCAGCAGATTGGTTTTGCATGATGTTTACGGGAAAAGATCCAGGCGTATCCAATTCCTTCGAGCGGTTTGTTGCTTGACGCTGTTGATCTGCAAAGCCGCAAGCGTAGCGCGCCCGATAGGCGTAAGACCTATAAACGAAATAGCGTCGGCGGCGAACGCGAAGTGTTCCGCCCAAACGTCACATCTCGGGTGAAACAAGGGCGCGGCGCGACCTGTTTCGGGATCGGGCGCTTGCTGTCGCGCGCCTTTGAAAAGATTGCAAGAGCGGCAAGCAAGCGCGAGATTATCCAGTGCATCACCGCCGCCTGCGGCTAAAGGCGTGATGTGTTCAACCTCAAAAGCAAGATTAAACGCTTCCGCAGGGGCGCGACAATATTCACAACGGTTGTCCGCCCGAGCGGTCACTTCGGGATAATACGGGTTCACAGACCGAGTGCGTCGGCGAGAGCCTCGCTACGTTTCGCCGAGGCGAGCAACTCGTCTCCTACCAAACCCTCCAACTCCTCTTGCTCCGCCTCGGTTAGCGCGCCGAGCGCATTTCGCTTGTCAATTAGGGCGCGCATTCGGGTTTGTTGCGCTTCAGAAAAGTAAGCGTCGCCCTCCACTTGCTGGATGATGACGAGCGACCGTTTTTCACCCATTTTGAATTTGGCATTCAAAGCGTCTAAAGCCTCGCCCGCCGTGCGCCCTGCCGCCTCGTAGTTGTCCGCAACGGCGCGGAAGCGAGGGGCGACATCTTTATCCTCTTCGGGGCGGATAGACACGGAATAAGCGTCAGTAGCGGTCATGGTATTACCTTTAGCGCGGAAGCGGCGATTGATGACGGTATTATACCTTTTGCATTTTAACGACGGGACTCAGTGACCGCAACAGCAAAAAGTCGGTTGGCCTTGCGTGCGCGCCGGGCTTACCTGCGTCCGGGGACGCGATAACAAAGCCGACACGCTCGTAAAATCGGCGCGCACGATGGTTGCCGTCGCTGACGTACGCCCCGACAAACGAAACAGGAATTTGCGCCGCCCATGCGCAAACGGTTTCGATAAGTTGGTCCCCGACGCCCGCGCCGCGCGCTTCGGGGGCGACCCAAACAGAGATGATATGAACCAAATCGCGGTCGTTTCCGTCGCGGTAGCCGCCCGCCATACCGATAAGCGTACCTGTGGCCTCGTCGCGGGCGAAAAACGTGCAGTCTTCGCTTCCGGTTGCGCGGCGGCGAGCCATGTCGCGCCAGTCGGTTTCGCCGCCATGCTTTCGTGCGTCGAGGAGAAGGCGTACGGCGCGTCCCGCAACGCTTCAAGGCGCAGGTCGCGCAACGCGTGCCAATCATCCGGCGCGACACGGGAAAGGCTACCATCACGCGCTTGCACTGTTGCCGCCTGCTTGCTTCCAGGCTTGCTCGGCGAGCTGTTTCATCACCAGGCTTCGCTCCCAGCGGTCGGAAAACTCGGTTCCGTCTAAGAGCGTGATCGCGTAGCGGGGCGGGCCGAGTTCCGACGCGAACGGGAACACATCGCCCGGTCCGGCCCCGACCAGCCATTCGCGCATGGCCCGCTCCCACAGCGACACGAAGAACTGCGCGGTCGGGTTGTCGCCGTCGCCGACATCCACTTGTACCTGCTCGCCGTTCCCTATACGCCCGTGCAGGTGCGAAACGTGCGATAGAACGCCCGCCATGCGCTCCAGGGCGCGCTCGTCCGGCCTGCCGTAAAACTCGCCGACCAGGACAAAATGCGATAAATCGCCGGTTAGCGCGACGTTGGGAACGGCATCGATTAGCGCGAGGGTTTGCGGGATGGTTTCCGTGAAATTGTTGCGGTGCGTTTCCACAAAGTAGGCGATACTCGCCCTATCCGCTGTTTCGCGACCCGCTCGCACCAACTCCGCCGCGGTTTCGAGCGGCGTAAACGCGCCGGCGACCTGGGCGAACACAAAATCGGCGTTCAGGCGAACCGCTTGTTCCACTGCTTTTGGCGTGTCTTCGGACTTGAACGGGTGATGCCCAAGAACCAGGCGCAGATCGTGGCGCGCGAGGGCATCGGTAATATCGCGTTCGTTGTCCGGGCTGAGCCAGCGCTCGACCGCCTCGAAACCGGCGGCGCGGGCGCGCTCCAGCTTTTCGTCCAGCGTCCACTCGTACGACGCGTTGATAGGCAGTTTCGAGAGCGACCAGAGCGAGCGCTGAACCCGCAGGCGCGGCGGGGTTTGCGATCCGTCGTTGTAGCGCAAGCGGGACGTTGGGGGAACATCAGGCGGCGATACAAGCATGGGAAACCTCGGCGGCGGGGTGACGCGACTAAGCCCTCGGCCCATAGCGGGGCCGAAGGGCTTTGTCGTGAGCAAGAAACGCGGTTCGTTAAATCCGGTCGAAAAACGGCCTGGAGGCGGGCGGTTCCGGCCCGTCGGCGTGAATCGCGATATGCGACGGCGTGAACAGGTACGCGCCTTCGGCGATTTTTTCCACGTAGCCGTCGAGCGCGTATGTGACGCCGTTTAGGAAGTCAATGAGCCGCTCGGACACCTCGGCGGGCGTTTTTTCCAGATTGATAATCTGTGGCTCGCCCGCTTTTAAGCGGTCGGCGGCGCGCTGAATGTCGGCGAAACTCGTCACCGGCATCACCGTGATCGAGCCTTCGCGCGAGTTGGCGAGCCGAAGCGTTTCGGACGGCGTCGTACGGCGCGCGGACGCGGTCCCATAATGCGACTGCCGATGGGCGGGAGGGGGGGATGCGACAGCGGTTGCGCCGCCGCTGTTGCTGGTCGCCTGCGTCCGCAGAGCGGGAGCGGGGGACGGGGCGGCGTCCTCCTCGTAGTCGTCGTCCTCGCCGCGCCCGGACAGTTGACCGAACCAACCGCTAATCCGGCTACGAAGGCCGCCCCCATTGCCGTTGTCGTGCATCGGCTCATCATCCTCCGGCTCGTTGTCCGCCGCCGCGTTGTTGTAAATGCTCATTTGTTCTTACCGTCTCCGCCGTTATGTGTTTTTAGGAGGCCGCGCGCCAAAAAGCGCGGTTCCGATCCGTACCTCGGTCGCGCCCTCGGCGATAGCGACTTCAAAATCGTTCGACATTCCCATCGAAAGAATTTGCCGATTCGCGCTCGGCAAACTGTCCCAAAGCGTTCGCAACAATTCAAAGTAAGGTTGCGCGTCGTCCGGGCGGTTGCTCCACGGCGCAATTCCCATCAAACCGCGTAGCGACAAGCCCGGCGTTTCGGCAAGTTCGGCGCAGAAATCGCGCACCAAAGCCGCCTCCGGCGGAACCCCGGCGCGCCCTGGATCACCGGATAAATTGACCTCGACCAAAACGGGATAGTCGCTTTGATGTTGTTTCAACGCTTGCACGGCAATCTCCTTCGCTAATTTGGAATTATCCACACTTTCTGTTAAAGAAAATAGGGGAACGCTGTACTTCGCCTTGTTGGATTGCAAATGCCCGATCAGGCGCCACGATAACGCTACGCTGGCAAGGGCGGAATCTTCCTGGCAAAGCGCGGCGACCTGCGGTATTTTGACGCGCGCTTCTTGTACATAGTTTTCGCCGAGAACCGTGACGCCCGCGCGAACCGCCTCTACGACACGCTCCGCCGTTTGCGTTTTCGTCACGGCGGCGAGCGTTACCTCACTTGCATCCCGGCCCGCCCGCCCGCCCGCCTGGGCGATCCGCTCGCGCACCCGCGCAACGTTTTCGGCGATGCTCGCGTTATCCTGGTTTTCCATGCCCGATTGTAGCACGCGGCGCGCAAAAGGCTGTGACCGGGTATGACTGACAGGAGGCGTTGGGGCGCAGTCTGTGTAACGTGCGTTTATTGGTCACGGAAGCGGCCCCCTAACCCCCAATAATGGGGGGACAAGAAAAAGAAAGCAACGGCGTTTTCGCCTCGCTGCCTGATGGTTTTACCATCGGCTATATTGTTCTTGTCCCCCCATTATTGGGGGTTAGGGGGCCGCTTCCGTGACCAATAAACGCACGTTACACAGACTGCGCCCCGCGACTACCCGCCGACTTGCGCCGTCCCCGGATCTATTCCTTGTTGCAAATCCGCAAGCATCGTATCCGCATATGGCGCGATAGCGTCCGCGCGATTGTCGCGCGCTTTATTCGCCCAGTCGGCGTCCGCGATAACCGCGCGGGCGAGCGCGACCGCTTCGGCGTGACCGCTCGCGACATACTCCGACGATTCGTCCGGCATCAGCAGGTTTCCGGCGACCAGGCGCGGCTTGTCCGAGAACCGCCGCACCCAATCGGGGAGCCAGATGTCGGTCCCGAAGTAGCCGCGCCGGGAATCGCGCCAGCACGAAATATCCCACACATCCACGCCCGCCGTTTCCAGCGCTCGGAGAAACGCCTCAAGGGATGCTGGCGTCACCGGTTGGTTGGGGGCGTCGGGCGCGTCGGCGTGAACGGAAAACCGATACACGAGCGGGATGTTCGGCCCGATAACCGCGCGCACGGCTTGGGTCACCGCGACCGGAAACGCGAGCGGGTCGCCCCACTTGTCCGTACGCCGGTTCACATCCGCGCGCCAGAACTGGTGAAGGAGGTAGGCGTGCGCGCCGTGTAGTTCCACAAAATCGCAACCGGCCTCGATAGACCGCCGCGCGCCGTTCGCGAAGTCGGCGATGATTTGCTCAATCTCTTCCTCGGTTAAGGCGCGGGCGGGATCGAAGCCCTCGCGGGTCCAGTCGGAGGCGGAAACGGGTTGCTGACCTAAAAGCGCGTTGTGGCTCGCCGCGCCGCCGTGGAAGAGCTGGGTCCCAAAGAGCGCGCCGTGCCGATGGGAAACCTCGACGCACCGCCGCCAGCCATCGGTGTACGAGTCGTCGGCGATCCCGACCGCGTTCGCCCAGCCGCGTCCGTTTTGCGACACGAACACCGCCGCGCCGATCAGGGTTCCGGTCCCGCCCCGCGCGCGCCGCTCATACCAGTCCACGATCCAGTCGGTCATATGTCCGTCGCCCGTCGCCTGATTCAGCGTCATCGGCCCCATCACGATTCGGTTGGGAAGCGTAACCCCGCCGCGCCCGAGGGAAAGCGGCTCAAACAGGTTGGCGAAGTTCGTCGATTGTTCTTGATTGCTCATGGTGTTGGGGACAACCGGAGCGGGCTGGGGGTTCCGCTTTAGCGCAGGTTTACGGAGTGCAATGGTTGAACGCCGTTTGAAAGCGGCGTAACCAATAAAGCCGCGACCGCGCAACCCGAAACCATATGGCCTACCTGGACTTCTTCGCCGCCCGCGACGATCTTTTCGCGCTTTTTGATTTTCTTTTCGCCGAAACCGACGTGCGCGTGTTCGATCTCTACTCAGATTTTGGCGAGGGGCTACGCGAGTACACATCCGCTAAGCAAATAGACGCCGTTCACCAAATCGGCCTTGACCAGACAGGCATACGTGGTTCCGTTCCGCTCACGCTCTGGTCACCCTCCGCTGTCCAAACGCCCACCATTAAAACAATGATTTCTCACTTGCCGGATTTAGGCGCTCGTCAACGTCTTGAAGCCGCTGGACTGATGCAACTATATTTGGGCGGCGTTAAAGAATATCGAATAGCCAAAACGCACTTTGGTCACTACGAAGAAAAGGGGGCGCGCGTCTGGTGGGGCGATGCGACGAACTTGACGGATTGGGTTATGCTTGCCAAAACTTGCCGCAAGATTCAGTACCATATTCGCAAAAGGCTTGCGGTCACCGGCATCGAAAACGCGCCTCTGCCAATTCTGCCCCATGCGTTGCGTCTGCTTCAACAAGGCTACATTTGGGAGGATTTCGCGCCACGACGCTTTGCTCCCGCGCTTCGCGCCGGGGAAACGGTGACGCCCGCTAAATGGTTGCGTGAAGGCGAATCCTGATCTTTAGGCAAGGCAAATTCCCAATGCGCGCCCCGAACTAACGGCGCATCTCGTCGCATTTATCACACTATGTTATATTTGGAGCATCTATAGGTATAAGGAACCGGTCAAAGCGCTGCGTAATTAAACGCGGTTCCTTTTTCGCCGATTAATCCTAAATGGGGAATAACCGATGCAAACGAGTAGTGAACCCGCGTCGAGCGAGAAATTCCCGCTGGGTTTCGCCACGGGAATTGAAGGGTCGCGCATCCGGGGGGTGCCGAACGCGGAGGTGGATGTTCTCAAATTGACCGGACATGACGAATGGCTGGAAGAAGACCTTCGCCTCATGTACGACCTGTCGCCAGGCGGTCTGCACCGCTACTGCCTGCCGTCGCACCGCACCGATCAATCCCTTGTCACTCGCGCGATGGCGGAAATTCGCCGTTTGGGGCTTCGGGTGGCGGTGGACCCGTTTCACCATACCGCGATCAATCCGCGCTTCGCATTGGGCTACGCCGACCCCGGCTTTGTTTCGTGGGCGGTCGCTTATGTGACCGATTTCGCCGAGCGACACCCGTGGGTGGAATGGTACACGCCGGTCAACGAGCCTATCGCGACCTCGGTGTTGTACGCGCCCGCCGGACTGTGGGGGCCGTTCCACGACGACCACGTTGTTTTCTGCCGCATGGTGGTCAACATGGCGCGGGTCGCGTGCGAGCTTGCCGAAGTGTTGCCCGCGATCAACCCCGACGTGAAATTTTTGTTCGCGGACACGCTGGAAAACCACTTCGCCGCCGATGACGCGTCGCAGGAGATCGCCGCGCACTGCAACGAGCGCCGGTTCCTCCACGACGAGTTGGTGTTGGGTCGGTTGAAGCCCGCTGGCTCGACCGCCCCGATGTGGGCTTACCTAACGCAAAACGGCATTGGCGCGGACGAGCTGAACTGGTTTTTGGATCATCCCGTGCGCGTACCCTGCGTGCGCGGGCTGGACTACTACCCCCACTGCGATATTGCGTGGGCGAAGGAAACGCCGCTTCAACCGGCCCCGCAACCCGCCGGACTGGTTCGTATCGCGGTAGATTATCATCGCCGGTTGGGACTCCCGATGACGCTTACCGAAATCAACATCAGGGCGGAGCGCGAGGTCGGTTCCGGCACGCTCAACGAGGTCGAATCGCAAAAAGCGTGGCTTGCGATGGCGCTGGAACAGGTCGAGATTTTGCGCGCCCACGATGTAGATATTCAAGGCGTGATCTGGTACCCGTTCCTGAACACGTTCGGCTGGTCCGGCTCGTGCTTGAACGGCTTGCGCGACACGCAGGATCCGCAGGGGCTTGTGGAACTGGTCGGCAAGGATTTAGAGCGTCACCCCACCGAGTTATACGGCGCGATCCAGAACCTCGCCGCAGGGCGTATAACCTACAAAGACCTGCTTGATTCTCCGTTCGCCGCGCGCGAACAGGAGTATCTTTCGTCCTATATCGCCCATCATCTGGCGCACCGTAACTGATGAGAAGTCGGTTGAAAAACGCGTTTTTGTCGTTCAAGGTTTCCTTGTCTTCCTTGACAAGCCTTGACAGAAACGCCATTTTTTCCTAAAATTTCGCATTATCCGCCGCTAAAGGGCGCAATCGCGCGCGCTATTATGACCGACCATACAACCGCAACAAACCAGGCCGCGCCGCTCGTCGGCGTTTCCAGTTGGGCGTTACACGAAACGTTAGGCGCGCCGCCCAACTTCGGCGTGGATGCGGGCGCGACCGTTCCCGCATCCGGTCCGCTCCCTGACGCCGCGTTGTCTTTGGCGCAACTGCCCGCGTTTCTCGCGCAAAAAGGTTTCGACACCCTGCAAATCTGTCACTTCCATCTGCCGTCGCGCAAGCCAGGCTATTTGTCCGAACTGAAGGGGGCGATACAAGACGCCGGTTTGCCGTTGCACGCCTTGCTGATAGACGAGGGCGATCTAACGCACCCCGAAAACGGCGCGCGCGATGAAGCGTGGATAGCGGATTGGCTCGCGGTCGCCGCGCAACTGGGCGCGCAGGAAGTGCGCATTATCGCGGGAAAAACCGTCCACGAGGCGGCGATAACGCAAAGCGCGGCGGCCCTGAAGCGGCTCGCCAAGCGCGCCAAAGAGCAGGGCGTCACCGTGATGACCGAGAATTGGTACGCGCTTTTATCATCTCCCGAGGCCGTGCGCGAACTGCTCGACCGTTGCGAGGGCGACGTGCGCTTTCTGCTCGACAACGGCAACTGGAGCGGCTCGACCCGGCAGGCGGATTTGATGGAAATCGCGCCGTACGCCCATAGTTGCCACGCCCACGTTCATTTCGACGGGTCGCGTATTGACGAGGCGCACCTTTCCCAGTGCCTCGATCTGCCGTTTGCGCCGTTGTTTCGCGGTCCGTTCACGCTGGTAAATGGCGGGCCGGACGGTATTGCCGCGTCCCGCGATTTCATCCGATCCCGCTTTGATACGCCCTCGCTCACTTCGTAACGCGAACCCAAACGCTAAACGGTGAGTAAGAGGCGCTTCGTCGCTGGTCCCGGCTTTACAACGGGGCGGCTACGGCGTCACCTTTAGCAAAACGGTCTGGTGCGGCTCGACGCGGCGCTTCATTTCCCACTCGAAGCTATCAACGCCTTCTTGCTTCCACAAATCGCGTACGGTTTTGGTAGCGTCGAGCAGGCCCAGGTCGCGTGCGCGGACCGGTACATCCGCGCCGAACGAGCCGCGATTCAGCAGGGCGACCGCGACCGAGCCATCGGCGAGCGGCTTGCTCCAAATCTCGCACGTTCCGGTCTGCTTGACACGGCGGGCGGGAACGCCGAGGACGTCCTGATTGACCGCCAACACCTCGCGGTTGGTCAAAAGCGCGCGGGTTTCGTCATCCATGTTTCGCACATCGCACCCGATCATCAGGGGCGAGCAGGCCATACACCAGACCGACATATGGGTTTGGTACTCGGGGAACGATAAACCGCTCCCGGAGATATGCCCTTTGCCCTTCAGGCCGACCACCAGCATGTCCAAATCGTTCCACCGGCCCGGCCCGCCGTAACCGTTCAGTTCGTTCGCGGTATCAATCGCGGAATCCACGCCGATCGCCATCCAGGTTTCCATCTGGACATTGATCCAGCTATCGAAAAGATCGCCGGTCACGCGCCACATATGCCCGCCGACATCGGGTCCCCACAAATGCGGGGCGCGCCCGCCCCATTCGCACAGCGAGAACAAGAACGGTCGTCCCGTGTTTTGCAGGGCCTCGCCCATCCGCCCGTAGCGCACGATAGCGGTTTCCTGATCGTTGGGAGCGGCGCAATAGTCATACTTGAGAAAGTCAATTCCCCACGACGCCCATAAATTCGCGTCCTGTTCCTCGTGGCCCAAACTGCCCGGATACCCGGCGCACGTGGTTTCCGCCGCATCGGAGTAAATGCCCATCTTGAAGCCGAGGCTATGGACGTAGTCGGCAAGCGCCTTGATACCGTTCGGAAACTTCGCCGTGTCGGCGACCAGGTTCCCGTCGCGGTCGCGCCCGCTTTTTACGGACCAGCAGTCATCAATCACAATGTATTCGTAGCCACAGTCTTTGAGACCGGACGACACAAGCGCGTCGGCCATCTCGCGTAGCGCGGTTTCGTTGACCTTGCTCCCCAACTGGTTCCACGAGTTCCAGCCCATTGGCGGGGTAGCGGCCAAAGCGGGCGTTGTATCAACGGCGTTTGTCGTGGATGAAGAATTCATACGGCTACTATACCCGCGCGGACAAAGAAGAAAGACCTGCGATTTGCGTTCTGGGACCTTTCACACCCGAAACGTTACCGTGTGGGCTTCGGTTTCGTCGGGGATCTCCCAGCGGCGGAGCATTCGTTCGCGGGCGGCGTCCGGGATCGCCGCCGCGCCGTGGTTCGCAATTTTGCGCTGGCGGTTGCGTTCGGCAAGGACTGCGCACGGCGCCTCGATATACACGATGCGGACGCGCGCGTTATAGTCGTGGGCGAGGGCGAGCGGGCGGGCGCGCATTTCGCGGGACAGGTTGGTGGCGTTCCAGACAAACGAAGCGCCGCGCCGCAGAAAGTCGCGGGCGTGGTCGCGAGCGCGGGCGATTACCGGCTCTTGACCGTCGGTCGGCGAAATTCTCATCTCGGTTCGCACCGCATCGAGCGACACGACCGGCAGGCCCGTTTGGCTCGCGAACGTGTCCTTACCCACGCCGGGCAAGCCGGAGAGCAATACCATCTCGGAGCGGTTTTCCGGTTCATGCGCGCGGTACGCCGGGTCGCGCCCCGGCGTCCGAAAATACGCGATGCGCGATTCCGCCGACGCCCACCGGTACGGGTTTGCGTAACAGCCTTGTTCGCGGCAAAACTCGCCGAACAGGGCGACTTTGAGAAGGGCTTGCTCGCGGTTTTCACTGAAGCGCCCACGCGTGTCCGCGTCCGCGAGGACTTCCAAAAGGTCGCACCGGGCCGACTGCGCGATAGTTAATGCGATCCGTTGCGGGTCATCGGCGTCGAACAGGTAAAAGGGCCGCTGATGGTGACGGATCAGGGCGCAAACCGCCTCGCGCGCGTCAAAGGGAATGTCGCCCGCCTCCCACAGCAAGCGCCGCGACAGCATGGCCCCGCGCGATGAATGCCCGAACGACGTTATTCGGCCCGTTTCCGCGTCGCGCCGGGTCGTGTCGGGCTTTCCCGCATCGTGGAGGAGGGCGGCGACAAGCAAAACGCCCCGGTCACGGTCTGGCAGAGTTCGCCATGCCGGGTTTTTTCGCAGTTCGTCCACAACCATCCGCGTGTGAACCGCGACATCGCCCTCGGCATGGTACTCGGCATCCTGCGGACACGCCTCCATCGCCCGCCACCACGCGCAACCCGCGATTTGGTCCCACGGCAGGTCGTCGCCCGGGTTTGCGAACAGGTTGTAAAGAAGAGTTGTCTCCATACTTACAGTATTACAGTGTCACCGAGCAAATAAATCCGCGCCGCCTCGGAGGCCGTTTTTGATGAGCGGGCGGTCGCGCCAATGACTGCCGGAATCCAAAATCGCGGCGATAAAGTCACGGCGGACCCATTTATAACGGTCCCGAACGCGCCCTTCTTCCTCCCACTTGACGTACAAACCCTCCATCAAGTCCGATCCATCGGTTTCTTTGGCGACGACATTCTCGACATTAACAACGCCCGCCGCGCTCGCCGCCGCGCGCAGATTGTCGCGCCAGTCGCTTGTTTTGAACGCGGACGGACCGATAAGCCGCGTGAGTTCTTTTACCGTAGCGACCGTCCCCGCTTTCAAAACCGGAACCGACACTACCGGCAAACCCGCGAGCAAAACGCGCCGCCGCTCCGTGGACAAAAAAACAGCCTTTCGCTTGTCCCACATATCGAACTCCAAAAGATAATGCGGCAATGCGTCGTAATAAACCGTGTGCTTGGCAAGTAACCATTCGCCAAACAAGATATACCGGTCGCCGAGCGCGCCCCACAGCGCGGCGCGATGCGTTTGCGCCCAAGTCTTCAGGAGCGAAAACTGCGCCTCGCCCGGTCCGCCGGTCAAATAATGCCCCCGGCACTGCAACCGCAAATCGCCGCCGCTCCCAAACGAAACGCCTATATTGGCGCCGTCCACTTTCTCCTCGACGACCAGGAACCGCCCCGCCAGCTCCGCCCACGAAACCGTCCTCAAATCCCCGTCGCCTCGTTGCAACCCGGACCCCTCAATATGCCGCGTACGCGGATACTTAATCAAATCATCCATCTCACTCACCCTATCGCCATCACCCACACTCTTGCTAATGGTGTTTGTCGTTAGCGTCTACTTGGCGACGCCGTCTACTTAGCGGAAGACTAAATCGCTCAAGCCGCGCGGCTCCCTCTTCCAGGGGGGACCAACCTTACGTTGGATCGGTGATTATAAAAACGCAAAGTGGCTCGGTTAAACCGCCTGAGCGGTTTAACCGAGCCACTTTGCGTTTAAGAATGCACGGTCCAGCGCCCGGCTGGTCCTCCCCGGAAGGGGAGCCGCGCGGCTTGAGCGATTTAGTCAAACGACAACCCAGACGCTAACGACAAGTACACGCTAACGACAACCCAACAACCAGGAAAATTGTAACTCGCGTTACAATACGTTTACCTATGGCGACACCTCCTTTAACTACGCCCTTACTGCCCGGGCCAAAGCCGCGCCGGAGGCTTCCGCGCTGGCTGATTATTTTGGGGGCGGATTTAGGATCGAACGAGCTTATCCCCGCCTTCTCCGGCACGAAAGATATTAATTATCATCCCGTTTTCAAGGGCGGGCTGTCCAAAGCGGTGTGGCGGTTTTACATGCTCCGGCTGACACGGGCGGGCCGCTGGTTTCTGGGTCTGACGGTTGCGCTTTTGCTGTTCGGCGGCGGCGTGGGTTTGGAGATACAGGCTTGGATTCCGCTTTTGTACGTGATCGCGTTTTGGGCGGTCGCCTCGGTCGCGCGGCTTTTTGTCGCGCCGCGCATTCGGCTCCGTGCGCGGCACATGGACCGTATTGCGGTCGGCGAACTGCTTCCCGTGGACATTGAGGTCGAACTGGATGCGGGCCGGACATTCCCCGTCGCCGACCTGAACCTTCTCCCGACTAACTTGCCGCCCGCGATTGACGCCGTCCCGGAGGGCGGCATCGCGCTCGGTTCGCTCCTTCCCGGTCAAACCGCGCGCGTCCGGCTTGGTTTGCGTTGCACGCGGCGCGGCGTTTACACGCTTAAGGGCTACCGCGTCGAAACGGATTTTCCGTTTGGTTTGCTGAACGCGTACCGCTATATTCGGCAGGACGCGAGCCTGCTCGTCTACCCTAATTTCACGCGCCTGACGCGCTTGACGCTTCCTACGGGGCGCCGGTATCAGCCGGGCGGCGTCGCGCTCGCCTCGCAACTTGGGGACTCGTTCGAGTATCTGGGAAACCGCGAATACCGGGCGGGCGATCCGCTGCGCGATATTGACTGGCGCGCGACCGCCCGCATGAGCGGCGCGCCGGTCGTGCGCGAATGGCGCGAGGAGTATTTTCTCCGGGTGGGCGTGATTCTCGACACCCATGTTCCCCAGAAAGGCGTGATCCGCGACGAGAAGGCGGCGCGGCGCGCCGCCTTTGAGCGCGCGATTTCGATTTGCGCCGGGGTCAGCGAATACATGGCGCGGCAGGATTATCTAATTGACCTGTTCGCGGCGGGGCCGAACCTGCACCATTTAACAGCGGGCCGGAGCCTTGCGTACCTGGACCAAATATTGGATATTCTGGCCTGCGTGGAAGTCTCGGAAAGCGAACCGCTGTCGGTTATCGAGCCGGAAATCCAGGGATATGTCGCGCGTCTGACCACGATAATCTGCATTTTCCTGACGTGGAATGAACAGCGGCGGCAGTTTGTCGAGGGCCTGCGGCAAAACGGAACCGGCGTCAAGGTGATCTTGGTCCCGTCGGAGAACGCGGGGCGCGACGAGGGCTTCGCGCCGGACGAGGCGGATATGGCGATAATCGAGCCGGAGCGGTTCCGGCTGGGCATCGAGGAGATTTGAGCGTCCCAACCAAATCAATTACGCGTGGTCGGCGCGACAAACGGCGCTGACGAAACTTAATCAAAACTTAACAAACGGGCCTCATTTGTCTATGGTTATTTAACATTCTCTTGATGTAGCGGCGGTATGCTGAGCGCAGATCGCTATCGCTATGTCAACTACCCGCTGGAATGAGATACTGACCGTTTTGCGCGCCGAGATCGAAAGCGGAGCGCGCAAGCCCGGTGACAAGCTACCGTCGGAGACCGAGATCGCCGCCGCCTTTCAGGTGTGTCGCATGACCGCGCACCGGGCCATGAGCGAGCTAACGCGCGAAGGCTGGGTGACGCGCAAGCGGCGCGCGGGAACCGTGGTCGCGGAGCGCGGCGCGGAGGAAGCCGCCGGGCTACTAATCGCGAGCGCCGGAAGCGTCGCCGCGCGGCCCGCGACGCGCCATGTCGCCCTTCTTTGTTTTCATAGCAGCGACTTCCCCCAGGCCGATTATGTTCACGGCTTCCGGGCGGGCCTGCACGACGATTACCATGTTCTGCTTTGTGACACGCGCAACGACGCCGGGTGCGAGGCCGCCTATTTGCGCCGCCTGCAAGATGAGGCCGACGCGATCTGTCTTTTTCCAACCTGCGCGCCGGAAAACGACGCCCTTTTGCGCGAAATCATCGCCGGGGGAGCGCCGCTCGTTTTTCTGGATCGCGTGCCGGATGGCGTTTCCGGTTTGCCTGTCGCAGGCGTGATGACCGACAACGCCGCCTCCGCCCGCGAGGCGCTGGGACGAATGGCGCGCGAGCGCGGTCACCGGCGAATCGCCTTTTTTACCGCCGATAACCCGCGCGTTTCCTCGGTTCGTGAGCGTTTGGACGGCTACGCGGGCGCGATGCAGGATGCGGGAGTCGCCGATGGGGAAAGTCTGGTGCGCGCGTTCCCGCCCGACGCCGGATACGCCTTCGATGCGTTCGTGGACGCCGTGGGCGAAACGCTTGCCGATCTTCTTGCGCATCCAAATCCGCCCACGGCGATTTTTTGTCTGGAAGACTACTACCTCGCCGCCACTCTGGAGGCGTGCGAGCGACTTCATTTATCCGTGCCGGACGATATCGAGGTTATCGCCTTCAATGACAGCCCGCCGTTATCGCCCCGTCCCGCGCGCCGGGTTCACCGCATCGTGCAACAGTCGCGCTTGATCGGTCGCCTTGCCGCCGAGCAGGCGCAACACCGTTTGAGCGGCGGCGGGGCTGACAAAGACGAGCCGCGCGTACTGCGCGTTCCCGCCCGAATTCACCTGCTCGGTGACAATTTCGGCGACAACCACGACGCTCCCGCTCTTCGTTCGACGCCCCCTTCGGTTTCGCTATCCCGCACGTCCGTCGGACGGCGTGGAAAAACCGCTTCTCCAAAGGTTACAGGAAAACCATGACAGCCAAAACCTCAAATATCATCGCCCGCCGCCGCGCGGCGTTCACGCTTATCGAGCTACTTGTTGTTATCGCTATTATTGCTATATTGGCGGCTATTTTGTTCCCGGTTTTCGCCAAAGCGCGCGAACGGGCGCGGCAAACATCTTGCCTGTCCAATATGAAACAGTTGGGAACGGCGGGCATGATGTACATTCAGGATTTCGATGAGACGATGTTCGCTTATAGCGTCAGCGTTGTCGCGCCGGACGGCAACGGCACAAGCTATTGGACCAATTTGCTCGATCCGTATGTTAAACAGCGCAACCTGTGGACTTGCCCGTCGTTCGATGACAGTTTGGGCGCGACCATCTCCGCCAACAGCACGACCTACGGCGTCAACCTGAACCACGTCGTTACCAGCGTCAACGGCAGTCCGGCCCCGTTTGCTATCGCCGAGTTCAAGCGGCCCGCGAGCCTGCTCTGGCTCACGGATAGCCAAAGCAGTAAATTGCTCCGGTCCCGCGATACGACGTGCAAAGGCTTTCAGCAAGGCTATCTCGCCGTTTACTGCCCGGATGTTTCCACGCAAAACCCGCCCGTTACCCACTCCGCCCAGTGCGCCGAGGTCGAGCAGACGCGGGCCGTGGACGCCCGGCATAACGGCGGCGCGAATGTGCTGTTCGTGGACACCCACGCCAAATGGCTGAAGGCGGACCCCCTTCGCCTGAAGGAAACCGACGCGTCCCACGACACCGATCTGTGGGGGCATTGGAGCCGCTAATGCCTCGATTGACGCTCACGCCAATAGGACGCGCCGCCCGTCTCAGTCTTTTAACAGCATCGCTCTGCGCCGTCGCGGTGGCTGTTTCGCGAACTATGGCGACGGCGCAAGGCGACGCCGTTTCCCAAACGCCGTCGCGCACGGTTCGGATCGCCCTGGTGTCCGATCCCCACGCCACTTTGGCGCAAACCGGAGACGAGGCCGCGTACAAAGAACGCTTCGACCGCGTGATCGCCGAGGTGAATGAGGCGCGCGTGGATATGGTTCTTGTCGCGGGAGACTTGACCCAAAGCGGCAAACCGGAGCAAATTGCGCAGTTCAAGGCGCAGGTGAAAAACTTCCGCGCGCCGGTCCGCACCGTTTTCGGCAACCATGATGTCGGGGCGAAGCGCGGTATCACCGGGGCCAAGCCGGGCGACGGCGTTTCGTCGGAGCGGGTCGCGCGCCTGGAAGCGGAATTGGGGCCGTCGTTCTGGTCCGACACGCTATCGGGCGTCCGCATCGTGGGCGTCAATGCGTCCTTGTGGGGAAGCGGGTTACCCGCTGAAACTCGTCAGTGGGCGTTTACGGAGCGCGCACTCAAGCCCGCCCGCGACGCCGCCGCGCCCCCGACGCTTTTGTTATCGCACTACCCGTTGTACCTGTCGTCGCCGGACGAGCCGGGGGGCGTCTACTGGAATGTGGAACCCGCCCCGCGCGCCCGCCTTTTATCCCTGATCGAAAAAAGCGGAACCGTTCGCGCCGTGCTGTGCGGGCATCTGCACCGGGCGGTTGCGGGCCGCACCGCCTTTGGCGTTTTCCTGTACGCGACGCCGCCCGTTTCGTTCGGTTTACCCAAAGACCGTCAGCCCGAAGGGTGGACGCTGGTAACGCTGTCCTTGCCCGGCGGGGCGGTTCAAACCGAATTCCGCCCCATCGCGCATGACGCAACCCAAACATCCGCGCCGCAACCAACGGCGTCTTCCTTGTAACCACAATTGGAGCCAATCGTGACATCTATGAAACTAAAAAGCCCCAACGCTAAAGCGCATCGGAAAGCCGCCTTTACGCTGATTGAATTGCTCGTCGTTATTGCTATCATCGCCATTCTCGCCGCGATTTTGTTTCCCGTCTTCGCCAAAGCCCGAGACAAGGCCCGGCAAACCGCGTGCCTCGCGGGAACGCGGCAAATCGGGATCGCCACCGCGCTGTACCTTCAAGATAACGATGAAGGCATGCCACTCGTCAATCAGGGAACCGGAAGCGGCAGCGTGTGTCCGTGCTGGCCCGACACGATGCAACCCTACATCAAAAGCGGCGACTTTTACTCCGGCTGCCCGACCGCCGACCTGCCCAAGTGGCAACCGTCCGACCCGTCCACGCCCGCGACGCTGAACCGGGGCAAGAACAATGTCGCCTACGGCATCAACACCCTGTACACCAGCGATTCCGCTTCCATCCAGGCGAGCGACGGACAGGTCACCACGCCCGCCGCGGGCAAGATCAATGTCGAGCCGCAACAGCCCGCCACGCTCGCGGACTTCAAAATCCCCGCGGAAACCGTAATTTTTGGCGACAGCAACCTGTCGTACATTATCTACAGCGCATCGAAGGCGGACCTCACCGTCAGCGTGACCGAACCCTACGCTGACATCAAAAACCCGAACTTCGGGCGGGCCGGGACGACCAGCAACTCGGTCGGTCAGCGCTATGTCGGGCGGCACCAACTGGGCGCGAACTTCGTGTTCGGCGATGGTCACGCCAAATGGATGAACCTCAAAAACGCCGCCGCGACTAACCGTAACGGCATTTTGTACCTGTTCACCCTCGAAGACGACCAGAACCTGTGAGCGTTTTGTTGCGCGGCTGGCGTTTCGGGGTGAACGGCTCAAACGTCGTCGCCGCCGCTTCATTATTGCTTGCCGTCACCCCGCCGTTTCCTGTCGCCGCCCAGAACAACGGCGGCGGCGGTGACGGGCAAGCGGCGCGGATCTGCGAATCGCCGGATTGTTTGGTGGTCGAGAACGTTCATTCGGAAAAGGGACGTGTCGCATCCATCGGGGTTCTGGACACGCGCCTGTACGTTTATATCGAGGCGTCGCGGCGTGCGGCGCGCTTTACGCTATCTATTTGCGATCAGGCCGACGACAACCCGGATGCCTGCGCCAAGCCGTCGCGGTTCACGCTGACGCCGCCGGACAACGGGCCGGAGCGCGTTCTCGACGCCCGCTCCGTCCTGTCGCAGGGATCGCAGAACGGATGGACCTCCTACGTCGTGGAAACGGGCGGCAAAGGGGGAATATGGCGGCTTGCAGTCACCGGGCCGGAAGACAAGCCGGAGAAAGGAGCGGCGCGCGCCCGCAATGCGTTTCGTTTGCGAACCGAGGGCGCGGCGGATATGTTCTTATCGCCCAATGCTGTCGCCCGCGTACGCGGCTTGCGTCTCGGCTCGCCCCGGTTCGGCGGGGACTGGGGAACGCACCGTTTTCTTCTTGCCGTTCCGGGCGGCGATCGCCTGAGCGTCAACCTTTTGCATCCGTCCCGCTGGCCGGTCACCGCTATTTCCCTCACGCCGCCCGCGATGCCGAAAGGCGATGTTACCGCGACGCAAACATGGGCGACGCTGGAAAAGGATGATCGCCTCGCGGCGGGGTTGGCGTTCTCCACGCTCGATGTGCGGGGGAGGCCACGCCTTGCGCGGGGTTTATGGGCGCTCGCGTTCGCGCCGCCGCCGCTTGCGCCCGACCCGGTCGCGCCTGGCGAAACCTACGGCTTCGGGCTTGATGGCGGACAGGCCGATGGCGCGGTGCGTGTTTACTTCGCCGCCCGTGATGGCTCCCCGCCGCTCGTCCCGCTTCCGGTCGCGACACCGGTCACGCTCGCGGATAAGCGCGCCGCCCGTTTAACCGTCGCGCCCGTTGGGGCGGAGCCGCCATTGATTACAGACATGGATGCGGCGGGGCGGGCGACGCTGTATCTTGCGCCCAGCCCCGCAAAACGCCGTGTCGCCGTGACGCGCGGGCCGCAGTTTGCGCCCCGGACGCTCGTCGCCACGGCGGGAACGTCGGCGATTGTTCCCGCTCTTGCGCGCCGTGTCCCCGCGCTTCCCGGCTGGGCGGCGGGGGACCCGCACTGCCACACGACCCTGTACGACGGGACCGACACGCCCGCCCAGATGGTCGCCGCCGCGCGCGCCGAAGGGCTATCCTGGATAGTCGTTTCCGAACACGGGCATGGGATAAATATCGGGCGGGCGGAGCGCGCGAACGCCGAAGCGTTTGTGGCGGCGCAACCCATCGCGGATGATTTTATTTGCGTTCCGGGCATGGAGTACACCACCTCGACGTACCACGCCCAGATTTTGGGCGGGTTCGTCCGCGTCGCGAGTAACGGCGATCTTGCATCGGTTTTGACGGCGGCGCAAGCCACAGAGGCGAAAACCGGCGTTCCGGTCACGGTCGCGTTGAATCATCCGACGATTGGCGCGACGGCGGCGGGTATCGGACGGGAAGCGGCGGCGCGCGGCGGACTGCCCTTGATTGAGTTGTGGAACAGTTCGGAACCCGACGCGACCCGGCTGTGGTGGGAAATGCTCAATGCGGGGCATCGCGTTTGGGCGGAAACCGGTAGCGACAGTCATAACCGCGCCGCCGCGCCGCTCGGTCGCCGCCGCACGTTCGTCTATCTGGGAAGCGAAACGGCGACAAAGATCACGCCCGCCCGCGTGGTGAACGCGATGCGAGCCGGTCACAGTTTCCTGTCACGGCAGGGCGCGACGCTTGATTTCCAGCTGCGCGGCGCGCGCCCCGGCGACACCGTTACAATAGCGTCTTCGCCATCCGGGGCGACCGCGCTGTTACCGCTTCGCATCAAGGTCCGCGCCGCTGTTCCCATAGAGCGTGTGGACCTTGTACGCAATGGCATTGTCGTTCGTTCGCTTCCGGCAGGGGGGCGCACATCGGCGGATTTGCGGCTATCTTTGCCCGCCTCGCCCGGCTGGTACTTGGCGCAGTTGTGGGCGCGCGGCGATAATGCGCTTTCCATCGCGCTTTGCAATCCGATCTACGTTACAAAAAAAGGCTTTAACCATGACAATTTTTTCTCGCGGGGCGCGGCGGCGCGGCGTCCCGCCCGTTCTTCTTGCTGTTTCATTCGTCGCGCTCGCTTCGCCGGGCCGGGCGCAGGTTCTTATTTCGCAGGTATTCGGCGGCGGGAGCAGTACGGGCGTGCGGACGCGCGATTATATCGAATTGTACAATGCCGGGGCCGCCTCGGTAAGCCTCGCCGGGTTCGCGGTTCAGTACGCGAGCGCGACCGGCGATTCGTGGTCGGTGGGCGCGCTTACGTCGGGCGTTATCGCGCCGGACGGCTTCTTTCTGGTTCAGGCCGGAGGCAGTTCCACCGCCCTCACGCCCGCCGCCGATGCGACCGTGACGTATAACCTGTCGGCGACGGCGGGCAAAGTCGCTTTAACGAGCAACCAAACCGCGCTGAACGGTCTTCTGGGCGCGACGCCGAACGCCACGGTCGCATCGGTGATTGATTTTGTCGGCTACGGCGCGAGCGCGGACCGCTACCGGGGAACCGGCCCGACGCCCG
>CAXUMS010000012.1:47482-51066 GCA_964252165.1 uncultured Armatimonadaceae bacterium
CGAGGAAATCCAGCATGGCGTCGGCACGGACGAACGCGCGGTCGAGAAGGGCCAGCGCCGCGTTCTTGGAACCGCGCCCGCCGCCGCAACGCTCGCCAATGCGAGCGACAACGCCGGGGATTTCGAGGTCGCGACGCCCAACCCGCGTAACAGCGCCCAAACGCTAAACAGCGTCGCCGTACCGGAACCCGGCGCGCTCGCCCTTGCGCTTACCGGCATTAGTCTTTTCTTGGGGCGTATCGCCCTGCGCCGCCGCCGTGATATTTGCCCGAAATGACTGCGTCGCTCGCTTGATCCAACGAGGAAGCCTTATATGTCGCATTTGAACGAGAAAAACGTCCCGGACCCGGCGGGTGATTTACCGGCGAACCGCGCCGAAACTATCGCCCCGGCGGAACAAACGCCGCTTTCCCGCCCGGTGTCTCGCCGCCGTCTTATCCGCTCCGCCGGTTACGCCGTCGGCGCCACTTTCGGACTTGGCCTTGACGGAATTAGTCGCGCCGCCGCCGCGCCGCCGAAGCCCGCCAAAAACATGCCGCAAAGCGCAGGCGGCGCGCAACGCGATAGCGGCAAAGAAAACGGCGACGACTTCGCCTTTTTCCTGCTCGGCGATCTGCATCTGGACCGATTGGATCAGCACGACCAAGCGTGGCTTCAAGCGGAAAAGCCGAATGACTTGAAGCAGATCGAAAACTACAGCCGTATTACGCGCGAGGTCGCGCCGAACCTTTTCGCCGAACTCAAAGCCCACGCCCAGACGGACAAGCGTATCGTGTTTACGGTGCATATCGGCGATTTTGTCGAGGGGCTTGCCGGAACGCCCACGCTTGCGGCCCGGCAAGCGCGTGAATCGCTCGACCTTATGGAAAAGCATGGCCCTGATAAACCGTTCCTGTTTTGCAAGGGCAACCATGATATTACCGGGCCGGGCGCGGAGGCGGCCTGGAACGAGATTTTGCTTCCCCATGTCACCCGCCAACTTCCGCAAATCACGGATAAGGCTGGTTCCTGTTTCACGGTGCGCCACGGAGCCAATACCCGGTTCGTTTACTACGATGCGTACGACAATAAGAGCCTGGACTGGCTTGAAGCCGCGCTCACCAAGCGCACGGAACAAAACTTGTTTGTGGTTATTCATCCGCCGGTCGCGCCTTATTCGGCCCGGTCGAACTGGCATATCTTCGCCAAGCCGTCGGAAGCTAAGGAGCGAACGCGCCTTTTGAACTTGCTCGGCGCAAACCGGGCGATTGTGTTATGCGGGCATCTGCACAAGTACGGAACCGTAGTTCGCGAAACGCCCAAAGGCCGTTTTGTGCAGGTCGCGACGCTGAGCGTTATCCCCAAAGCGAGCGCAAACGCCGCCGATTTCCGCGAGGGCGTTAAGGAGTACGGGCCGAAAATCGCCGAGTTGGAGCCGATCTTCTCGCCCGCAACCCGCTTGGACCGTGCGGCCTTGCTTGCAAGCGAGGCTCCCTTTATCCGTCACTTCGAGTACGCTGATATGGCGGGCTACGGCATTGTGTTCGTCAACAACGGGATTGTCACCGCCGATCTGTACACCGGCTTAGGCAAGCGCAAATGGCGCACGCTGAACCTGTCCGCGCTTCTCGGCTGAATCAGGCGCGGCAAAACGCCCGCCGCTTCTTTCCGGTTTCCCTTTCGGGGTTAGGGGGCTGAGGAAACGTCCTTTTCACGCAATCCGATCATCAAGCGTCGCCGCCATGTCCAGCCGAGCAAAACGTTCCCGCCGACAAAGGCCATCGCGTAGGATGCGCGGTGCGCCCAGAGATCGGCGGCGAACGGGGCGTACCGCTCCGGGGCAAGCGCGCTCCGCAGGGACGGCGACAAATGGAAACTGCCCGCCCGCGTGGCGGCGTAGCCGAGAAACCCGGAGAACGTAGCGATAAGCGCCGTCAGCGCGAGCAGGCTTGCGAGCGGGCGCACCAGATCACGCGCACTGAGTTTTGGGAGCGGGCCGATTCGGGCGGAAACCGCGAGCGGAACGCCGATAAGAAGGCCGACCCACCACGAAGCGACCACGCCCCACGCAAGGCCCAGTAGGGTGGGAGAGTTACTCGCGATAATCCGCGCGTGTCCGACCGTGAAGTACTCGATGCACACGCGCGCCGTTACTTGGTCGTGGAGAACGCCGTACATGCAGGCCGCCGCGACGCTCAGTAATACAATGCTCGTAAAACCGAGCCATCCCCTATTGTCCGCCTTGTTTTTGTTTGTCACGGTTTCTCCTTGTTCGCGCCGGGCGCGAAATCCTTTTTAATCTCATTTTGATTTAAGGAAGGGCGCAATTGGGTAGCAATAGGACAGAATAATTCCGCGCACGTTGTTCGCGTCGCGTCGCGCGGATTCACCTCGTTTAGAAGGCAAAGAAATGAACAAATTTTCGATGGTAGCGACCGGTATGGCGTCGCTTTCGGTTTTGGGGATGGCATTGTCGCCGATGGCGGCCCGCGCGGATGAAAAGTTCAACGCGCAAGACAAGATGTTCACCAAGTTCACGTCGAACGGTAACTACGCGGAGATCATGACGAGCCAATTGGCGCTAAAGAAAAGCCAGAACAAAGACGTTCGCATGATTGCGCAAATGCTGATCAAGGATCACGGCGTCGCCCAGAAGGATCTGAAGAAGGTTGCGCAACTCAACCGGATGGATCTGCCGCAGGGGCCGAACGCCGTGCAACGAGCCGAGTTCCGCAAACTGTCGCGTCTGAGTGGCATGGGCTTCAACAAGGAGTTTATGCTGTTCCAGGTTCGAGCGCACAACGCTACCGTTGCGATGTTCAAAACCGAATTGGACAAGGGAAATCAAACGCAGGTGCGCTCGTTCGCGGCCAAGTATCTTCCCGGCATTCAAGCGCATACCGAGATGATCCACCGTGTCGCGAGCAACATGGGAATACCCGTCGCCGAAAAGACCGCGATGAGCGGCGGCGCTATGAAGATGTCGCCGTCCGCGCCCGCGATGCGATAGAAAGCGAAGCGTTATCTTGATGAGCGACCCTACCACGGAAAACTCCGCGCCGTTGACGTCGGACGATGAGGAAGCCCTAACCGAGCAGGCGGCGACCGAGCCGGATGCGCCGGAGGACGACGAGAGTCGTTCGCCGGAAGAAGAAAACGCAAGCCGCATTCCCGGCGACCCGCGCCCGAATAATGAGCAACAGCCGCCGACGAAGGATCAATATTAACTTCGTTCCTGTCGCCATTTTAGGTTGATGGCGGATGTCGTTTGTACGGGGCGACGCCCCCCGTTTCGCCCTTAATGGCGCGGCGGGGGGCGTTGTTACGTTGAAGTAAAGCGCGCGATAAAGAACGCGGCGCGAGGAGTTTTTCGTATGGAAAGCAAAGCCAAACTTTTCGGGCATTCGCTACATCAAATGTTGCACGTTTTCCCGCTCGCGCTTCTGGTGATGTCGGTGATTTTCGACGGAATCGCGCTGGCGACGCGCAACGGCTCGTGGCACCAGGCCTCCTTCTGGATGATCGGCGCGGGCGTGGTGTCCGGTTTTTTCGCTGCGGTTCCCGGCATCATTGATTGGCTCGCCATCCCTTCTGGCACGCGCGCC
>CAXUMS010000013.1:0-5809 GCA_964252165.1 uncultured Armatimonadaceae bacterium
GCTTCAGCGGGATCAGGGCTTCTTAGCCCGGTAGCGAGAGGGCTTTGGCCCCTCGATAGCCAACTAATCGGAAGCCGCTCGAAAACCAAACCTATGAATGTATTTCCCCAGGACCTCGGAGGCCATTGGCATATTGATCTGGTGCAAACCCGAACCGCGCGCCGTTTCGGGCGCGGCGAGTTTCAAGGCATGCTTACCGGCCCGAAGAACGAGGTAAACAAAAAACCCGTCCTCACAAGCAAGGCGCTCAGTTGGGTTTCCCGATTCTGGAGCGGCGGCGCGTCCATAGATGAAACCATGCGCCGCGAAGGTTTGGCGGGGATGGCGCAACGCACCGCCCGGCTTCGCGTTTTGCTCGGCGGGGCCGCACTGTTTGTCGTGCCTGCCGTGGGACTCGCGGCGAACGGCGAGATGGGCGGGGCGGTGACAATGGCGGTGATGGGGGCGTGGTTCGGCGGACTGGGCTTGATGGTTCCGCGCACCTTATTCGGACGCGCGCACAACACGCCGCTACAGGCGCGCGAGATCGAGGCCCTGCTCCCCCTTGCGCCCGGCGATCTGGAGCGGTCGTACCTGACGCTTATTTTGGACACGATCACGCTGTCGCCCGAAACCATTCCCGCCGAGGCGCAGGAGCAGATTCGGGCGGCCCTGCGCGCCCTCGGGCAGGCACTGGACGCGCTACCCTATCTCGCGGGCGGCGTGAGCGGGGCGAGTGTCGGCGACGCCGACGCCCTGCGCCGCGAGGCCGCAAGCGTGGCGACCGAAGCGCTAAACGAGCCGGACCCGGTGACCAGCGCCTCGCTGTCGCGGCAGGCGGACGCCCTGCTTCGGCGCGCGGATTCCCTAGGACGCTCCGCAACATTAGTGCGCCGCGCGCAAGCCCTGCGCCGCGAGATGATCGCGCAAACCGAGGCGCTACGGGCCGGTTTGTCCGGTTTTCATGCGGGTGCGACCGACATCGCGGGCTTGTCCGATCTCGCCGCCGCCGTGCAAAATGTCGCGGGCGAGGCCGGACAAATCGCCTACGCCCGCGCCGAACTGGATGGACTGAATGCAAAGGATGAAGGCGGAAGGATGAAGGATGAATTAAGAGAGGAAGATCAACCGGTCGCCGAAGGCTCGGGAGATTCATCCTTCATCCTTCATCCTTCATCCTTGCCCGAGTCGCCGCAGGTTCAACGGGTCGTGTTGGGCGGCGGCGGAGGAACGTCTTGAAAATTTTCCCGCAGGATCTGCGCCCGCGCCAGCACGCGACCATTATTCGTCGCCGCTCGTACGGCCTGAAAAGCAAGGACACGCCGTCCGGGTATGAGGCCGTGTCGCTGTCCGCCGAGCCGCCCGCTCCCCGTATGGGAAAACTCGGTAAAATTTGGGCGCGCGGCTCCGACCTTTCCGATAAGCAGGCGGCAGTCGGTTTGCCCGCCGCTTCGATGTCCACGCTGGGAACCGCGTGGGCCGCGCCCGGTATTATCGGCCCGTTGCTCGCCCTTGTCGGTGTGATCGCGGCGAAGGAGGGCGCCCCGCCCCTCCTGCTCGCGGGCGGAACGGCGGCGATTACCGGAGCTATAGCGTACCTCGGCTCGGTCCCGTGGGCGCGGGCCGCCTTCCGCTCTTTGTACAAAAAGCCGTTGCAACTCTCCGAAGTTGACGCCCTGTTGAGCGGAACCGAGATGAGCGAACTGGAGCGGGCGCACCTGACACTGGTGCGCGACGCGGTCCGGCAGGACGCCCCGGACGGCGCGGACGAGGACCTGCGGGCGGCGATTACGGCCCTGGGCGAGGCGATTGATCGGTTGCCCGTTATCACGGTTTCGCCGGTAGACACCGCAGTTCTTCGGAGTGAGGCCGATGTTTTGCTCGCCGAAGCCTTAAACCACGATGACCGTGTGATCGCAGGCTCGCTGGAGCGGCGGGCGGACGCGCTTATCCGGCGCGCGGACGCAAGCGACCGTTCCGCGCAGTATGTGCGCCGCGCCCATGCTCTTCGCGAGGAGATCGAGGCGCAGATCGAGGCCCTGCGCGAGGCGATCGCCGCGTTCGATTGCGGGCAGGATGTCGGCTTATCCGACCTGTCCAACCTGTCGGAGTCGGCCCGCCGCGTCGCCCACGAAGCCGTATCCGCCGCCGCCGCCCGTGCGGAGCTGGACGGCGTTTGGGAAGAAAAGGATGAAGGCAAAAGGATAAAGGATAAAATAGGAGAAGACGGTGCGGTAGAAACATCGGCGCATGTTTATGCGAGCGAACCGGAAGCGGACGCGCCGCGTATAGAAGTGGGGAGGCGATAAGGCGTCACCCCCGCGCCGCCTTCTCTCATTTTTATCCTTTATCCTTTCGCCTTTATCCCTTTCATGAACATCTACCCCCGAAACCTCGGCGCAAAATGGCATATCGCCGCTGTGCGGCAACGGGCGCACGGTCCCGCGTCGGCGTGGAGGCGCGCCGAGCCGCCGCGCGTCGGCGCGCTGGGGCGTGTCTGGGTTAAGGATATGGATTTGCCGCCCCATGTCGCCGCGCACACGCTCCCGATGGCGGCGAACGAGATCGGCAGTTGGGTCGGCGGCATCGGCGGCGGATTCGCGTGGATTCCGCTCACCGGAACCATTATCGCGCTCTCGCAAGGGAGTTGGGAAGGCGCGCTCGCGGGTGTGGCGAGCGGCGCGGTTCTCGCGTGGGGATGCGCTATTGCGCTCCCGCGCCGCGTGATCCGCAAACTGCACGACACCCCGCTCCGCCCGGAAGAACTCCAAACCCTGCGCGATTCCGCCGTGCCGGGCCTGCCGCCGCTCTTGTCCGATATGGCGACCAAGTTTCTGCGCCGGTGGCGCGGGGAACCGTCGGGCGGAACGCAGGACGAACTCGAAGTCGCGTTTTTAGATCTGGCCCTGCAAGCGTCGCGGCTGGAAGGCCTGAGCGAAACCACGGAAAATGAGGTCCGCGCGACTTTGGAATCGGTGGGCGAGGCGGTCACGAGCCTGCCCCCGCCCGACAGCCAGGACACCGCCCTCCACGACGCCGCGAGCCTCCTTGCCGACGCCGACGCGCTCCTCGCCCGCGCCGCGCGCGAAACCGATACCGTGATCGCAGACTCGCTTCGTCGTCAGGCCGAAACGCTCACCGACCGCGCCCAGGCCACCGAGCAAAACGCCCTTGCCGTGCGCCGCGTCCGCGTGCTACGTCAGGAACTGCACGCCCAGATCGGCACCCTCCGCGCGACGCTACCGACGCTCGGACGCAACGCCTCGGCATCGTCGGCGAACGCCCCACTGAACCGCGCCGCGACCGCCACGCCGGATGCCGCGTTCGCGCGTATCGCCGATGGGGTCCGCGATGTCGCCCGGGAAGCCGTCGCGCTCGCCGACGCCCACGATGAGTTGGAGGAAGCGCTGGGCCGCGCGCCCGCCTCGCAACGCGCCGCCGAAGCCGAATTGGACGCCACCGCAGGTCGGTGGCGCGCCAGCAACGATACGGCGGCGGACGAACCGTTGCGCGCCCGGCGCCGGGGCGGGTAACGAAGTTCTCCTCATGCCTTACATGGACTTTACGTTTCCCGCCGTTTTAGATCGGTTTTCGCTTCAAGCCAAACAAACGGCGTTGTTTCCCACGGCGTTAGCGGTCACGCCGTCGGCTTGGCTTCTGGAAACGTTGTCGCAGGCGGAGCCGTTCGCACTTGGTAGCGAGAAAGCGCGGTCGGAGTTTGTGGTCGCGCCCATCCTGCTCGCGGTGCGCGGCTTGTCCGGCAACCGCGTCACCTTGTACTCCGGGCAACGCTTCGACGTGGACGCAAGCGCGGGCTTGTCCGGCGAGTGCGACTTTCTGCTCGCCGCCGCCGACCCGCTTCCCGTGGTTCGCGCACCCATTATCGGTTTAGTCGAGGCCAAAAAGAACGATGTCGAGGGAGGCTTAGGGCAATGCGCCGCCCAAATGCTGGGCGCCCTCCGGTTCAATGCAAGCGAGAACTCCGGCGTGGAAACCGTGTACGGGTGCGTCACGACCGGCGAAACATGGCAATTCCTGCGCTTGAATGGCAATAATCTTGCGGTTGACACGCGCCGCTACTACATCAACGAACTTCCCGTTATTTTAGGCGTGTTCCAATCCATTCTGTCCGAGTCTTTGGACGCCTTGAAGGAAGACGTAAATTTTCCTTCAGGAAGCGAGTATTCGGATTGGCAAGCGGTCGAGTTTGTCAAGGTGTTAACGCAAGAAACGAGGCGGTTCTTCACCGATATATCCATTTCGATTCCGTCATTAGACCACTTGGAAGATGCTTTAGGAAAATGGCCCGCGCCTGACCATATAGACGTAAAAATAGACGTCGCCTCTGGTTTCGGCGATAGCGCGCAAATGGTGGAATTTCATTATACTCACGAGGAAATATCTATCGAAACTTATTCCCACACCTATGATGAACGCATCGGGGGCGACACCCATTTTATCGGCTCTTATTATGCACAGGCAGGCATGAGAGCATCGGATGAGGTCGGCGAGATACCGGGAACGGACGGCGCACGCCTGCTCATCGCAACCGCAAAACAAATATCAATTGAAGTAGATGGGGAGGCTATATGCGAATGGGAGCGTCAAGGGGAGGACAATGACGAAGAAAGAGCAGACTCCGGGACGTAGGAGCCCACCGCGATAGCGGTTGCCGCCCGTTGGAGCGACCTACATTGCACCCCGCGCACGCCTGCAATCGCGGTTTACCACACGTTGACGCCGTTCATAACATTAAAGGGCGTGATGCGAGCGTGCTACTAAGATAAACCCGACCGCAACGCGAAGACGGGTTTGCGCGTCTAATCATTAGGATAAACGCGAACGGGGCGTCACCCCTGCCGCTGTTGCCCGGCGTCGCCCGCCTACCGCTCCGCTCTCCAACCTTCCACTTCTCGCGTATAATAAAACTATGTCAGACCCGACCAATCCCGCTTCCGTCGCCGCTCCCGCCGCCAACAATGGAACCCCGCCCGGACCGTCCGCCGCTGGGCAAGCCGCCGCGTACACGGCAAGCGCGCCGGGCGGCATCAACGCCCCGCCCGAGGATCAGCG
The DNA here is from genome assembly GCA_964252165.1 of uncultured Armatimonadaceae bacterium. Lineage (GTDB taxonomy): Bacteria > Armatimonadota > Armatimonadia > Armatimonadales > Armatimonadaceae > CAXUMS01. The sequence continues at coordinate 5,053 of CAXUMS010000013.1, forward strand.
ATTGCGCGGCGTTTCGCGCTCGCTCCTGATCGCGGTCGGCGGAACCGGACACAAGGTTCTGCTCGATGTGCGCGAGCGGTTGTTGCAAAAGTACGGCTCTTTAGACAAACTGCCTATCGTGTCGTTTTTGCTGATTGACACCGACCAAGCCATTTTCAGCAAAAACCCGAACTTCAGCGACGCCGCGAACCTCGACAACGCCGACAAAATTCATACCAGCGTCTACGGCGTGGAGAACCTGCGGAAGAATTTGCGCGAGTACCCGCATTTGCGCGACTGGCTGGACCCGCGCACGCTGTCCGGCGATATTTCGCAGGGCGCGGGCGCGGTTCGGGCGCGTGGACGGCTCGCGTTCTTTTGGAACTACGACACGATTGCGCGCCGCATCGAGGAAGAATACAGCGAAATCACCAAAGATTCCTCGAAGGCCGCCGCGATCAAAAACGGCTTGCAGGTTTCCGAGGGCGTGACCGTGTATATTGTCGGATCGCTTCTGGGCGGCACCGGGTCGGGTATGTTCCTGGATCTTGCGTACGCGGTCAAAGACCTGCTCAAAAACCAGCGGATGCTGGAAACCGTGGGCGTGTTCTCGATCCCGCCGAACTCGTCGGCGGTCGCGGTGGACAACCGCCCCAACGCGTACGCGAGCCTCCTGGAGTTAAATCACTACACCGACGTTTCCACCACGTTTACCGCCCAGTACCGCCCCGACCAACCGGGCGTCAACAACGGTGAAGGGAACGCCGACCCGCCGTTC
>CAXUMS010000013.1:5819-17770 GCA_964252165.1 uncultured Armatimonadaceae bacterium
CGCTACACGTATCTGGTGGACACGTCGTCGCCCAAAGCCAATCTGGGTTCGGTGGATAAACTGGTCGGCATGATCGGCCACTCGATCTTTCTGGACCTGACATCGGAGTTCCAGCGGCAGAAAAAATCGAACCGCGACAACTTCGACCAGTTCCTGACGGTCCCGGACGATCTCGGATGTCCGCAGAACTTCCTTTCGATGGGCCTCGCCGCGATCCATTTCCCCAAAGACAAGGTCCTCCACGCTTGCTCGTCGCGGCTGGCGCGGCAGATCGTCGCGCGCTGGACCGAGCCGCTACAGAAAACCGCCAACGTCGGCTCGTTCACCGAGGGCGAGATGGGCCGTTTGGGCTTGGACCCCGACGAGGTCAAGCGGCAGATCACGGTCGCCAATCAGGAAAGTGGGGAGTTGCTCCGGGACCGCGCGCTCGCGCACTGGACCGCAACTAACGGTCAGTACCAGACCGCGTATCCCGGCAATAACCGCGTGGTCGAGATGCTGACCGCGAAGCAAAAGGAGCAGGAGGTCAAGGTCGCCGATAACGACCCGAACCCGGATTTGCTGGGCAAGCGGCGTCAGAACATGGGCGAGTACCTGTTCCAAATTCAGGAAAACCTGCGCGCCCTGGTTCCCGCAAAAGAGCGCGCTTTGCGCGGCTTTATCTCGGCCTGCGTCAATGACCCAAACCGGCGGCACGGCGTCGCGCGCGCTTTCTTGGATCAGGCGACCGAGCGGTTCCGCGCGTACGCCGACAATCTGGGCAAGGAGCGCGACGCGCACAAGGAAACGCTTGGCCCGGTCGCCGAACAGCGCGACGCGCAACTCGGCGGCATCAACAACGCCGCCGGAGATTTCGCATTGGGTCTGGTGCTGGGCGCGAAGCGCAACGCGATTGACGAGAAAAAAGACGCGTATCTGGTTCAAGCGCGCCGGTGGGATGTCGCGGTTCTGGATATGCGCTCGGCTGAGGCCGCCGTGTATTTTTACACGCAGATGCTGACGGTGTTGGAGCGGCTCAAGGAAGAGATGGATGCGTATATCGAGCGCATGAAGGGCCTCGAAGCGTTTTTCCGCAAAGAAGAGCAGACCGCTATCGAGAACCCCGTGGATGTCAACGGTTTGATTATCTTCGACCGGGGACGGCGCGTGGACAACGACAACGGGACCGCGACATACGTGGACGGCGATATTGACCATCGGTATTCCGCGTATGTCGGTGACGGGGCCGATCCGGGCAACCCCGCCGTATCGTCCGCCGCCGCCGATTCGCTAACCGCGCTCGGCTCGACCGGCGACATTTACGGCATTCGCGATCAGGACCTGAATCGCGTCAAAGCGGTTTTGTTCGGGCGGGCGCGCGATGTTTTCAAGCCGGTCGAGAACGAGGCCGTGGTGGACAAGTTCTTCGAGAAGTTCGGAAGCGGGTCGGACCGCTCTATCGAGGAGTTACGCCGTGTGTTCGCGCTGTCCCAGCCGTTTATCCATTTGCAGGAAAACGCGCCCAACTACAAGCACACGCAAAACAAAGAACAAACCATCGTGGGCCAGATGCACGGAAGCGAGGGCCGAACCGAGCAGGAAGCGCGCTTCCTGACGATGCTCCGCGACACGGTTCAGGGTATCCGCGACGGGCAAATCAGCAACGCCAACGAGCAGCACCAGGTGCTGTTTTTGCGCGAGCGGGCCGCGTTCCCGCTCCGCTTGCTTGAGGGCATGGATTCGTACAAGTTCGCGTACGAGCAGGCCCGCGCCCAGGGCGCGGCGGCGAACCCGATCCATACCCGGCGCGATGTGAAGGAATGGATTAGAATTAATCCCCCGTCGTTTGAGGACCAGAAGCAGGCGTGGCAGGCGTTCTGCGTCGGCTGGTCCACGGGCGTCATCACGGAAAAGCGCGACACCCGCTACACCGCGACCGGCGCGAAAGAAACCATCCAGTTCGAGGCGTCGTACCGGGACCGGTTTGGTTTGCCGAAAACCGACCCGCTCGGTACCTTCGTTTCGATCACGGGCGATATGGCGAAATTGATGCGCGCCGCCGAGACCGATCAGGAGTCCGAGAACCGCCCGCCCCGCGAAGCGCGCGAGATCGTGCTGATCCTGTGCGACAATCCCACCTTACGCGAGCAGTTGGAGCAGGGAATCGAGGGGAAACTGCACGAGATGGGCGTCACCGAGTTGGGTAACCATCTGGTCGCGCACGCCCGTACGCAGGAGCGCGCTTTGCCCGCCGCGATCTACCGACCGTACCAGAAGGCGATCTCGGATTATCTGGAGCAAATCAACTACGCCGGACCGGGCGCGCCCGTCGCGGTGACGCCGGTCGCCGCCCCCGCCCCGCCGGTCGCGACAGCGACGCCGACCAACGGCGCATCCCAAACCAACGGGGCCGCCGCGACCACGGCGACCATCGCGCCGCTCGCCGCCGCGCCAAATCAGCGCACGGTGCGCGAGCGGTTGGTGGAACTGAAAGGCTACCTGGAAGACGGTTTGATTGACCAAGCGGACTTCGATGCGCGCAAGGCGACGATTCTCGCCGATCTTTAAGCGGTTCCCGGCGTCAGGGAAAACGCTTCAGATTTGCACAAAGAAACGATAGGCGGTAAACGATGGAACAACGAAAAATCGGATCTTTGACCGTCTCTGCGGTCGGCTTGGGCTGTAACAACTTCGGTATGCGGATGGATGAAGCGGCGACTAAAACCGTGGTTGATGCGGCGGTCGAAGCAGGCATCAACTTTTTCGATACCGCCGACATCTACGGCGGAACCAAAAGCGAGGAGTTCTTGGGCAAGGCTCTGGGCAAGCGTCGCGACGCTATTGTCCTTGCAACCAAGTTCGGCGCGCGAATCGATGATCAGCGCAAAGGCGCCCGCCCTGACTATATCCGGCAGGCGGTCGAGGATAGCCTGCGCCGGTTGGGAACGGACCGCATTGATCTGTATCAGTTGCACACGCCGGACGCTGACACGCCCATCGCCGATACGCTGGGCGCGCTCAATGAACTTGTGGTCGCCGGAAAGGTGCGAGAGATCGGTTGCTCGAACTTTTCGCGGGAGCGGCTCATCGAAGCGGAACGCATTTCGACCGAAGGCAATCTCGCGCGCTTCGTCAGTGTGCAGAACGACTACAGTCTGCTCAAGCGCGACCCGGAAACCGATGGCGTTCTGGATCAATGCGCCCAAGCGAGCGTCGCGTTCCTGCCGTACTTCCCATTGGCGAGCGGTTTGCTCACCGGGAAGTACCGCAAAGGGCTACCCGCGCCGGAGAATACGCGCCTTTCCGCCCCCCGCTTCGCAGATCGCCTCACCGACGACAAATTGGAGATTGTCGAAAAGCTGATCACGTTCTCCGAAGATCGCGGTCATACGATTCTGGAGCTTGCGTTCTCCTATCTGTTGCGTCAGCCCACAGTCGCCTCGGTAATCGCCGGGGCGACTAAGCCGGAGCAGATCGCGGCCAATGTCGGCGCCGCCGGTTGGTTGCTGACCGATGCCGATCTTGCCGAGGTAGATGGCATCATCAAAACGGCGTAAATCGTAGCCCTTGTCCAGAAATAGATGTTGCGGCGACGCTTCCGCCGTGGGTTTAGGGCGTTCAAAAACGCCCCTTTCGCATCTTGGGATTATTCTTTGGCCCCTCGTGATGCGTGACCGCCGTTGATGACGCCGCTGGTTGAACAGAACTTACACTACTCGCAAAATAAGCCGATGCCATTACACCCTTACCACGCCCCGCAAGGATGAAGAAAAACGCGCAACAATCATCGCAACCCGTTCCCGTGGAACCAATGCCTGCGCCGCCTATAATTGCGCCTGCATCGCCGCGACGGTTTCCTTTTATCCTTTATCCCTTAGCCCTTATCTTTTGCACCCTCGCCCTGTTTGCGCCCGCGTTTCGTTTCGCGTTTCTAAACTGGGACGACACTACCAATGTTTACCAGAACCCGTACCTGAATCCGGTCGTCACCGGCGCAAGCGTCGCGCAGTTTTGGCGCACGTCGTACTTCGAGTTGTATACGCCGCTCACATACACGATTTGGGCCGCGTGCGCCCTTTTCGCTCGTATGCCCGCGCCGGTCGCGGTTTTAGGCGGCGGCTCGGCCACACTTTCCTCAGCGGTTTTTCATGCGGTCGGCGTCGCCGTCCACGCCGCGAACGCCGTTCTGGTTTATTCGCTTTTGCGCCGGTTGGTCAAATCGCCGCTCGGGGCGGGATTGGGCGCGCTGGTGTGGGCGGTCCACCCGCTTCAGGTCGAGCCGGTCGCCTGGGTGACCGGGCATAACGGCGTTTTCTCCGGCTTTTTCGCCCTGCTCGCGCTTTTCTTGTACGTGCGGCATGGGGAAGAACAGGCGGCGGGAAAGGGCGTTATCAGCGGCGCGGAGGGCGTATCGCGGCGGGCGCGGGCGAGGGCCGCGCGCTTTTATGCGGTCGCTACCCTGTTTTACATTTGCGCGCTTCTCGCCAAGCCCACCGCCGCCGCCGCGCCGTTCGTCGCGCTCGCGCTCGCCCTGCACTACCGGCGTCCCGTTCGCGCGGTTTGGCCCGGTCTGCTCGTCTGGCTCGCGCTCGCGGGGGGCGTCGCGCTCCTGACGCGCGCGACTTCGACCACGGCGGCGGGCGTTCACACCGTTATCCTGACGCGCCCCATAATCGCGGGCGACGCCCTCGCTTTTTACGCCATGAAGGTCCTTGCGCCAGTCGCGCCGCTCACGATTGACTACGGGCGGACGCCCGCGTATGTCCTCGCGCATTCGTGGGCGTACGCGAACGCCGTCGCGGTCGCGGCGTTCCTTTTGCTCGCCATCGCATGGTACCGGAAAGGACGGCTTCGGTGGCCGCTGGTCGCGCTCGCTCTTTTCATCGCGGGCGCGTTCCCGGTGTTGGGGCTGGTCCCGTTCTACTTTCAGTCGTACTCCACGGTCGCTGACCGCTACGTTTACCTGTCGCTTATTGGGCTGGGCTACGCGGTCGCAACCGTTGTGGCGCAAAACGAAAACCGGGAGCGCGCCCGAAGCGTCCCCGCCGTGTTCCTTGCCGTCGTTTTCGCGGGTTTGCTCGCCCTGCGGACCTTTTTGTATCTGCCCACGTTCCGCGACTCCATTACCGTTTTTACCAATGCGGTCGCGGTCAATCCTTTAAGCGTCGCGGGCCACAACAATTTAGGGATAGCGCTTGCGGAGCGGAGCGAAACCGGCGCCGCCCTGCAACACGCCCAAATCGCCGCGCGCCTGCGCCCCGGCAACGCCGAGGCGACCAATAACCTGGGCGTTGCGTACGGGGAAACCGGCGATATGGACGGCGCGGTCGCGTCGTTTCGCGAGGCCGTTCGGCTCCGCCCGGATTACGGCGAGGCGCAGTATCATCTGGGCGTGTCGCTGATCGCGCTCGCCGATGCGTCTTCGGGCAAGGGCGCGACCGGCGCGGCGCAAAACGCGAAAACCGAGGCCGTTGTTCATCTGCGCGAGGCCGTGCGATTAAACCCCGCTTTCGAGGAAGCGCATTTTCGTCTTGCCGTGCTTCTCGCCCGGCAGGGACCCGGCGCCGCGCGCGAGGCCGAGACCGAGATGCGGCGCGTGGTCGCGCTGAACCCCAACCGCGCCGAGGCGCGCTATATCTTAGGAGTTCTTCTCGCCAACGGGCGCCGGAACCGCGACGCCGAGGCCGAGTTCCGCACGACCATCCGCCTCACCCCGAACTTCGCCGACGCGCACTACAACCTGGGCATGGTTCTTTTGCGCCAGAACCGCCCTGCCGACGCCGTCGCCCCGCTCGCCGATGCCGTCCGCCTCGCGCCCGGCAACGCCCGCGCCCGCGCCGCATTGGCGCAGGCGCGGGGTACGGGGAGGAAGCCGTAGACGTTGATGCAATACGTTTCGGATGACATATTGATTGCCGTGAGGCTACGAGTGTTTAATAAAATGTCTCTTACTCTCTCCCCTTGCGTTTTTACTCTCACCCCCTAACCCCCTTTCTCGCAAGCGAACGAGGGGGAACCAGAACCAAACGGTTTGTAGGTTTGCCTGCTGCTCTTAGCATTTATCCGGTTCCCCTTCGTTCGCTTGCGAGAAAGGGGGTTAGGGGGTGAGAGTAAAAACGCAGGGAGAGGAAGTGAGAGTCCAAAGGATTGGTATTGTCTGAAATTCACGTTATGCAGTAAGCGTTCACGGTAACCCCGCCCTAACGCCGGATACAATAACCGCAACCGTTATGACCGAAAACGCCCAACACCCAACACCCAACACCCAACACCCCAGCGACGCCGCATCCGTTTTTGTTGACTTCCACGCCCATACCACCGCCTCCGATGGAACCGCGACGCCAACCGAGTTGGTTCATGCCGCGCGCGCGGCGGGCTTGTACGCCGTTGCGGTCACCGACCACGACACCACGGCGGGAGTGGCCGAGGCGCAAAACGCCGCACAGGCGTTGCGCGACGCGGGCGATAAGGGCGCGCCGCGCGTGTTGCCCGGCGTCGAGTTGTCGGCGGAGGGCAGGCCGGGCAAGTGCCATTTGCTGGGATTGGGCGTGGACCCCGCGCATGCGGGCTTGACCCGAACGCTTGCGGAACTGTCGGAGAACCGGCGCGCGCGCAACGAGAAGATGGCGGCTCGCCTGCGCGCTCTGGGCGTTTCGATAACGCTGGAAGAGGTGACGGCGGTTGCGCCGCCCGGCGCGAATGTGGGCCGTCCGCACTTCGCGCAAACGCTGGTGCAAAAAGGCGTGGTGAAGGATGCCCGTGAGGCGTTCGATAAATACCTCGCCGATAGCGCCCCCGGCTATATCGTGAAAACCACGTTGTCTCCCGCCGATGCGATACAACTAATCCACGATGCGGGAGGACTGTGCTTCCTCGCGCACCCCGGCTTGATCAACTTCGCCCGCCTCCCCGGTCACACCGAGGAATCCCTTTTGAAAGCGTTTCAGGAACTCGGCTTGGACGGCGTCGAGGCGTACTACTCGTCGTACACGCCCGCCGTGACCGACCGGTTCGTCCGTATCGCGCAACGGCTAAAACTGGAGATCACCGGCGGCTCGGATTTCCACGGAACCGCTAAACCCCATGTCCGCTTATCCGGCATCCTCAACGAAGGCGCAAACCCTCTGCCCCTATCGTTTCTCTCGCCGTTTTTCGCCACTCGGCTCGCCACTGCGTGAGCCATTCTGAACGGACGACAACGTAGACAAAACGGACCAAACAAACGGTTAGCGATAATAATGCCCAGGGCGGGACTCGAACCCGCACGCCTTGCGGCAGAGGATTTTAAGTCCTCTGTGTCTGCCATTCCACCACCTGGGCGGGCGTGTAGACGAGCGGGAATTTCCTGCTTGTCCTGACACGTTATAGTACACGGTGAACGGGATTGTTGGCAAGCGGCGAACAGTTAGGCGTGGAGCGACATCAAAGCGTTTCGTCGCGGCCTGCGTGGTATAATCGGAGCGGAGCGCGGTTTTCGCTCGCGAGTTTCCGTTGCGGCGCCGCTTCGTGGAGGAAGGCTTTTGGGCTTTCCGAAAAGGGCGCGCGGGTTGCGACGGGGTTAGTTTACACTACGTTCAAAACCAGAGTAAGCCGTTCCGGTTTTTCGAGCGCGCTGTTAAAGCGCGTCGGATGACCTTTTTTACCAATTTTTACGTTTTTTGCGGGATGTATGTCCGCGTGCGTGCGCGCTTTCCAAAGGTGTTGTTGGGGAAGGCGACAAATGCGCGCTCCCGCGTTTCCTTCATGACGTTCGCTCGCTCGGTCAACCGCCGATAGTTCAGCGTTGTGAACGCCCCCGCCGCCACGGCTTGCCGTGACGGACCCGCCGCGCTACTTAATTTAAGTACAAAGCGCGCCGCTTGTTTTGCGGCTTTGCGAAGCGACAAAGCCGCGATAGCGCGCGGGGCGGGGTCGGTGAAACGCAGGCGCCGTTTTAACACGCCGCTATCGTTTTTCGTCACGGTTCGACGCCGTGGCGAAAAGCGCGCCGCGCACGCTCTTTGCGTCCCGCCGGTCAGGAGTTTCAAGCCCATGCGTCGTCGGCAACCCGCCGCCTCGTCCTCGTCCCCCGTTACCGAAACGAACGCGACGAACCCCGATATTTCCCCGGAATCCGCCCCGGATTCCCTTTCCGTTTTCAGCGCGTCCGAAACCGCGCCCGTTCCTGTTGATAACGCCCCCGCCGCAAGCGGCGCCGATGTTGCGCCGGTGGAAAAGCCTAAACCGGCCCCGCGACGCCGCGCGACCCGCAAAGCGGTCACGCCGGACAGCGATGTCGCCGCTACGGAAACGCCCGTTATAGCGCCCTCGGACGGGGACGCCGCGCCCGTTCTGTCGCCGGTCGTTCCAGCGGAAAGCGGCGATGCCGCCGCCGCTCCCGACGAAAAGCCCAAACGCCCGCGCCGCCGAACCGTGAAAAAAGATACCGAGCCGGTTGCGACCGACGCGGTCGTGACCGACGCGGTTGCGGAAACCAACGATGCCGCCGCCAATCTGGTCGCGGCGGGCATGGTTTCGCCGATTGCGGAAACGGTTGACGCGACTGGTAGTACGACGGTCACGCTCGCGGCGGACGATCCCGCACGCGAAGCGAGCGCGTCGGAAGCCCTTGCCACAGTCGCCGCACCGCCCGCGCCCGACACGGATGCGCCGGACATAACGGAAACGGAGGAGCCGCTTTCCGAAAACGTTTCGCTCCTCCCGCTCGCGGAAACCGTGGCCGCCCGCGACGCCGACGCGAACGACAACGGCGCCGACGCGCCGGAGACTTTCGCCGATCCTGAAGCCGCCGCAAACGATGCGGCGATCACCGACGCGTTTATCGGCGTCGCGGAAACCGAAATCGAAGAGGTTGCGACCGAGGACGCCGCCGCCGAAGGCGATGCGCCTTCCGGTGACGCTCTGGACGATAAGCCGCGCCGCTCGCGCCGTCGCTCCGGTCGGGGACGCGGAACGGGAGCCGCCGCCGCAAACGCCGGTGAAAACGGCGCGACCGACGCCGCCCCCGCGCCCATCAGTCCTGCGCCTTCCGCGCCGACTCCGGCCCCGCCTGCAAACGCGGGCGGTCGCGGCGGACGAGGCGGGCGCGGCGGCGGTAACAAGCAAACGGGTCAAAACGCTCAAAATAACGCCCCCTCCACGCCAAATACGCCGAACGCCAACAACGGCGGAAACGCCAACAACAACAGCGGACGCTCGTCGGGGCGGGCGACTCCGGCCCCGCCCGCGCCGTCCGGTCAAGCCCGTGTGCGCGGCGGACGCCGTATCCCCGTGGACGCCGGTCCCGCCGGTCCTGCGACCGCGAACACGCCCGTGATTGATCTCGCGGGCGCGCTCGGAGGCGCAACCGGAGCGGAAGGCAAACCCGCCGCGCCGCGCCGTGTGCGCGGTTTGCGCCAGGCCGCGCCCGCCCGCCCGGTTTCCGACGCGCTTGTCGCCGCCCCGGACGCGCTTGCGCCCGTTGCGAACGTCGGCGCTATCAACCTGCCGCCCGCGCCGTATAAGCCGCTTCCCGATGAAACGCTGGCCCGGCTCGCGTCCGCCCGTATCGAGGTTCGCAAAGGAACGCCGGAAATCGTCGTGAACGACGAACCGCGCCTGCCGCTGTGGTTTTTCGTCAACACGGAAACCGAAGAAGGTCTAACCGGCGTCGCCCTGCGCGAGGTGCGGCTCGCCTACGAGGCGGGTATCCGCACGTTTACGCTTCTCGCCCACCTGCCCTGGCGCGCCAAATCCGGCGAGCGACGCTTTGGGCCGCTCGACGATGTGCTGAACTTCCTCGCCGAGAACGCGCCGGACGCCCTTGTGATCCCGCGCTTGATCTTCTCGCCCCCGCAATCGTGGGAACGCACGCACCCGGACGAGATGGCCGCCTACGCCGACGGCGAACCGGGCGACGTGTCCATCGCGTCGCGCGCGTTCTGGGACGGCGAGGCGACCGACGCCCTGCGCGCGGCTATCGAGCATGTTGCGGGAGGCGCGCACGCCGGGCGCGTCGTTGGATTTTACCTGGAACACGGCGAATGGCTGTACGAGAAAGGGCGCGGCTTCGACCTGTCGCCCGCGAACGCCCTCGGCTTCCGGGCGTGGCTCAAATCCCGCTACAAAAACAATCAGGTGGACCTCCGGGCGTCGTGGCATGATGGCGCGGTCACCTTCGACAACGCCGAAATCCCGACCGGGAACCCGCCGGTCGGTCCGACCCTGTTCTTCGGGCCGCGCGAGTCGCGCTGGCGGGACTTCCACGAGTACGCAAGCGACGTGGTCGCGCAAACCATCGTGCGGCTTGCCCGCGTGGTCAAGGAAGCGTCCGGGGGACGCTCGCTTGTCGCGACTTCCTACGGCTATACGCTGGAGCTTGCCCGCGCCGCGTCCGGGCATTTATCGCTCGCACAGGTTCTCGCGTCGCCCGATGTGGATATTCTGACCGGTCCGCTCTCGTACAGTGGACGCACGCCGGGCGGCTCGGCCCCGTTCGCCGCGCCGATTGAATCGGTCACGCTTGCGGGCAAACTCTGGATCAGCGAGGACGACACCAAAACGCACCTCGCCAACAACGAGACGCCCGACGCGTACAACCCCAAAATCGCGAACGCCGAAGGAACCCGCGCGGTTCACGCGCGGAACCTGGGCGCGGCCCTCGCCAAAGGCGCGGGCGTTTCGTGGATGGATTTATGGGGCGACGGCTGGCTGGATGACCGTGAATCGTGGCAGGCCGTGGGCTATCTGCGCTTGTTAGCGGATAAACTCGCGAACCGTCGCCGAAGCGATGACGCGCTCGCGCTTCCCGCGCCCGATGTCGCCGTGATCGTGGACGAGCGCTCGTTCTTCGGCGTCCGCGACGACGAGCGGCTTCTGGGACAAATCGTCGCCCATCAGCGCGACGCCCTGATTCGGTCGGGCGCGCGGGTCGGTTTCTACCTTCTCTCCGATCTCGCCAAGCCCAACTTCCCGTCCGAGCCGAAACTGCTGTTGTTCCTGAACGCGTTTCGTATCCCCGCCGATGTGCGAAGCGCGCTGAAAAAGCGCTTCCAGAACGACGGGCGCACGCTCGCCTGGGTATACGGGCCGGGCGCGCTCGAATCCGAAAACGCGGGCGATCTGGCCGATGTCATCGGAATGCAGATTCGCCCGCAACCGTGGGGATCCAAAGTGGGGACGCAGGTGTTATCCGGCGGGGTCGCGTCGCCGCTCACGGACGGTCTGCGCGGTCAAAAACTCGGCGAGGAAACGCGTGTCAACCCGTCGTTCTATGTCGCCGATCCCAAAGCGCAAGTATTGGGCGAGTATGTCACCAGCGGCGCCCCGTCGCTTGCGGTTCGCAAGCACGACCGGTGGCGCTCGGTCTTTATCGGCGAAGCGACGCTATCGTTGCCACTGTTGCGCGGGCTGTACAAACTCGCAGGCGTTCCGGTTTATACGGTGGACGATGACGCGGCCTTTATCGGCGAGCATTTGATTAGCCTCCACTCCGCGCCGGGCGGCGGAACCACCGTATATCTGCCCGAAGACGCGGTTTTGTACGACCTGCTCGCCGAGGAAACGCTTGCGACCAATGGCTTCGGCGCGCGGCTTTCGATGCCGATGCGCGGCACGCGCCTTTTGTTCTACGGAACCGCATCGGAAGTCGCGCGGCTTGGCGGCGACCCGGACAGCGGCGCGGACGGCTTGACCCAAAGCGAACTGCCCGCCGCGCTTGCGCCGTTCCTATTTGAAGGCGACGCCGCCCCTGCCGCCGCAAGCGGCAAAAACGCCGGGGCGGGACGACGCGGCGGGACCCCTAACGCCCGCAACGCGCCAAGCCGCGACCGCGACGACACGGTTTCCGCCGAGGACGAGGCGCTCATGGCGGCCGCCCTCGCGGGCGAGTTCGGCGATATTGGTCCGGACGCGGACGACGTTGTCACGTTCGCGGAAACGGCGCCCGCGGACGCCGTCAACGACGCCTCCGAGTTGCCCGCGCCCACTGCCGT